>CAZPBD010000100.1:0-6033 GCA_964584655.1 uncultured Pseudobdellovibrionaceae bacterium | reverse complement strand
AGAGTTCAACGGAACTCAACGTTTAGCTGGTGTGGGTTCAATCTTGGATTTCCAAGTGGGAACAAGAAATAATCCTGAAATTGACCGAATCTCATTTGATGCTTCTAAAGCTGACGCAAACTCAGCAGCATTAGGTGTGAATCTATCAAGTGTGGCTGATAAAGCCTCTGCTCAAAATGCACTGGCCTCGATCGATAATGCGATCGTGTCAGTCTCTGCAATGCGAGCCGACTTTGGTGCCATCCAAAATCGATTGCAATCAACGGTTTCAAATTTATCAGTGAGCATGGAAAACATGTCTGCTGCAAATTCTCGGATCCGTGACGTGGATGTGGCTGAAGAGACAAGTGAGATGATGAGAAATAACATCCTCTTACAAGCTGGTACTTCAGTACTTGCACAAGCCAATCAACAAGCGAACGTTGCCCTTGGACTCTTGAACAAATCTTTCGGATGATGATTAACATCGTTCGAATACCTTTCGGGTCATGATTTCGATCACCCCCCGAGTTTGATCAAGCTCCACTTTGGGCTTGTACCCTGACTGTAAAAATAGTTTCCTGCGGCCATTCCCCCACGAAAGTGGGGGTGATGGATAACGCCAGATGAACTCGCTTCTGTTTATGATACTCTTAGAAGTAGGTGAATCTACTTTTCGTTCTTTTTTTCGCAAGCCTTCTTGTGTCTTGCTCTACGTCTGTCAAAAAAACTTCGAGTCAATCGGGCTCCGAATGTTTTCGTCTAGTTGGACAAAATCTTGTCTCCGAATTTTTAGCTAAAAAAGAAGAATGCCAAAATTCACGTTCTGAACAAGGAACCACAATCCTAATGCTCGCTGCCGCTCGTGGGCATCTTGAAGTATTAAAAGAAATATTAAATCTAAAAGTGGATGTGAATGAAGCTGATTTTCAGGGCGATACAGCTCTTCATTATGCTGTTAGCACCAACAAAGTTGAAGCTGCTCAAGTCTTAATGGAAGCTGGAGCTCGGGTTAAAAGTCGAAGGCCGGATGGAATCACAAGTTTGATGCAAGCGATTCAATTTGGAAGTCTACAGATGGTCGAGATTCTGTCCCAGGACTTTGAGGCCATCAATGATCCCGCTCAGGATGGATGGACGCCACTCTATTTTGCAATTAGAAGAAGCGATATTCGAATCCTGGATCAGCTTTTAAAAAAAGGAGCTTGTCCCTTGGTGTTTGATTCTTACCGTCAAACTCCTCTTGAATTTGCGAAAGAAGTTAAATGGGTCGAGGCTCAAAATCTTCTAGCAAAAGTTCGAAGTTGTAAGGATCCAGCCTTATGAATAGGTTAAGCGTTGTCCTTCTGTCTTCTTTATTTTTGAACGGGTGTGATCAGTATCAATTGAATCAACCCTCCGGGGGATACTCTGATTTGGCGTCTGCTGAAAGAGACTCTTGCTTTTACAATCTGGATTCAACTGGGGATTTGATTTCTTGGGCTCCTGAACAGTTAGTCACATTTTATTTTGAAAATGATGTACCCGCAGAGATGAAGCAAGCCATTCAAGAGGTCGCTTCGAAGTGGACCACGGCCTCTGGTGGAAGTTTGATTCAGTTTTCACCTACGGCCGTCGATTCGAGTGGGACTCGATTAGACAATAAGAACATCATCTACTGGATCAAAGACAATGATTATTTCAAAACTAACGAGCAAGGCAGAACAGTCACTCGCTGGAAACGGGCAAAGATCACGGACTCTGACATTTTGATTAACGCGGCTGCATTTCAATTCTTTCTTCAAGCTCCTGCCGTAGGATCCAAAATTCATTTGGGAAGTTTGTTGATTCATGAATTTGGACATGCTTTGGGGTTGCGGCACATTCCTTTTTCTCAAAGCCTGATGTTTCCATCTTTGAACTACCTTCAAGTCAGAACCACATTAAGTTCGGTTGATACCAAAACATTGCGATGTGAGTACCCATGAAAAAATTGAATTCGATCAAAATTTGGATTGTTTCTTTCGTGTTGGTTTTAACTGCCGGATTGATATGGCTGAATTCAAACCAAGTCACAAAGCCAAATGGTTACAGAGAACCTGCAAGTGCAGATCGAGTTTCATTTAAAGATCTGATCTTAAAAATGGGACGCTTTTTAGAATCAAGTGATTCCATCACAATCACATTGTACGCCGAAGGTCAGGATTTCTGTGAGTATTGGTCTGCGATGGAAGTGACCATTCGAGCTGAAGGCGTGGCCTACTCGGGAGAACCCAGTCGAGCCGTGCAAACCAGTCTCTGTAGAGATCAAGGTTTCGAGCAAACTTGGCCAAAAGATTTAATGAATGATCACGTGAATATTCAAAAAGTAGGGCACTATGAAGAACCTCCTCCTGAGTGGGCTATAGAGAAAATAAAATTATTGGGAGCATTTGGAACACTGGAAGTTTCGGGTGTTGAATTCTTTCAGAATCAGGGAAGTCTGCTGGTTTTTGAAGGACTTTAGTCTTTGGTCCTGCAAAAACTTTATGAGTCCTGCAAAAAAAATCCACACAATGTAAAAAACTAGACTCGAGTATCAAAATGAATGACCCGATCTGACTCATTGAAAGCTGTTAAAGGTTTTCAATCAACCAACTCCATGGATCGGGGTTGTTGGCCAAATGGGAAGGCCGCAAATCAAGGAGGATGCGCTTGAAACAAGGAGGATAGCATGGGACTTCGAATACAAACGAATGTTGCCGCAATCAACGCACAGAAAAACCTGTACATGACGAACATCAATCAGAACAGGTCCATGGCACGACTCGCGTCGGGTCAGAGAATCAATCAAGCAGCTGACGATGCTGCCGGTCTCGCGATTTCTGAAAACCTAAAAGGTCAGATTCGTGGACTTCGTCAAGCCAACAGAAATGCTAATGACGGTATTTCATTGGTCCAAATCGCGGAAGGAAGTTTGAACGAAGTTTCAAACATGCTAATCCGTCTTCGTGAGCTCGGTGTTCAAGCCGCCTCAGATACCATCGGTGATACTGAAAGACAGTTTCTCGATGTGGAATATCAGCAGCTCAAGTCAGAGATCCAAAGGGTCACTGAATCTACAAATTTCAACGGATACGATTTATTGAATGGCACTGGCGGTGTACTTGATATTCAAGTCGGCACGAACAATGATCCATTTAAAGATCGAATCTCATTTAATGCAGGTGCTGCAAATTCTTCTCTGGAAGCTTTAGGCCTTGTGGCTGAGAGTCTCGAGACCAAGGAATCAGCTCAAGTCTCTTTGAACACGATCGATACAGCGATGATCAGTGTGAACTCGATCAGAGCCAACTTCGGTGCGATGCAGAATCGTCTTCAATCAACGAGTAGTAACTTATTGGTTTATGACGAAAATATGTCTGCTGCAAATTCAAGGATTCGCGACACAGATGTGGCTGCTGAAACCTCTGAAATGATTCGAAATAACATCTTGATGCAAGCCGGAGTTTCCGTGCTAGGTCAGGCGAATCAGCAGAACCAACTAGCTCTTAAGCTTTTGGGATAGATTAATCAAATTCATGAGGCTGATCATTTTTATTGAATCAGCCTGATTATTGTTTCATCGTTTCCTCTTGAATACATTTGAGGGGAAACGTTTATGAATAAGTGCCTAGGTAATGCGAAGAAACCCAGCCGAAAAGCTTTGAACTCCGTTGTGCAAGGAGTTCTAGTCCTTCTTGTGCTTTTCGGATCTTCAAGTGCCTGGGCATTTTTCAATTTGGGCCAAGACTCAGAACTATCAAGTGACGAATCCACGCAAATTATCAAACTTCTGGAAACTTTCTCCAACGGATGCTCTTTAACTAAAGGGGTTTCGGCAGATGCAATATCTGTTGTGCGTGGATTAGCTTCTGCTGTCAGATCTGCAGAAAACGATCCTCGATGTAAAAGCCTATCAGGTCTCGTCACTTCTTTAGATTCCACAACCATGCAGGCACAAAGTCTGATCCCGCAGGTGAATGATTCCTATGTGAACGAAATCGAAATCCAATTGAGCTCTTTGCAAAGAAAAAAGGAAGAAATCACAACACTTCTAACTCAGACCACAGATCCCACAGAAATTTCAGAACTTCGAAGTGAGCTATACCGCGTACGAATTGAAATCGCAGGCACCATGAGTGAAGCCAAAGACACGGCAGTGAATGATCAGCAAATCAGAAAAGCTCAAGCTCTCAGACTTTTGTTGGGTTCTACTCAGCAGGCTGTGAATCAGATTATCGCCAATGAGTCCTGCTGGGTGGGACAACCCAGTTTACTTCAGCAAGTCGCAGGCGTTGGATCAACCTTAGGAGCAAGTGCTGCATTGACGACTGTTTCCTCTGAGCGAGCAGTTTTACTTTCAGCTGGACTGGGAATTTTATCCACTGTGGTGGATTTTTTTGAGCGTCTCTCGAAAGCCAAGCAGTTAGCTCAATTTGATTTGGCATTAGGATCTACGGCAATTACTTGTGCCATGGAAAAAATGAATGATGTTTATTGTTCTGCTCAAGACACTTTGAATGCTGTTAAACAAGTCGGAGCTAACTACTACGACACAAAAAAAGATCCAGTTTGGCAAGGTGTGGGACTTTTAGAAAAAGAAATTCCAGTTTTGCTCGCATGGCTTCAAAAAGTGAAATCAGGTGGAAGTGCCGGAACAATTGAGGACGCTGAAAAGCAAGCCAATATTGAACTCCGAGAAGTGAACTTGATTAATTCCCAAAGAATTTTCGAGGGCTATTACCGAGACGCAAAGCTTCGTTATGATATCGACCGTCGTTTTGAGATTGTCATCAATTTAAGCCTGGTTAGTTTTTACAGACTTTGTGCCTCGAACGGTCCTAACGGCGGGCCCAATATGGAAAATCCCCTTTGCTCAGGAGATTATCAGTACATTCCTTATCAATTGATTGGGCTCACCAAAACTCAGCAATTAGCAGTTCAGAATATGTTTCAAAATATTTCATTTTCTTCGATCACAGTGGATACTCTCGTGGCAGCAGGAATCAAGGAAGCGCCATCGATCACTCTCGATACAGTGCGAGTTCAATTTCAGAAGCTTTTTGATCGTAAGCGTGAAGAATTTGATATCGAAAAAAGACTGACATTGGGCCAAGATTTGACATTAATTTTCGATGAGGCCATGAAAAAGAACTATGCCTTAGCTAATCCTGTGACAGCAGAAAGTGCTTTGGAAAATTTGATGACTTTTTTAAAACCCCGCGAGGATCGAGAGCAAGATGATCTACAATTAGATCTTCGGCAGCAAGTGATGAGATCTGTTGAAATTATTTTGAATCAGATTCGCTTGGTTTCAAAAAAGCAAACAACCAATCAGCAAGCTAAAGAAGTCATTTTTATTGCGGCTGATCTTAAGTTTGGAACTTCTTTCTTGGGTGATCGATTGGAAAGGCTCGTGCGAACTGATCTTGAGCGATTGGTACGAGATCCTGCGCAAGTTGACGACGTAACAAGGCTTCCTTTGTTGGCCGCAAATGATGTCATCACGGAACTTCGCAAATACTACCAAGCCAGCAGTCTTCAAGAAATGCAGGAGTCTTCGACGAATGCTCAGCTGATCATGGTCCGCACCATCGATCCTTTTATTCGTTTGTTTGCCAATGCCATGGTTCGAGTTTTCAATGATTTTGACAGCGTTCAAAGACGAGTGGGCGGTGAAGGTGCGGCTCAAGCCTTGGCACTGAAAACAAAGCTTTGTTTTTATTTTTTAGGAGCCACTCGTACTCAAAAGTTTTTCTTGGATGAGTGTGAAGGCTTAACTGCTAAATCAGTTTTGGGAATTCAGACAGTTCCATTCAGTAAAACTATGTTTTCGGGGCCCCTGGAAAGCAGAGCTTGTTTGTATCGGAATTTTATCATGAAGAATCGTATCTATGAAAAGCGCAGATCTTCCAATTTAGTTTTAGATCCAAGTTTTCAGAAGATGATCCAGCAATTTTAAATTATTGCTGGTTCCAGCCATTTTTTATCATTTCACGCAGAGTGATCTGAGCACTTTCGATCATAACACCCAGCTCTTCCACTCGATCTGGG
>CAZPBD010000099.1:0-6264 GCA_964584655.1 uncultured Pseudobdellovibrionaceae bacterium | reverse complement strand
ACAAGTGTTCGAGTCATTTTACGTGATTTTTCAACATCGCTATAAACGTGCTTTGGAATGATACTCATGGTAGCGACCACATCAAAGTTCTTGTAATACTTTTCTTTCGCATAAGCTTTGATCGTGTGAGTATCCACCACTTCCATTTTTTCGATACTTTGTAAGAACGGAATCAAATGAGCTGCTTGATATTTAGGTTCAAAAACTGCTTCAAAAGAAAACTTCACATCTTCTGCTGTGATTGGCTTACCATCATGCCAAGTTGCATTTTTTCTTAAAGTAAAAGTAAAAACTTTTCCGTCTTTAGAGATCTCCCACTTTTCAGCCAATCTTGGAGCCCACTCCCAATCCGTTGCTTTTCTTTCAAGCAAACTATCCAAAGTCAGATCGTGCACCCGTGAGGCATAAACATCCGTGGACATAATTGGATGAACCGTTGGAGGCTCGCCCCCGATACTTCGCACAAAATTACCACCCTTTGGAGCTTCGATGTTGGGCTCAGCAAATTTTGGGATGGCAGCGATAACTAAAACTGAAGAGAGCAAGAGAGAAAACAAGATTGAAAATTTCATGGATAGTTCTCCTTCGTATTTCACGAGACACTAAATTCTTAGATAGCCGCAGAATATGCAAGTCTATCAACCACTTGACACCAAGCACTACCTCACTCCATAAGAAATCATGATCTCAAGGAGTGAAAATGTCGTTTGATGCAACAACAACTGTTTCCGCAGAATTTGGAATTTTTGGCATTCCCCTGACCGAACAACAAAGCCGTGTTGTTCTTCTTCCCGTTCCTTGGGAAGTGACAACTTCTTACGGTTCTGGTGCTTCCTGGGGTCCCACGTTGGTCCGAGAGGCCAGTGCACAAATTGATCTTTTTGACCTCGAGCTTGGTAAAGCCTACGAGCAGGGCTACCATATGCTGCCTCATCCAATCGAAATTAAAACTTTAAATGATCAAATGAAGATCAAAGCTCAGGAATTGATCGAGCTTGTGACAAATCAAAGCAACGAAACAGAGAAAATGGAAAAGCTTCGAGCCGAAGTGAATCAGGCGAGCCACTCTTTAAATGAGTGGGTTTATACTCAGTGCTCGAAAATTTTAGAAAATGGAAAATTACTTGGCCTTGTGGGTGGTGATCATTCCTCACCTTACGGCGCCATCAGAGCCGTTTGTGAAAAAAACAAAAGTGACATTGCCATTCTGCATATCGACGCCCACTCAGACACTCGAAAAGCTTACCAAGGATTTACTCATTCCCATGCTTCAATCATGTACAATGTGATGACGGCTCCTTGGAAACCAAAGAAACTGGTTCAAATCGGCATTCGAGATTTTTGTGAAGAAGAGTATGAATTTATTAAATCCAGAAGTGATATCAAAACGTTTTTTGATATGGATATCAAACGTCGTCTTCTCAGCGGCGAATCTTGGGCCCGGGTGGTTCAAGATATCGTCAAAGAACTTCCCGACAATGTTTACATTTCCTTTGATATAGATGGTTTGGATCCTGCTTTTTGCCCCCATACGGGAACTCCGGTTTCGGGTGGCTACTCAACTGATCAGATTTATTATCTTTTCCATGAACTTTCAGCGGCAGGTAAAAAAATTGTGGGCTTTGATTTGAATGAAGTCTCTTCGGGTGGCTTAAGCCCCGAAGAAGCAGATGAGTGGGATGGCAACGTGGGTGCCCGTGTTCTTTTCAAGCTTTGTGGCTGGAGTGTATTAACAAACCCGGTGGATAAAAAATAAAAAGAGAAGCCCCTCGCTTCTCTTTTCTGGTCTGTTTCAACCGCAAATATATAAATTTAAAAAATTAAACGCCTCGAGCGAAACGTCTGTTCACGGATTCACGAAGCTCAGCACCTTCGATGCTTAATCGTGTCCAAGGGATCGCCTTTAAACGATCGGGCTCAATGACTTCTTCGGTTTCTTCACAGAAGCCAAAAGATCCATTTTCGATGCGAGCAAGTGCGCTTTCGATTTCCATCAACTGATTACGAAGTCGATCTGTCATATTAAGGAATTCCTGCTCAGCAAGAACTCTGACCGTTTGATCAGCTTCGTCGCCTCCGCGGTCTTCATTATCAAAGTTAGATTTAGCTTCTTTGACTCGGTTGAGAAGTTCCATTTTAGATTGCAGAAGCTTCGCCTTGCACTCTTTTACTAGCTTTTCAGATATCTTATCGTTAGCCATTCATCCCCCCAAAAACTCCGTGTTTTAGAGTTCCAACCTGGCAAGTGCCAATTTGGAACTGCTCCATTAAGAAGGAGTTGAGTATTTTTTGCAAGAAAAAATCTTACAACGCCTTAAAATGATATAACTATATAATACTAGTGGTTATTTTTAAGTTTACGCATGATGCAAAAAAACCTCAGATTAAATTCTGACGTGTTCTTAACTCTATTCTGACAGAGTTTTTTTGAGCCCTGGGAAGAATTTTGAAGACAAGTTTAAATTCTCGACTAAGGTAATTGCTCTATGAAAAAACTCATTCTTATTGCAAGCCTTTGGTCCAGTGCTCAAGCCCAGCTGAACGGCGTTTGGGTCAGACCCTGCGCAAACGGAAACATCCAAGTTCAAAATTTTGAAGGGCCCAAAAACTACACAGATGACATTCTTTTTCAGGATATCAAATGCTCAAAACCCTTGCTGAGCTTTGGTTACGACGGGACATCAATTTTCAGATCAAATGAAATGGATTACACGTTTTCGAAAGTGAGCCTGACTCTCTATGAAAAGAGTTTGGCCGAAGACTACAATCAAAGGTCTGTCTGTGGCTTCAGCAATTGGTCAACAAACAGTCCAAAAGTGATCACAGGCCTTCAGTGTGCCCTCTTCCAACAGGGGCGCCAAACTCAAGTGCCTAAGCTAGGTGATCGAAGATATGGGATTTGGAAATTAGAATCGGGAAAGCTTTATTTCGGAAAGCTAACCCCTACTCATCCTGCTAATACGCCTGAAACTCGGCCCATTGAATGGGACTCTCGAGCCTACTTTAAACAGCTTTGAATTTTCTTAATTAAATCGGCAGTTGAAGCATCGAGCTTGTCAGCTGTCTCAAAAGCTTTTTGAGATCTTAATCTGTAAGCCTGAGCTGACTTTTCCATGGCTGAAAGCGCTTTGGGTGGGACTGTTTTCTTATAAATGGCGAGTTCGAAAGAGAGATCAGACAGCTGGTCTGCGAAAACATCGTGGTTTTGAGCTAAAGAGGTAATGATTTGATTTTGAGCTTTTCTGAGCAATTGCAGATCGGAAAGTACATTTTCACACCGCCCGCGCGGACTTGCCGAAGCTTGCGTGGTATAGACCGGTATAGATAGATAGGCAGAAGCCAATAACCCCAACAAATAACGATAACCCATAGAACCCCCGCCCAGAATAAGAGCAAGTCTAGGGCCATTCACAGATCGAAGGTCGTGACAGTTTAGGACAAACTTTTGAAATAAATATCAAAAGCGTCGCGAGTTTGGCCAATCGTGTAGGGGTAGAGCATTCGAGAAACATGTTTGCGGCCACGCTCGAGAGCCTGCTTTGAAGGAACCTTATCTGCGCTTTCGAAAAACTGAAGATAGGTTGTGGACATCGCAAGCAGGGATTCGGCGATATAAGTCATCTCATCGACATTTTTAAGTGGCGTGAGAATTTCTTTTCGAACCCAAACTTTATAAAGGCCCTTCATCAAACCCATCATTTTAAAAATATGCTTTTTCCATTGAAGAGCTAAAACAGGATCACGTCGTCTGAGTGTGTACATTTCACGATGGAAAAAACGATATTTCCAATAGATTTCAAAATTAAAATCGATGAATTCCATCGGCGACAAAGCCTGCGAGCTTTTGGGTTTCCAAACTTGGTAGGTTTCCCGACACATGCGTTTGAAAAGTTCCTGCAGAATTTCTTCTTTGTTGTGGTAGTGGAAATAAAGATTTCCTGGGCTCATCTTTAATGATTTTGCGATATGGTTGGTCGTAATCGCTTGAACACCATTACGATTAAATAAATCATTGGAAACCAATAAAATTCGCTCTTTTGTTTTCACCATCGACGGTTTTATGACATGAGGGACTGGACCTTGGCAAACCTTTAGTCCCTTGTCGAAACCAATTTTTCGGGTCACAATTATTGAACGATGAGAATTAGACATAAATTTAAAATCCTTTGGGTGGCCGTAGGCCTGTTGATAGCTGTTGGAATCAGTCAATCCATTCAATATTTTCAAACTGAAAGCGACCCTGTTGCTAAAAAGCTCGGTGAAACTTTAGAGGCCCGCTTCATGGTGGCTAAAATGATCGAGGAAAAGGTCCAAGCCCATGATTGGTCAAATGAGCTCGAGGCCGAACATGACGGCAGTGTTGAAAAGCTCAATGTGAAATGGACCCTGGACGACACTCTTCAAAAGTATGCTGATAGCATTTTTAAAAGCTATAAACCTGATTTTGGTGCCGCCTTTTTGTTTGATGCGACCACAGGTCGAGTTCTTGCCCTCTCTAGCTTTGAAAAAGGCAAACCTTCAACTAGAAGCCTGGCCTTGCGAGCCACCTATCCTGCCGCCTCAGTTTTTAAAGTGATTACGGCCACAGCTGCCATCGATCAGGCGGGCCTCAAGCCCGGACACACCATACGTTTTAATGGTGGCAATTACACACTTTATAAAAAGAACGTCATGAGCGATCGAATCAATCGATGGACAAGAACTGTGACCTTAAAAGACGCGTTCTCAAAGTCGTTGAACACAGCCTTTGGTAGACTGGCTTTGGAAGAACTCGAACCTGAAACATTAAATGAATATGCCAATCGCTTTATGTTCAATCAGGATTTAGCCACCGATTTCCCTGTCGAAAAAAGTATTGCTTTGGTTCCTTCAGAAAAAAACTATGAGCTTACTCAAGTGGCTTCTGGCTTTAATAAGTTCAATCGCCTGAGCCCAGTTGTAGGCGCTATGATTGCCTCTGCGATCGTAAATGACGGAAAAGTCGTCATCCCATACATCGTCGACCAGATCACAGATGAAGACCAAAACGTGATCTACAGCGGTCAAACTTTAGAGAAGGGCCATATAATGGCCGAAGAGTCCGCAATCAAAATGCGCACGATGATGGAAGAAACTGTTCTTTCAGGCACCAGCAGAAAGAGCTTTCGCAGTTTAGTTCGAAGCAAAAAGTTCAGCGAAGTTCAAATGGGTGGAAAGACTGGCCACCTCACTGGTGATAATCCAAAAGGGCGCACGGATTGGTTTGTGGGTTATGCCTTTGATGGCGAGCGACGACTTGCGGTTGCAACAATTACTGTGAATGAAAAATATTGGACAGTTAAGTCTTCACAGGTCGCTCAAATGCTTTTTAGAAAGTATTTCGAACCAGTGATTGCGCAAAGAACTGCGGCTTCAGAATCTAAAAATCCAAAATCTCGTCGGCAATAAAAAACTCTGTTTTTAAAAAACAAAAAGCGCACTACTGAGTGCGCCTTTCTATACCACCGAAGTTTATTCGACTAGCTTTAAAGTCATTTTGGGGGGCCTCGCTCGGGAAGTTCGGGAAGCTCCAAAAAATGTAGTCTTCGGTTCATATTCATTACCACACGTCCTCCTATAGTATTATGCTGTCTTGAGTTTCGAACCTCGTGAACAGGTTCCCCTTAAATTTATGACCAGGGATTCCTGCGACGGCATACTAGACTAACGGATAGTTTCAGGAAGAACTTAAGGACTTTCGTCCTGGATTTTAAGATTTTTAACTCAACAGAACTATTCTCGTGAATATGAAGCAATCGAAGACGATCAATCTAAGAAGTCTCAAAATGAGACAATCAGTTAGGGATCGAGCTGTACCATGACCGGACAGTGATCAGATCCTTCGACCGAATCTAAGATCTGCGCTGATTTCAGCTTCGATTTAAGCCCTTGAGACACGCATATGTAATCGATTCGCCAGCCACGGTTCGAAATCCTGGCAAGCTCTCGGTAGCTCCACCAGCTGTAACGATTTTTATCATCAGGATGAAAGTGGCGGAAGGTATCAATGAAACCCAAGCTCAAGAAAGAATCCATCCAGGCTCGCTCTTCGGGTAAAAATCCACTTTCAGACGAAAGCCTTTTAGGATCGTAAACATCGACTTCGCGATGAGCCACATTGTAGTCACCTACAACCACAATGTTCTTTCCAAGTTTTAATTGTTCTTTGAGTTGACTATTCAGGTCCTTTAAAAATTGCTGCTTGAACAAATGGCGCTCTTCACCCGAACCACCGTTTGGAAAATA
>CAZPBD010000098.1:3408-6285 GCA_964584655.1 uncultured Pseudobdellovibrionaceae bacterium | reverse complement strand
CCTTCCACCAGGAAGAATTCCGCAATTCACGAGCTTTTAGTTTTTCTCGTTTTTGGTGCTCGGTGGAGGCTGGGGTAAAATAGACAGGATCTGACATTGTCTCAATTTAGCACAAAAAAAAGATTTAACAAAATTAAGAATTGAGTCCTGTTCACCGATACATAAGAAGGTTACCGCCCCTATTTTGAAAGGTCAGTTTTAGCCATGTCACTACAAAAGACTTATAAAAAAGGCGACGTGCTCTACAAAGAAGGCGACAAAATTACCCACGTCATCTTCGTTCAAACAGGCAATATTCAGCAATGTCTTCTTCGAAATAAAAAAAATGTTGAGCTTATGACCTGCGGACCTAACAGTGTTTTAGGTGAGGCAGGTCTTTCCGGAGTTCCTGCCTACAACACAGCAGCAGTCGCTACCCAAGATACAAAAACCCTAGAAGTTCCACTTGAAACCTTTAAGCAGCAAATTGAAGTGGCTCCTCAGTTTTTAAAACTTTTGATAAAAAGTTTTGGTGAAAGACTTCATAAAGCTGTTCAAGAAATCAGATCCAATAAAATGCAAGGCGATAGTACGCCTTGCCCAGATGAAAGTGTTCCGCAAGTTTACGGAACCATCTTTTTTGTGGCCATGCACAAGGGTGAAAAACAAGCCGACGGTAAAACCATTGAAATTGATTGGATCAGACTTCGTCAGTACTCTCAGCGAATCATGGGCGAATCCCTGAAGCGCTTGGAAGGTGCTGTTGATATTTTAGTTAAAATGAAACTGGCCACATATATCATGGGAAAGCCGCCTGAAGATCCTGAGGGACCCGATCAAAAAATGGGTGTCCGATTTGTTGATCTCAATCCCATTGAAGCCTTTTTTGAATTCTTTCAGTATTACTACTATAAGCCTGGTAAATCAGATTTGTTACGTGTCGAGGAATCTCCGATGCAACTGATCCAGCTCATGTTGAAGTGTGCAGAAGGCCTGACACCAGATCGTTTCGGCGTGGTTAGTCTTGATTACGGAATGTTTGCGGAAAAAATGCAGGAAGAGCTGGGCGCTAAACTGACAGCAGATCACTTCACACGCCTTGAAAATAAAGGTGTTTTCAGCAAAAGAAAAACTATCTCTGATAAAGTCTACATCGATTTTGACGTGAAAGAGTACCGCAACGTCGCCTACTCCTGGAAGTTCATCCGTGAAATTAATAAGTGGAACGAACGCGGTTATGTGGATTTAGATGAAAAAGAGGAGCCACTGAAAAAGAAAGCAACTGGTGGCCCCACTTGCTCTCAGTGTTCTGCCTCTTATAGCCCCGAGCAAAAGTTTTGCGGAGAATGCGGCTTTAATTTGACAGCAAAAGTGGCCTAAGCCGATACTTGTCCCCATGAAACACATTATCGTAGGCACGAACCGCCCAGGTTCAAACACACTTTTAGTCTCAAAATTTATCCAATCCCTTTTCAAAGACAACGGCGAAGATGTCACTCTGATTGATTTAGCTCAATTGGAAGTGGATCAATTGGGCCCCGATCATATGGTCGGTAAAAAGCCCATGCCCGAAAGTGTTAAAAGCGCCATTGAATCCATCACTCAAAGCGAAGGCCTTTTCTTTGTTATTCCCGAGTACAATGGCGGAGCCCCTGGCGTTTTGAAGCTTTTCATCGATTACTGGAAATTCCCAGAAAGCTTTGAATCTCGACCCGTCGCTTTTGTTGGAGTTGCTGCTGGTATTTGGGGTGGCCTGAAGCCGGTCGAGCATATCTCTCAAGTCATGGGCTACCGAAATGCCTATCAGTTTCCTCAGCGAGTCTATTTAAAAGAGATTCATAAGACTCTGAAAGACGGTAAAATCGAAGATGCGTTTATCTTGAAGCTTTTAAAAGATCAGGTTTCTGGCTTTCAAAAATTTTGCAAGGCCCTGAAATCAGAGGGTTTAGATGCTAATTCCGTGAACTCAAAGCGCCCACAAAAGTAATTTACATGATGGTTTCATTCTGGAGCCATCAATCACTCAATTACAATTCACATCCTAGTGTTGGTCTTAAATCGTTAGTTCGGATATAAACCGACTGCTATTTAATCTTTAACCCCAGGAGATTCCATGAAGTTTTTAATCACTGTCGCTGTTGTAGCGATGACTCAATTCGCAAACGCTCGTATGACAAACCTCGAATTTGTAGGCCCGGTTGTTGGGACAGTTAAACTTGAAACAAAGTGGACTGCCGTCTGCATGGCTTTAGGTTGCCCTCAATCTCAACCTTACACTCAAATCTCCTTGGTCAATGCAAAAATCGATGGTTACAGATCCACAGTAAGCCAAATTATTTTGATCGAAGAAAACGAAAGACTTCAGTCTTTAACTCCCAATTATGTAATCGTTAACGGAACAAGAATTAAGAACGGTCAAAAAGTAAAAGTCATCGGAAAATCATTCTTGCGCATTTACAACTTAGGAATGAGCCCCACAGTCTACGCAACAATGACCGAGATCGAATCCGTAAAGCTCGTACGATAATTTTAAAAATCTAAAAATGAAGGGGCCCGATTTTCATGATGAATTTCGGGCTTTTTTTTGCCTTACTGAAACAGCTGATTGCCCCACATGGCTTCCGAAAACACCTGTTGGTTGGCTTTTAACATCTCAATTTCATCGTTGCTTGGCTCTTGGCTTTGAAGACTTTGAATATCCAGAGATGTGAGAGACCGACCCGCCTCAATTAAAATCTTTTTTCCGTCTGTAAAGTAAGTATTTCCACCGTTGAAGACTGTCCAATTTCTGGGTCCTGTTTTTAATAACGACCGACCAAACAAAGTTGTTTTCCCTTCACTCATACCCAGTAAATCGTAGAGGGTCGCAGGTAAATCCACTTGCTGAGCCAAGGTACT
>CAZPBD010000098.1:0-3308 GCA_964584655.1 uncultured Pseudobdellovibrionaceae bacterium | reverse complement strand
TCAAAATCCTTTTGATCTGGGTACTGCTGGCTGCCGAAGTAATTTTGAAAGCCCAGCTTTTCTGTGAAGGAATCAAAATGCATGGTTCCGTTTTCACCGCCGTGAAAAAATGAAGTTTGATAGCCAGATTTCTGAAAATTTGAACCAATACCTTCGATTTTATGAGTGGAATACTCGGAACTAATAAAGGGCTCGTCCATCAGGCTAGGGATCCCAGCTAAAATGGCAGCAATCCCCTCAATGGATCTGCGTCCGTTGGCCAAAGCATTTGGGAAAACCAAACTTTGTTTCATCAGCTCGTCTAAAAAAGGCGTGTAGGATTTTCTGCTCAGTTTGTTCAGTGAGGTGTATTCAGTTGAGAAACTTTCTAAAATCAAAATCACGACATTTTGCTTTTGGGTTTGTAGCTGTGGGATCTTCACGCTTTCAGTGTTTGAAAGATTTGAGTTCATAAGTCTTGA
Source organism: uncultured Pseudobdellovibrionaceae bacterium (assembly GCA_964584655.1). GTDB lineage: Bacteria > Bdellovibrionota > Bdellovibrionia > Bdellovibrionales > Bdellovibrionaceae. The sequence continues at coordinate 2,847 of CAZPBD010000098.1, read as the reverse complement.
AGCCTGCTCAGGACTCATGAATTGGACTTTTTCTAAACCTTTCGAGGAAAATGATTTCACCACAGTGAAGGTCGTATTCAGCGTTAGCAAATTCAAAAGACTATTTTGAAAGTGATGGGACTGAGCTAATGAAAGGGGCTTTTTTTGAATTCCACCACGGGCTGCCAAAACCAAAAACACCACAACAGCAAATTGTGACAGCAAAGTGGAAAGCCCCTTCCACTGAAAGGGTTTTTCGTCTTTTGTGATTTTATAAAAGAGCAACAAAAACGGCACACACAGGAAAAGTCCTAAAAAAATCCAATGCAAATACAGACCGGCCATGGCCCCGGTTTTTCCTTGGGCTTCTGAGAACATTTGCAGGATAGAACCCGTCAGTCTTCTTCCAAAGAAATTCCAAAGTTCGTTATCAATAATACTTAAAACATAAAACGAAAAGGACACTGACAAAACCGGTAGCCAAAGCCATTTTCGAAGGATCCAGCCCCATAAAAAGGTGATCATCAAAATCCAAGAGACGACGACCAGATCAAACCTTAAACCCCGGACTGCGGCTTCAAAAATCAAGGAAATATCGAGTTCTTTGAATAGCTCCCAGTTCCAAAATAGAAAAAGCCCTCTCTGTAAGCTGTAAAAAAGCATCAAAGTCAGGCCTAAGCTCAAAATAAACCGAGTTCTCATAAAAGTGAGCCTAGCAGCAGTTGCGACACGGGTCATCCTCTGATACACAATGACCCATGAACATCGATCAAATGAAAAAGCGTCTTAGCGAAAAATACCCCAATGAACCCGTCGAAGTTGTGGACCTCACCGGCACCTCTGACCACTGGGAAGTGCATGTGGAAAGCGCCTTGTTTAAAGGCCTCAGCCGCATCGAGCAGCACCAACATGTGATGTCTTGTTTTGCCCCAGAACTTCAAACGGGCGAAGTTCACGCACTTTCAATCAAAACTAAAATTAAAAACTAACAGGAGTTCCACATGTCAGACGTAAAACAAAAAATCGAAAATCTTTTGAATCAAAATCAAGTGGTTCTATTCATGAAGGGCACTCAAAGTTTCCCCATGTGCGGTTTCTCTTCACGGGCATGTAACATTTTGCAAGACCTCGGCGTTAAGTTCCAAGACGTGAACGTGCTCGAAGACGAAGAAATCCGTAATGGGATCAAAGTCTATGGTAACTGGCCTACTATTCCCCAATTGTACATCAACAAAAAATTGGTGGGTGGCTCTGATATCATGATGGAAATGTATCAATCAGGCGAACTTCAAGAGCTTCTGAAGTAAATGCGCTGTAACTTGGCCCTTTGGGACCGTTGGCTTCGATTCTTTTTAGCGGTCTTTTTACTCAGCTACGCTATTTTAGGTGGGCCCTTCTGGGCCTGGTCTGGTCTTTATCTACTGACCACGGCCAGTTGGGGCTTGTGTCCCGTCTATTCTTTTCTTAAAATTAAAACCATATGACTCTCCCTGATTTTCTACCGACTCAAAATATTTTAACAGATTCAGAATCTCTTAAAATCTACGGCAAAGATTGGACTTCTTACTACGATATCAAAGCCTCTGCGGTTTTGTTCCCTCGTCACACAGACGATGTTTCAAAAATAGTGAAGTGGGCAAGAGCCAATAAAATTTCATTAGTTCCCTCTGGCGGCCGGACAGGACTTAGCGGAGCCGCCTGTGCTTTGCATGGTGAAGTGGTTGTCAGCTTCGAGAAAATGAATCAAATCAAAGATTTTAGCTCTGTTGATCAAACGGTTGTGGTCGAAGCCGGCGTGATCACAGAAACATTGCAAAAATTCGCAGTGGAAAAAGGCCTCTACTACCCTGTCGATTTCGCAGCTCGGGGCTCATCACAAATGGGCGGCAACATTGCCACGAATGCAGGCGGTATTAAGGTTGTCAGATACGGTATGACCCGCCAATGGGTTTCAGGACTCACTGTTGTTACTGGAACTGGTGAAATCTTAAAATTGGATAAAGGTCTAATTAAAAACGCAACAGGCTACGATCTTAAACAACTTTTTATTGGCAGTGAAGGCACGCTCGGCTTTATCACTGAAGCCTTGATTCAGTTAGCTCCCACACCCGAGACCGCCAAAGTTTTACTTCTCGCTTGCACTGATCTTTCTCAAATCATGCGTGTGTTTCAAGCCTTTAAAGAAAAGACCACACTTGTTGCTTTTGAATTTTTCAGTGCACAAGCCCTCCACTATGTTCGAAAATCCACTCATCTTCCTGACCCTCTTCCGTCACAATCTGAATATTACATTGTCTTGGAAGTGGAATGTCCTCACGAGGCTATTGAGGAAAAAATCCTGAGTGTCTTCGAAAGTCTTTTAGAGTCCGGCGCAATCACTGATGGAGCCATGGCTCAAAGTGCACAGCAATCCACGGATTTCTGGCGCTACCGAGAGGACATCAGCGAAAGCCTCAGTCCCTACTCACCTTATAAAAATGATATCTCTGTTAAAATCTCAAAGGTCCCAGAGTTCATGCAGTCCATGGAAGTTGTGTTCAAGAAAAACTACCCCACTTGGGAAGTGATTTGGTTTGGCCACATCGGTGACGGAAATCTGCATATCAATATTTTGCGCCCAGCAAATATGACTAAAGAAGAATTTGTGAAAGAGTGCCAAAAAGTGGATGAAGAGGTTTTTAAAACCATTCAACTTCACAATGGAAGTATTTCTGCCGAACACGGCGTGGGTTTATCTAAAAAACCTTTTCTTCATTACTCAAGATCCAAAGAGGAAATCGAAATTTTAAAGGCCATTAAAAAGGTTTTTGATCCGGATGGTATTATCAATCCCGGTAAGATTTTTTAACTTTTACAAACATTTGAAAA
>CAZPBD010000097.1:0-6515 GCA_964584655.1 uncultured Pseudobdellovibrionaceae bacterium | reverse complement strand
GCGGACACATCCCCGTCTCCGATCAATTGAATTCGAGCGCCCGTTTTTCGAACCTCAGCGATGAGATCCGCGTGCCTGGGTCTTTCTAAAATAACAACTGTGATTTCTTGAACACTTTTATTTAATTTTTCAGCCACCCGATTGATATTTTCTGTGGGTGTGCGGTCGATATCAATCACGCCCCTTGCACTGGGACCGCAGGCGATTTTATCCATGTAAGTGTCAGGTGCGTGTAAAAAATTTCCTTTTTCTGCCACCGCGATCACAGAAATGGCACCCACACCACCTGTTGCACAAATGGTTGTCCCTTCAAGGGGATCTAAAGCGATATCCACAAAGGGAGCTCCCGCACTTGAGGTGCCTACTTTTTCACCAATGTAGAGCATGGGAGCTTCATCTCGCTCACCTTCACCAATAACGACGGTTCCATTGATAAAAACAGAGTCAAAGGCCTTCCGCATGGCATCCACGGCCGCTTGGTCGGCTTTTTTTTCTTCACCTCGGCCCATCCACCGGCTACTTGCCAGGGCGGCGGCTTCAGTAATTCGTACAAATTCAAGGGCGAGATTTCGATCCATACTTGCTCCAATGTGTAAGTCTGATTTAAACCTTAGTTTATGCAAAAGTGGAAACAGAATTTACCGCTCCATCTGACCTTCTCGAGAATCTATTTTCTGCCGGTGCTCATTCCGATGATTCTTCAAAAGGGTTTTTTGTGGGATTTATCCGCTGCCGTGCTGTTTATTTTACTCTCACTGACGGATGCCTGGGACGGAGCTTTGGCCCGTAAGTGGAATTTGGTCTCAAATTTTGGAAAATTCATGGATCCGGTGGCTGATAAGATTTTGGTCTCGACAGTTCTTCTCACCCTTTTGTTTTTGCAAAAAGTGGATCTCACTTTGGTGTCCATTTTACTGGCTCGCGACACCTTTATCGGTGGAGTTCGAGCCATTGCAGCCGCTGACCATTTGATCTTGGACGCCAAATCCGCTGGAAAGTGGAAAACCGGCTTTCAAATGACCGGCATTGTGATGGTGATTTTGGAAAGTTTACCTGACATGCCTTGGATGGGAACATTGGGCCGAGGAGTTCTTTGGCTGTCAGTTGTTTTGAGTCTTTTTTCAGGCTATCAATATTGGCAGGCGTACAAGGATTCCCGCAAAAAGGATCATCAACATGCTTAAATATCTCTCACCTGCTTCATGGTCTTTGATTTTTTTGATGCTGATGATCAGTCTTTACATGCAAGCTCAAAAAATAAGCAAATCACAAGCTCGTCCCGTCAATTCAGTCATCAAAGCCGGCCTTTTTCATCGCTAATTACAATTTGCGTTATTGACTGATTGGGGACTTCCACAGTACTTCTTTGTCTCGCTTAATTGCGGGAATAGCTCAGTTGATAGAGCGATGCCTTGCCAAGGCATAGGTCGCGGGTTTGAGTCCCGTTTCCCGCTCCAATTTTTTCCTCTATTTTGATTGCTTTCCTCTCGACCAGATTCAGTCTCTTTTGCTCATCCACTTTCACATACAAAAGCTCACCCTCTTCAGGAAAAACATCAATCAAAGCTGTGATATTCACTTGATGAGTCACAAGCAAAAACGGTTTTTTCAGCTTAACTTCGCGCAAAATCCAATCTTTTAGTTTTTCGGTTTGTGGGTCTTTTTTTTGTTGAGCCTGGTAGAAGGAATTCAACAGTTCAAGCTCATGCACTTGTTCCCGATTTAGATATTTTGCAGTCTCCAAACAACGACACCATTGGCTGGAGTAAACTTTCATCTCAAGAGGCAATTCTTGGCCAATTTTTTTAGCCTGTGCGATCCCTTCTCGAGAGAGGTTTCTTTGAGTCTTGCAATCTTTGAGTTGGAAATTTTGTGGATCTCCAGTTCCGGGAGCCTTTGCATGCCTCAGCATGATGAAATCAAAATCGGCTGCGAAAGTTTGGAAGTGAATCAAAAGAAGGAAGAATAAATTCAATTTCATTTGTCCTTCTTTTTTAAGAGAGGATGGGTGGAAGGCTCAAAAGCTGTGAGGCCTTCAAGAGTTCCTTTGTTGTAATCCGCAAAACTAAATTGAGCCCCTTCCTTAAACATCAAATGTCCGATGTGGCGATCTTTGGAAAAAGGAATCCAAGGCTTCATTTTCTCGATGACAGATTCAAAAAGTTCGCCTTTTTTAATTCCGTGGGAAATGGGTCCATTGAACAAATAATTCACACTCACATAAATTACTTTTCCATTATCACCCGGTGGGCTGGTGCGAACTTTTAATTCGGTCAGGCTGGATCCGTAGCGGTACTCATCAAATTCGGGCCTGGGTGTTTTCACGCCTGATGGTCCCATGAGCTCATGAAGGCTTTTTATGGGAAGTCCGATAACAATGGGGCCCAGACCTTTTCCGATTTCAAACTTTGAAGAATACAGCTGCTGAAAAGTGAGAGCTTTTGAATTCGATGAGCTTGCCGTTGTTTGATTGGATTTCGGGTAAGGAATTTGGAGACCAACGCATGTTTCAGTGGATTTTCTTTCCACGTCCCCCATCACAAGCATTTGGTTCACATCTGCTTTATGATTATCAAAGTTAGCCACAAGCTTGGCGCTCTCATCTCCAAGACCCAGTCGAAGTTGATCAAAATAACACTGACAATACTTCGGCAAATTTAAACTTCGAACTTGGCTGACTCTGGGATCATTGCTGACCTTTAATTCACTTTCGATCATGATCGTTCGAGCCACACCGTTTGTTCCACAGAATTTAATCTTCTCTTCAAAAAAAACGGAAGGAGCCAATGCTGATTTCTTGATCTGAGCTTTTGGACTTCTAAATCCTGCTTTGACCACACAGCTTTGCATTTTAAGATCTGATTCTTTCACCAATTCCTTTGACTGCGCCTGATTTGATTTTGGTGCTGATTTGAGGACCTCTGAAAAGCACGGACAAAATTGATCCCAATTCAGATCATCAAGTTTTTGTGAATTTTCATCCACCAATCGATTCAGAGAGCCTTTCAGCATGACTTTCATGCCGCGGGTGTTTTCTAAACACTGTTGTGTGCTTGCAAATCCAAAATTATAAAAAACAAATAGAATTAGAAAAACCAATTTCATTGGACCATCATTGCTGATTTCAAAGAAATTGAATAGCCAATTCTACTTTTTAGCTGGCCCGTACAAAATTCTAAGCACATTACTTTGCGAAACGAGGCCTTGGATTTTGCCTGTGTCACTGGTGATGATAATTCGGTGAACAGACGTCTGAAGAAATTTTTTATACACTTCCGCAAAACTTGCATCCTTTTTCATTGTCACGAGCTCACCTGTTTGAACCAATGCAAACAAACACTGCCCGACCGTTTTTGAAAGCCCGACACTGGACGCAAGCTTCAGCAAATCCCCTTCCGTAATCACGCTGATCACTTTTTGAGCCGAGTCCACAACAGGGGCACCGCGAATGGAGTGATCCAACAGAAGTTTAATGGAGTCTTGAATGGTCATCTCGGTGGTCACGCAATGCACTTGAGAGGTCATAATGGTTTCGACAAGTATCTTCGGAGCTTCGTTTTTTTGATCCATTGGGTATCTCTTTCAAGTGCTGTCAGACCTGTGATGTTAACGATACAGTTTCTCGGACTAAAATGGGATCATCTAAACCCAATCTCAAAATGAGAATCTCGAAATGAGAATGTGCATTTTATTCGTTTATGAGTTCAGGAGACCGACCGATACTTAATATATGGTACGTCTGCAGTTGCACTTTCCAATCAAATTTCGATTTGTTGTCGCGACCATTCTTTCTCTTTTCAATGCTCACTTTGTGCACGCCCAATCCGGGATCTCCTATCATGGAAAAATAGTCAGACCCGACGGCAATCCAGTGAATTCTGCAAGCACTCAATTTAGAATTCAAATTAAATCCCCTGGTGCTGAAAGTTGTCTTTTATGGGAAGAACAACAAACAAAAGACCTGAGCCAAACAGCAGGTGTTTTTTCGATTACTATCAATGACACTTCCGAGCCCTCTTTAATTGCAAACACTTTGCCGTTTACCATTGAGCGTGTGTTTTCTAACAAAACACCGTTTACTGCTCTCACTTGTAGTTCAGGAACCACTTACACACCTTCAAGCTCAATTGATGGCAGAATTTTGCAAGCCTTCTTCAGAGAACTTCCCACCGATCCCTGGGAACAGGTCCCTGTTTTAAAAATTAACTATGTGCCTTTGGCTTTAAACTCGGTGCAATTGCAAGGCTACTTGCCCACTGAGTTTTTAAAAATTGATCCCTACACGAATCAAACTCCGATATCCAATGCAGGAGTGAACACACTTCTTGGTTTGATTGCAGGTACCTCCAGTTTGTATCTAAAATCCACAGATTCTATGACTGGTGACTTAGGTGGTACCTACGGCGCAGGCACCGTTGTAGGTATTCGCGGCCGTGCCGTCGGCGCAGCTGCCCCTGTTTTAGGCCAAGTTTTGAAATTTGATGGAACCTCCTGGGTGCCATCGGCTGACGATACCGGCGGTGCGCCTGCGGATGCGAGTTATGCAGCTAAAGGTGTTGTGCAATTTGATACCTCTGCAGCTGTGAGTGGAGTAACTGTCACGGCTGGTGTGGCAAGACTTGCGGATACAATTACTGCTGGAGGACCCACTGGTAGCGCCTCTGTTGTTCCTGTGATCACTTACGATGCAAAAGGAAGATTAACAGCTGTCACAACTGCGGCCGTGAATGACGTAACAAAATTGCCATTGGCCGGTGGAACGATGACGGGACCCATCAACATGGGTTTGCAGAATATAACCAATGCGACTTCCATTGCAGCTACGAACTTTTCTGGAAGAAATCTACTTTTGAATGATAACGATACGAACATTGCAACAATTCGTGCGCCTGTGAATTTGGCAGCGGATTATGCTCTGACTTTGCCAACGGCTGCTCCTACCAATGGTTACGTTCTCTCGACTGATGCGGGTGGACAGCTTTCATGGATTCCAGCAGCTACGGGCTCAGTCACTTCCGTGACGGCCACCGCACCGGTTCTGTCGACGACTGGAGCTACACCTGTCATATCTTTAGATACAGGACTTGGAGCTAACAAAGTTCCTCAAGTGGGCGGCACCGCATTGGGTGCCAACGGAGTTGTGGTTGCGAACGGCACTGCCACAGCTTTGTCCTCTTTAAACTGTGCTGTGAACCAAGTGATTAAATTTGATGCTTCGGGCTTTGCTGTGTGTGGGGCTGATGATGCCGGTGCAGCCAATGCTTTTGTGCAAAACGGAAATGCCTTTGGTGCAGCAGCTATTTTAGGAACGAATGACAATTTTAATTTGAATTTTGAAGCTAACAACACAACTCGCATGACGATTCAAGCTGCCACTGGAAACGTGGGAATCGGAACGACAAATCCCACTCAGGCTTTGGATGTTGAAATCTCAAACAACCTCAATACTGGGAGAGTGATTGCAAGATTTGGTTCGACATCTGGCGGAAGAGTCGAAATCGTCGATGAAAATGTCCTCAGGCCTGCTGAAATTGTAAACGGGAACACATTAGGTTTAAATATCGGTGCACAAAATGGCCCTCTTTTACTATCTGCTGGTGACAATGGAAATGGCCAATCTCAAGAAAGAATGAGAATCACTGGCACCGGAAATGTGGGGATCGGAACGACGAACCCTGCGGCTAAGTTCGAATTGGCTACAAATCCGTTCACAGAGACCGGCGACTACAATAATTTTAGAAATACTGCATTCTACAATGCAGGAACAAACAACACAGGCACGCTCACAAATATAGTGAATGAAACGACAACTGATGGAACTGGCAATAAGAATAATATCATTGGTGTCTACAATCAATTATCACACGGCTCAAGTGGAAACCTTGCAAGCGCTATTGGAACCGACAACTACATCAGAGGCTTGAATGGTAACGGAGCTATCACAAGCGCAATCGGTACTCGAAATGTTATCAGCAATATGAATACGGCTTCTACCTTCACCACAGCCATCGGAACTTATACAAATATCATCAATTCTTCCACGGGCTCGATAACAAATGCTTACGGTCTTTTCGTTGAGGATCTCGAAGGAACGAATTCTTGGGGTGTTTATCAAGTTGGTGCCTCGGATAGAAATTACTTCGCTGGAAACGTGGGAATTGGAACGACAGCCCCTGCAACAAAGTTAGATGTATCAGGCGCAGTTCGAATCGGTAACGATGCCACAGCCTGTGCTGCGGGACTGGCTGGATCTTTGCGTTACAATGGTGGAGCTGTTGAGTACTGTAACGGATCCGCTTGGCAATCCTTCGGAGTATCAGGCGCAGGACTGACATCGTTGAATGGTCAAACCGGAAATACTCAAACTTTTAACGTGACAGCTACAGGACTTACTCCGGCCATTAATTCAGCTACCGATATTCATACACTCAGTATTCCTTTGGCCTCGGGCGCGGGTGTGACATCGGGTACAATTTCGAAAGTTGATTATGATAATTTTTCTGGAAAGCTGACTT
>CAZPBD010000096.1:0-6716 GCA_964584655.1 uncultured Pseudobdellovibrionaceae bacterium | reverse complement strand
GATTTTCATAAAGTCTCCCAGAATGATTTAAGGTAGTTTTAAAGCAAACAGGCTTAAAAGGAAATTTGAAACACATTCCGTTGAGAAACTTAGCCCCTTGTGTTAAGACGTCCAAGCCAAGTTGGATTGTCGCTGATGAAAGTCAGAGGAAAGTCCGGACTCCATTGGGCACTGTAAGGGATAATGCCCCTCCGTCGTAAGGCGAGGAACAGTGAAACAGAGAGAATGTCCAGGGCACTGATCCTTTTTTCGGGAACGGGAGATTAAAGGGGAGCTGCTGGAGTGAAAACAGTCAAACTCTACAGGGAGCAAGATCAAATAGGGGGGCTTTTAAGTGTGGCCCGCGCGTGCCCCCGGGTCAGATCGCTTGAGGTTTTGGGTAATCAAGATCCCAGAGAAATGACAATCTCTTTTGCTTGATAGATTCGATCATGCAGAAAGACAGAATCCGGCTTACAGACTTGGCCAGGTGAATCGTTGAGGGGCCCCCGTTAAAAGGGGCCCTGACCTTTTTTAAAGCCCATGTCTAATCGTTGGACAAAAAACATCCCTCAAAACCAAGTTAAACCCTCAGATTCAGGTCACTTTTTTGCAAAGATTTTGGCTGAATGAACTTCACTCGATTTTTACTAAGCCTAGCACTTGTTCTGAGTTTTGCTCTTCCGGGGCAGACTCAAGTCGAATGCTCTGTTGCAGTTGAAAATCCCGACTACATTTTAGAGTCTCAAAAAAAAGACAATTCCAGAACTCTTCATTTGAACGAGAAAAGTCGTGAGGCTTACGAAGTCCAAGCCAATTCAAAAGGTCACGCCGTTTTCAAAAAATCCAAGACAATATTGAATTCAAATAAAGGTGAAGTCTTCCTGGGAGTTTGGAGTTTAGATCAAAAAATTTATGCCATCGCGGATGAGTCCTCAAGACAAATTGGGGATGTGAAACATTCCTCGTTTATTTCAAATAAACCCGTTTTAGGTGCTTGGATGATGTATGTGAAAAATGGAAAAATCACAGAAATTGTAGATGGATCTGGTCACTATCAACCCACTCCGACCCATATGTATTTGATTTTAAAACAACTCATGAAAGATGGCCACGACTTGTCTGAAACGCAACTGAGAATTGATTATGGGCTCAACTTGCTTATTAGCGGGTTGGTGATCAACGCTAAACATTTCGTTGAAATCGTTGATCAAATACCAGCTTCAAGACGAGATTCATGGTTAGAAATTCGGGACAACAACCGCACTGCCTTAAATGATTTTATTCAACTGATAGAACATGGAAGCCAGCACAAGTTGACTCAAATTCTCATTCAACTTTTTAAAATCAGAACAGAGGGCCCGAAGGCCATCAAGAGCATTCAAAAGTTAGGGTCTTTGTTGGACTCAAAAGAACTCGTCGATTTCGTTGCAAAGTCCCTTTTTCAACTTCGAGCCAGTCAGTATTTTGAGTACTATCCGACATACTTAACACAAGACTCAGATGCTGCAGTCACTCGAGCTAAAAACCAGATTAAAAAGGAATTGCTGAGCTCAATTTCCTCAAATAAACTTAAAGCCCAACTGATCAAGTCCATGTAGAAGATTCGACCCGTTTTGGTTCCAATAAGTGAACAAATTACCGTTTAAATTTTACCCTCTCGAGAAAAAATCAATTCCCAAGTATGGTGCATCTAACCAAGGAGATCCCATGAAATTGACTCTATTAATCGCTACACTTTTTTGCTCTTCTGCGTTCGCGATTCGTGCCCCCACAGGACTTCACAAAACTTTGAGCTGTTCTGCTCAAGGTGTAAATAAATTTAATGTCTATATCGAAAAGCACACGGAGCAGCCTAAGTTTGCACAAATCGTGGTTGTTGGCGCTGATGGAAAAGAAAAAAAATTTCCAGGAGTAGAAAAAATATCCACTCGCGTTGGAGCACCCGTTGAGTATTCAGCAGCTGCACCTGGTGGACGATTGACAGTTTCAATTAGTTTTTCAAATGCACCGATTCGGCCTGGAATGCGAGCTGGAAAGATCATTTCTCAAGCTTACGGAATTGTGACTACGACAGCTCTAGTTTGCAGCCGGATCATGTACTAACTGCTGAATAAGTTTTTAGTTACGAACTCGAAGACTGGTAGCGAAGTAAACATTGTTTCCAGAACCAAGCCGAGAAAGCCACAAACAGGGGTCCCGCAATTAGGGACCAAGCAAAAACCCAAAGCTCGGGTGGATTTAAAACTGCTCGAGCGGGCACACTGGCAATCAAACCCACCGGAATAATCGTTAATAAAATAAACTTCAGCCAAGGCATGTAGATCGAATCAGGTCTCATGCCCAATCGATAGAGCTGATACCAAACATACTGCATACTATCGACACGAACGAACACCACAGCCATGGCTGCAATTGAAAATCGAATCCCATACATCACAGCAAATCCCGTTGGAACGAGCAATAAAATCCAAAGACCCTTCATCCAATTAAAATCTGGCAGCTGAGATAGGCTCCATGCAAACCAAGAAATGGCGATGATCAGATTGCCTAGGCAAGAAACCGAAATTCTAGCAAAAGTGATCATAAACTGAGAGTTCACAGGTTTTGTTAACAGCAGATCCAGCTCACCTTTGCGAACTTTTTCTGAGAAGCGGTCTAAGTTTTCTTGGATGAATGTCATGTAAAAAGCATCCACAATAAAAAGCACACCTAAGAAAACTCGGGTCTGCTGCAAATTCCAATCACCAATCAAATTGGTGTGACGAAATAAAACTTCGAAAGTAAAAATCTGAGCTGCATACCAGAAAATATCGTTAATGATTTTCATTACAAAATTAAGGCGAAATTCGATTTCGGCAATGAAGCTGGCTTTTGCAATGGCAGCAAAAATACTGCCGTATTTTTTAAGCACCGGTGCCGGCATAGGTCTTCATTCCTTTCTGCCAAAGAAAGGCGCCCAAAGCAGAGAAAAAAATAATTCCCACAGTCACGCTGGCAAAACCATGCCACAGAAATTCCCAACCAATTCGTCCCGTTAAAAAACCGATGGGGACATAAACGCCCGAGCTAAAGGGAAGCATCAAAAATATTTTTCGTAAGTACTCGGGCATTAGATCCAAAGGAAACAATTCCCCAGTTACGAGCCACATCGCTAAGTTTTTTGAAACTGTGAGAGACTGCACTTTATTAAAAAAGAAAGCCAAGGAGGCGATGCAAAAGCTGATGCTATAAACAAAAAACAAATAATAAAAAACCAGAAGCATGGCCGCAGGGAATCGGTCCCATTGCGTCGGCAAACCCGTTGCTAAAATAATCCCAATGGGAAATAAAAGAGAAAATCCAGTAGTGATGGATTTGTATCCCAGCAATTGGCTTAGGTAGTATTCGTAATAGCTCATGGGCCTGACAAGAAGTCCGTTGATGGATCCCTGGTCAATTTCTTCGATCATTTTAAATTCGTAAGTCCAATTTACGGTCGCTCGGGCAATGAAGGTCGCCCACAAGGCGTAAGCCAAATAAGAGTTCTGATCAAATCCACCAATTGTTGTGGCTTGTGCACCTTTAAAGATGGCCATCCACAAAACCATTTCAACAATAGAAGTGATACTGGGCTGCAGAAGTGCATCCATAAAAAAATTCATTCGATATTCTAAGTTAGAAGCAATCGCGAGTTTATAAAACCCGAGATTCCTTTTGTAAAAAGCTGTGAATGACATCTTCGAAATCTGTTTCCTCAATTTTAATATTTTCAATCTGACCTTTTTGAGTCAGCTGAACTAAAAACTCATTTAAATCTGCTTTTTTCACTTCTTCTTTAAATTCGGGTTGGTTGACAATTTTATAGGTCACCGTCTGAATCAGTTCAGCGTTAGCCACAAAACCTTGAACAGTGCCATCGTAAACAAGAGAGCCCTTTGAAATCAGCAGCAACCGATCTGCTAGGCTTGCGATATCATCCATATAGTGAGAAGTCAGAATCACAGTGGGGCCCTTGTTTTTGACGTAGGCACTTAAAAAGTGACGGATGGTTTCTTGAGCCACAATGTCTAAACCGATAGTTGGCTCATCTAAAAACAAAACATCAGGCTCGTGAAGAAGAGAGCCGATGATTTCCATCTTCATTCTTTCGCCAAGGCTCAATCTTCTTAACTGGGTTTCAAGAACATGTTTGCAATTTAAAATTTGCGCAAGCTCTTGCACGCGTTTGGCTGCCTTGATTTCATCAAGATCATAGATTTTAGCAAGTAAGGCATAGCTATCAAGTGGGGTGATGTCCCACCAGAGTTGATTTTTTTGTCCAAGTAACAATGAGATTCTTCTTAAAAATTGAGGATCACGTTGAAAAGGTTCATACCCCAAAACTTTGGCGTATCCTGAAGTGGGTGAAATCAAACCAGATAACAGTTTAAGCAAAGTTGTTTTGCCGGCCCCGTTGGATCCAACAAGACCGATGATTTGTCCGGGCTCAATTTTGAGATTGGTTTTTTGCAAAGCCACTTTTTCAATGGTTTCACGATTCCAAAATCCTTTGATGGAATTAATGAGACCTTCAGGCTTTTTATAGGTTTGAAAACTGCGACCTAGGGCCTCAGTTTCAATGGCATATTGAAATTTTTCAGACATAGACTAAGAAGTTAGTCTTGGGGCAGAAATTTCGCAAACTGATTTTCGTCAACTTGGGCTTCAGTGGCATTTGTTGAAACAAAAGAGCTTTCAACAATGTGACCAGGTCGGCAAGAGCGAAGGCTTTCGGGTCTGCCGTGTTGAAAATCACAATCGCCTGTGTACCAAGCTTTTTCATAATAAGTGATTGAAAAGCCAACGCGAGTTTGCCCTTTATAAAGGACTTTTACTTTTTGAACTTGAACTTTGCCATCGGCAAAGAAGTCACCTTCTAAAATTGTATCACCCCAAATTTGAGCTTGAACGTAGGCCACTTCATAAAGTGCCTTTTGAACATTTTGAGGAAGTTGTCGGAATTGTTGGCCTGCAAAGGTTTGAACATTGTAACCTGATCGGCAAGCGCCTGAGGAAACTTGCATGCAGCCTGAATATTGGAAGGCTTTTGCCACGTCGTTTGCACGAGCTAATTCTTGCTGTGTTTGAGCAAAAATTTGTTGGGAAATCATGAGAATTAAAACGAGTAAGCTTTTCATGGGCCCAATGTAGGCTTTTTTACTCAAAATACAAAATGCAGAGAAAGACATTTGTTATGCGAAATATGTATAGCTTAGGTTTTCTTCTGACCCAGCATGAAGAGCTCTTTTCCAGATCTCCAGCCCGGAGAATCCTTCCAGCGGCCCCAGAACAGCATATGGTAGTCTTTTTGAAGCTGCTGGCGGATTTCCCACTCGCGAGCACCGTACGGAGGGCCAAATCTTTTTTCCATGGCAAAGAAAAGTCCCATGAAATATCCGCCTTGGACGAGGCTTCGGTTCCAAACTTTTACAAGTTCAGAGCGTCTATCGGGGCTAACTGCACAATAGAGTGTGTGCTCGAGAATGAAATCAAAAGATTTATCAAATGATCTAGGGAGGTTAAATACATCGTGCTTTAAAAATTGGATGGGAAATGAATGATAAAGATTTTTTGCGCGCTCTAAAGCTACGTCGGAAAAATCCACAGCGGTGACCACGTGACCTTCTTGAGCTAAATGGGCAGCGTCGTGTCCTTCTCCGCAACCCAGCACTAAAATTCGAGACCTGGGGAGTTTCAATCTTGGCAGCATATCCTTTAAGGCAGGGTGAGGCGCTTTCAAATCCCAGCCCGCTTTTCCAGTGCTGTAGGCCTCTGACCACCATTGCGGTTTTTCGATGTCATCTAACTTTTTAAATTGAGATTGAACTGTATAGTTTTGTCCAAGCCAGACAAAACCGTCGTCATCAAAGGAATCCAGTTGATCAAAAAAAGATTCCTGTGCAGATCTGGTCAGAACCCAAGGCACTTGATTTTCAAGTTCACCATTTAGTCGGTCCCACTGATCAAAATAACACTTGTTAAAATTCAGTGGGATTTCAAAGCCAAAAGTATTCAGTCCGATGATTTGGTTTTGCTCGATTCGTAAATCGAGAAGAACCCAAGGGGCGTCGAAGGCTTCAACTAGGCAGGGCTCATCTTTATAAACAGAAGTCAGCGCAAAACTTTCATCAAACTTGAGTGATTGAAAAAAAATTTCGAGCTGATCGGGATCGTTGATTCGAGTTTCATCGATAAGAACTCGACCGTGCTCATCAATTGACAGGGTCGATGCAAAACTCACTTTTTAGGTTCTTCAACAGGCGCAGTGACTTCTGGAGTGACTACAGACGCTTCGGTTTCTGGAAGGACGACGCTACCTTCATTGAAATTGAGAGATTCTAACTGTGTACGAACAGATTGAAGCACCCATTTGTCGATTGTGGGATCTTCAGTGGGTTCACGGTAAAGAACAGCTTCGCCTTGTATGATTTTTTCAGCGGTTTCTGTGTCTTCTGTTTTTTCTGTGAATTTGTAACTAAAAACAGCCTGAATTTTATTATCAGAAAGTGGAGCCGTCCAAATACGGATGATCTGCAGATTTTCAGCTTCTGGTTTTTTGGCTTGAAGCGTATTTCCAATGAGCTCTGCGAGTTTGAGCTGAACGCCGGAGTGCGTCTCGAAGCCAATGGCGGATTCCGTGTGAACCACTTGCCATGACCAAACCAAAAGTATCACTAAAACCAAGGGACTTATAATTTTCTTCATTGATTCTGTCC
>CAZPBD010000095.1:0-6730 GCA_964584655.1 uncultured Pseudobdellovibrionaceae bacterium | reverse complement strand
GCTTTTGCTAAATATCCAGCTGTGACAAGCCCGTTATGTCCACCACCAATAATGATCGCGTCGTAGCTACTTTTTATATCCACGCTTTAAGTCCTCCAAATTCACTGGAAAGTCTTAATTTTGAAAGACAGGGGATTCAAGCCTTAATTACATGTATGGATAACAAATTGACACCCCGAGGTGCGCCAGATCCGTTCAGGGACTGTTTCAAAATGGTACGCCCCTTGTACACACCATCCCCTGAAGGTGGTATCTCATGATCAAGTTTTTTCAATTCCCGATGTTTGTCAGCCTCTTGGCTGTGGCCCTCCCCAACTCAGTTTTTGCAAATATCGACGGCGATTTGGCAAATTCGGTGACTTCTAATGTTTACAGCATTCAGTCCACCTGTGCTTCTTCAGGCCAGTTCACGGCTCAAGCCCTCAGCCACACTCGAAAAATCAAGGCCCACCTGGAATCATTAAAAAATAATCCCAAGTGTAAGGGACTGCCAGAGTCCGTTGACAACGCGGTTACTAAAATCGGTGAAAACCTTCAAAGTATTGAACAAAATCAGAAAGAAATTGGTGATCAATCCAACAATCAATCCATTGGTTTCACATCCCTTGGAAAACAGATGATGGCTTTAAGGTCCTTTGCGCAAAACGTGCCTGTTTTAAAAGGTGCTGTGGTTGCAGGTCTTATGAAGTCAGTGCTCCAAAGCCAAAGATTGCAGTCCGTAGCAAAAGGAATTGAAGACGTTGAGGCAGATCCTTCAAAAAAACTATCTCAAGCTCAAGCCCAACAAATCTTGAATGCAAAAGCCAATATGTCCCGGGCTGCCAATCAAGGTCTTTACCTCGTGAATTCCACATTGGATAGTTTTGCAAGTCAGTACCAGGATTGTTTAGATGATTCAGCGACCACGGCTGCTTACCTTGCAAGTGGAATGACTCAGATGTTGGCGTCATTTGTTTCTACAAGTGAGTCCTCCATGTCTGGCACCACAGCCGCACACTCCGTGAACAAAATCGTGAATTTTTTAGGCCGTAATAAAAAATATATGAATGCTTTAAGAAAGCTGAACGAGACTGAGTTTCACACCACTTTGAGCTGTTTAATTGAAATGACTACTGAAGGTTATTGCGCAGTTGAGGACGCACAAGTTTTGTTAAATGAAGTTAAAAAAGATTATAAGTTAGTTGAAAAAACCTCTGAGCCCACATCAGCTATGAAAGCTGCAGGTGCTAAAAGCATTACGTACATTGAAGCCGAAGCTAAAAACTTTCAAAGCTTGCTTGATCACGGTCCCATGGCTGGCCAGTACATTTTATCCAATCAGCTGCCTTTAGTTACTGAGTGGGTCAACAAACTGCAATTCGGTGTGGAGCCCCAACTTCCGACAGAAGCTCAGTTCCAAGTTCAGACTTTTCAAACGGGTCTCGAACCCTTTGTGAGAATGAAGCAGGTTTTGGGTAATTATAACTCGAAGCTCGCGCAATTGCCTGGTATTACAAGTCTTCAAGGTAAACAAAACCTGGTTCTTGAAATGCTCATAATCATGAGTGATGCCTTCACTCGTGTGAATGGTGAGAATGACAACTTCTTTTTACGAGTTCACCCAGTGAAACGAATGCCCTTTGCACTCTTAGGAATCGCCTACGGTGACATGCCCGAAGAAGTTTTCGTTCCTAAGAACAATCAACTTTTAGATCCCATTGAATACCTCCAAACCAATTTCCAAAAGATGCCGCAATTTAGTAACCCTGATGCTTTAGCTTACGAAATCAAAAGAAACGCAGAAGACGTTTTTAATAAAGCAGATGGTTTAGCTCAGCAGTTTTTCTTACAGTTCTTTATTCCTGATGAAATTGCGGTAGTGACTGAAAGTATGGTCGGCATGAACAAAGGTGATGTCAGATCCGCACTTCGACACATCGATCTTTATTTAAAGGATTTTATTCAGAGAATTGGCAACAAAGAAACCGGCGATGCTCCCTTTGTTGTGATGGCTTTGGATATGCGAAAGCGAATCGGACATATTTTTGCGAGATACAAACAAATGCACGAGTATGGACTTGAACTTGTTAAACAGATTCAAGAAGGCAAAATCGAAGAAAAAGATTTACAAGAAAAAATGATCCCAATGGCTCGGGATTTTATCCAAGACGTTTACGATCAATTCTTTGTTAAAAAAATGCGTGCGGCTTGGCTTTCTTACCGCCTCACTTTGCTTGTCAGAAAAGATTATTCACTGGCTTTGCAACAACGAACATTTACTGATAAGGCATTGCAAGATTTGATGCTCGCAACAGGTCTTGAGTCTTTAAATCAACTCTTTGGACAAAGCGGAGTGAACATGTCCACAGCGGAAATCGATTTAGCTCAAGCTCGAAGTATTTACTGGAACAACATCACAGCTCTCGAAGAAATATCGAAAGCGCCAATGCAAAATTACATCAACCAACATCGCTTGATTGCGGATCCCAAAATTATTTCTAATCGAGACCTTTGGGTGGAAGCCAACAAGTATGCTTACGGTCGCTATGCCGAAGCCACTCCGACGGACAATCCAAGCTTTGGCTGGTGGAGAACTTTAAAGGGCGGCGTGAATAACATCGTCGAAGGCCTTTTTGCAGGCTTTGGTGTTCTCAATCCCAATGTCAGATACGGCTGGCCAGAAGGCATGCAGGAAATTTTCAACACAAAACGTCCTGATTTGACTGACGGATCAAACAACGATGCACAAAAAATCTGGGCGAAGAACTGCGCCTTGAGCTTGGCATTCTATGATCTTAGCCCTTACTGGTATTTATGTAAAAACAGCGTTTATATTTCGAGTTTCTACGATGAGAAAAAATATCAAGGTAATAAATCCGTACAGGATTTCTTGATCAATGAGCTCTCGACGAACTTTGGAAAGAAAGCTTACGCTGGGATTACGGATGTGAAGTCTGTGACAAAGGCTCAATTGAATGAAAATCGCAGAGTTCGAATTTGCGCTCTTCGTGAACACTACAGAAAAAACTTTGTTGTTCAGGTCACAGCCGGACTCCAAAGAAACAATGAAGTTTACGACAACGAGTTCACGAAGCTGATTGAGCGACCTGTCATCGAAACAGAACCACCCGTGACAACACCTAATCCTAAGAACCCACCCCCAGTGACGCCTGAACTGCCCGAGGCGCCAGAGGATGAAATCGCAAACTTTAAAGATCCACGTAAAAAGTAATTTTATCTTGGCAGAGATCCCACATTTTTGTTAGCGTCTCGTCTGATGATTTTAAACTCAGACGAGACCCGCAACCACAAAACCTTTCTTTTTCTTCTCGCTATCACCTATCTAATTCGCATTGTTTTCACATCCACTGTGGGACTCATCGATGACGAGGCCTACCACTGGAGTTGGACTCAAGATTTGATGATGAGCTACTTCGACCATCCCGGGCTTATTGCCTGGCTCGAAAAGCTCTCAACCGGTCTTTTGGGTGATACTCTTTGGGGTGTTAGACTCCCCTCTTTTGTTTGCTACTCTTTAGCCCTTTATTTTTTCTATCGTTTGGCTGTTGATTTATTCAATCACCAGGTCGCTCGTGTTGCCACTTTGCTTTTCCTCTGGAGTCCTTTCTATGGCTTCGGTGGCTACGTCGCTTCTCCAGAAGCTCCCTTTATTTTATTTTGGGTTCTGGGATCCTGGGTGTTTTGGCAAGGCGTCCGACCCGATGGTCTCAGGTGGTCCACAAAAAAAACCTGGCTTTGTTTAGGTGTGATCATGGGTTTGGGTCTGAACTCTAAATTTATTATGGCACTGCTGGCCCCGGCCATGGGACTTTATCTGATCTCAACATCTCACCGAAAGGTTCTACTCACAAAGTGGCCTTGGATCGGTGTTCTGATTGCAACAGTGATATGTCTTCCTATTTTTATTTGGAATCACGAATTCAGCTGGCCTGGGTTTTATTATCAATTTTATGATCGCCATACCGGCCGAAGCTTTTCAATTGAACGATGGCTTGTCTGGCTTTCCGCACAGCTTGTTTTTTACACGCCAGTTGTTTTCGGACTTTTCATTTTCACTTTGCGACACTCTTGGAATTCCTGGAAGCAAGCCAAATATCGTTTTCTGTTTTGCATGGCTCTTCCAAGCGTTTTGATTTTTTACCCTCAGCCTTTGTGGGCTGATTATAAACCCCATTGGCCAGGGGCCGCTCATTTATTTTTGCTGATTGGGGCAAGTGCTCTTTACCTCGAAAGCGTGCGGTACAAAAAATGGCTGACGATTGGGATTTTCGCTTTTTACATCCCGCTCAATTTAATTACCTACACCCCATTCCTAGGACCTTGGATGCCCCATGTTTACCATGCCTTGGGCTTTGAAAAACCATGGAATTCTAAATGGGATTTAAGTAATGAATTTTTCGGCTGGAAAGAGTTGGGCCAAAAAGTAAATGAAATGCAAAAAAACCATCACCGGGATTTTGGCATCAAGCCTTTCATCGGGGCTCACAGGTACGAAACCACAGCACAAACTTACTGGGGCACAGGACAAAAGACAGTGATGCTATCACCAGTGAAAAGCCACTACACAGTGGTGCAGAAAAAACGCCAATCATTATTGGGATACAAGGGTCTTCCCACGTTGATCGTCACAACTGAAAAGTACCCAGCTGTTCCCGAGACCTATGGAAAATGGGACAATTGCTCTTCTGAGGAATTTAAAACTTACCGTGGGCCCTATGTTTCCCGCACATTTACCATTTGGACCTGTCTCAATTTCCAAGGGCTCCACCGCGAACTTTGAAGTGGCACGTCGCAATAAATTTTTTGCTTCACACTTTGAGTTTTCAGGTTCTTAATCTGATCCATACATTATGAGGTCATTGGGACCTCAAAAAACCAAAGGAAACACTATGAAAATCGTAGCTACATTAGCACTATTCGTAAGCGCAATGGCTTTTGCTAACCCAACTGCAACAACTGGAACTGCGACTACAGCTGCTCCTACAACTGCAACTGCTCCTGCAGATGCTAAAGGCACTATGGACCATGGAAAAATGGGACATGGAAAAGCAAAAGCGGCTGCTGCAACTGCAACAGCAACTGAGTGCAAAAATAAAGCTGCTGACGGCAAATGCTTAGACGAAGTTAAGAAGTAATTTTTTTTACTTTTTAATTGAAGTTATGAGACCCGACTCGATTGAGTCGGGTTTTTTATTTTGTCTCACTTCGAGAAAGTAAAAAACATCTTATGTTCATAACTTAAACATGTGGTTCGCCACCATTGTCACTCTTGCACTGTGAAGCTCTGTCAGAATCCCGTAGTTTTGTTTTAACTAGGACAGTGGCTTGCACTTCTTGTTATCAGTTGAGCGGAGCTTATTCTCCTCTCAATTTGAGACTCAGTTATTACAAGAGGTGTAAACATGCGAACGAAGAAACAAAAATCACTGTTAACGATAGCTTCCACTTTAATTCTCGTGATGACTCAAATGAGCCCGGCAGTTGCTCAACAAAACCGACCTCAGTTTTCAATTGATGCCGCCAACTTCACGAATACCACCAGAATCGAGTACATTAAACCCTCTTTGTTTTTCAGTGGTGAGCTTGAGTACGAAGAGATTCCCGAGCTAAAAGAAATCAATTCTCAAAAGAATTTAATGATGAGAAATCTTGTGAATTCTTTATCCAGAAAAGGAATTGCTGTTGGAATCACAAAAGCCAACCAAATTGGTCCCTCGAATCCAGCTGCATTTTTTAACCTCTACGATCCATCCAGCTTTAGCCTATCGCTGGCCATACCACCGATCAATTACGGCATGAGCGACGAAACACTCGCAGGTCGTCTTAACTTTTTGACCCATGATCCTGTTCACTTGGATGTCGGAATTTTTTCACCTCGAATGAAAGACATTTTGGGATCTGACGGGAAAGTCGACCAAAAGAAGGTAACTGCCCTGCAAGAACGTCTGACAAGATACTGTTTGCTCAATGAAGCTCTGACTACTTCTTACACATTTTACTATCACCTTCAGTATTACTGGTCTTACCGAAATGCAGTTGTGAATTCTGGTAACCCAGAAAAAATTAAGGAATTTGATTCATTGAACCGTGGTTTAGGATCGTTCATGCGATTCACCCCCGCGGATCAAATGGATTTAATGCTAGCCCATATTGATGGCAAATTTTTAGAGCATGTAAAAATCATCGATAACAAAATTGATTTTGATCTTTACAGAAAAGCCAGAGATGCCAAAGTACCGATGATGTTTCCAGACCTGTCTAAGCACGTGGGTCTATATGGAGAAAAATTGGTTGCGAAATATGGATTGGCTTTTCTAGTCACTTTAGGTGCTTATTTTGAAGGCTCAGGCGGATACAAAGCACTTCTGAATTATTCAAAAATGCAGGCAAAATTTTACAGCGAGCCTTGGTACATTGAATGGGCCGAGCGATTTGCCGTTGGCCAAGATTTAGATTCTTGGGAAAAAGATTACTGGAAAAAAGTAGAAGATTTCAAAAAGGGAAAATACTTAACAAACGAAGCTGAAGCTGCAAAAGGCGTTTACACTGTAATGGCAATTAAAAATGCCATGTCTCAGTTGGGCCGAAAATTGATTGAGCTTCGATACCTCATGCAACAGAATCCTATTTATTTCAATCAATCTGACCTCAATGACGTCAACAGAATGACTTCAGAACTTTCAGCTGAGGCTTTGAAGTATGATCAATTAGGTAAAAAGAACTTACCCAT
>CAZPBD010000094.1:0-6846 GCA_964584655.1 uncultured Pseudobdellovibrionaceae bacterium | reverse complement strand
TGAATACTTTTGATTCAATCTAAGATCAGCACCCAATGCAGAAAAGTCTTGAGCTTGAATTGTGTTTGTCGTTCCTTGAGCGATGCCTCCGAAAGTAGGACTTCCACCGAGTGCTTGTCTGAAGCTATTTCGTGACAAAGTCGTATGCCAAAAATGCATGTTGGAATTAAAATCTGTGTTCCATTCTTTTTTCCACTCAGCTCCGATGCCTAATCTTTCAATTTCCAATCGGTCATTTCTGAGAGTTGTTTTATCCCGACCATCACTGAGTGCAAAAACATTGGTGCCGGCTGTTCGAGCCAGTCCACCGGGTTCGCCGTATTTTCCTTGGTAGTAATCAAAATCAAAATTCCAAAAGCTTGTTTCACTCAAAGAGTAGGTCACATTGATTCGGGGGTTGATCACTTGGCTATCAGAGTTTACATCGCGATGTCCGGATCCCCCTCGCATGTGAAAAGATCCTAAAGTTCCAAGCTTGCTATTGGAGTGAGAAAAACTTGTATGAGTTGAATAACGATCAAAACTTCCGACTAAGTTTTTTGATTGGACCTGCAAAGCCTGTTGCATTTCAGGCGCTGATTTTAATTCATAGTTCAAAACGCCACCGGGCTGAGGACCAAAAAGTAGACCCGAGCCTCCTCGGTAAAAATAGACTTTGTCGATGGAATCTTGAGGAGGTGAGTAGTAAGCAGCTGGGTAACCGTAGGGGTCAGCAGCTGCGGGAATTCCGTCACGTAAAATGAGAACATTAAAACTTTCATGGGGATCGCCGAGACCTCGGTAAGTCAGACTTGAAAAGGATTCGTTGTTCACTTCACTTGTCATCAGTCCTGGAACTTCAGATAAAGTTTGTCGTAAATTTTGATTGGGAACAGTGGCTAGATTTTCGGATGAAATAACTGTTAACTTTTTTCCTGAGACAATTTTATTATCCACAACTGAGCTATCGGCCTGATTTCTAAATTTAGATTTTAGGCTCATTTCAGGAAGGGTGTAAACCGCTTCGGAATCGACGGAATTTTGAGCAAGTGCTGTAGAGAATGCAATTAGGGTCACTAAGATCGCTATTTTCATTGGGGAAGTTTCTTTCGTTGAGGGTTCTTATTTGATTTAGAACGAAGTGGTCTAGGAGGTAAAGGCAATCGCTTCATTTTAGAGGTGTTGCAAGCCACTTGGTTAATGAGTTGAAAGCGTATTGAGAAACGTCTCATTTTGAGAGGGTGACGATGTCACAAGTGCCATGAAACACTTTTCGTCACTGCGATTCACCCTGAGACATTTTGCCCCGTCAGATCCAACTTAAATGAGCGATTTTGGCATTATCCCTGCTCTATCATCAGGTAGAGGTAAACATGGACAGATCATTTTTAAATGCAGTTATCGGGGTCATCGCGATCTTCGTATTCGGTGCTTTTTTGATGCTTAAGCCATCAGACCCCACACAGTACAATGAAAAATTCCAAGAGATCTTCACGGTCAATATGCCGAGACCTATCAAAGAGTTTTTAAGTGGATTTTCGATGGAGGATCGAGTGGTGACTCGCCTCGTGATTGATCCTGATAAAAAAGTGGAGCCCAAAAAAGTGGTTGCTCCTGTGCCTGGTAAAAATGCAACTCAAGCCGCAGTTGATGCGAAAAAAACAAAGGCTGAAAAACAGAAACAAGATCTACGACGTCGCCAGTACCTGCAAAAGCAAGCTTCTGAGCGTGCCTTTAAAATGCGAATCGTACAAGAGTCTGAAAGATACCGTCGTGAGTTGATTAAAAGAAACTTTGAGCAAAGCCAAAACGATTTGAGCGAGCTGAGTCCATCCTATGCGGGCGGCAAAAAAGTGAATTTAGCACCCGAGGCTTTTGAACCTGACGCTCAAGAGGAAAAAGAAGTTCTGACGGCTGATCAATGGAAAAGTTTAATTTTATCTCAGCCTTCCAGAGAAAATGCTCAACGACTTGTAGAAGCCTACCAAAAAAATGAAATCGATTTGGAATCCTACTTACAAATTGCTGAAATCCTTATTCAAGACAATTCTGAGGATAAAAAGCGAATTGGTATCTGGGCTTTGACTGCAACAACAAGTGTTCAAAGTTTTTCTATGGCAGTGAAACTGAATCCGACGATGAGCCCAGCCAATCAGAAAGTTTTGAAAGACTATTTATTCAGCTACAACAGACCGCAAGCTTTAGGATCACTGGAGCAAGCTCTCAGGTCTCCAGATACACAAGTGCGAACATTAGCGGCGCAAATGATTACAGAAGCTGTGGATAAAATTAAAGCGGGTGAGTCCCTGTTTTCAAATGCCTCGCGCAGCCAAAGGCCTGAGGGCAGCACCGTTTCTTCATTAGCAGCGTACAGAAGACTTGTTCCCACTTTACAATGGTTGGTCTCGAACCCGAATTCCGGCCTGATTCAATGGGCTCAGGGCCTTCTTTCTCAGTTGCAGAGTTCAACGACTCCAGCTTAAAATAGTGCCATGTTCAAAATGGCACTTTCACTTTTGCTTTTTTCACCTTCAATTTTTGCTGCCTTTCAAATTCCATCCAATCTTAATTTAAACAATGCTAAAAAAATTGTGGATGATTTTGGTGCTGGCTTTGTTGCAAAAGTTCCCTTTTATTTTAAGGACGAATACGAAGAGCCGACATTAAAAGCCCACGTGCATGCCTCTTTAAGCTTGGTTGAAACAACTGAAGTGGCAAAACTTGGAACCGGCACTTCAAAAGATCCCATTCAATCACAGCTTGTCCATTTCGGTTTAGAGCTTCCCTATCAAGTGGATTTAGGTCTGCAAACCAGCCTCATTTCTGTGGACAATCGCATTCAACAATTTGGAGGCTTTGCCAGATGGGCCCCTTATACGTGGAATGGATTGACTGTCACGACCACCTTGCATGGTTCAAGCACAGACATAAAGTCTCAGCTTGCTGTTAATTTCTATGGCGGAATGATCGGCTTAGATTATCAATTGGATTCATTTAATTTTTTTGCATCCACTGGGTACTTACGAAATACATCTTCTTTTCAAGGGGCCCTTTTCGCAACACCGACATTTTCGCGTGTGACTGTTTCAAGGGACTACTCTCACCAAGTTTTCAGAGTCAGTTACTCGAGGGGTCTTTGGACTTTATCGGGGCAAAGTGATTGGATTGATAAATTTCACAGCACGGTTTTGATTGGGTATCAATTTTAGATTTTACTTCTGAGCTTTCGCGATCAAACTTGTTGTCGATTTTCCGTCAACAAACGGCAACGACAAAACTTTTCCACCGTAAGAAAGTACAACCTCTGAGCCCACAATTTGTGAGACAGCCCAGTCGCCACCTTTGACTAAAAAATCAGGTTTGATTTTTCGAATGGCTTTTTCTGGTGTTTCTTCTGAAAATAAAAAAGTGTGATCCACACAACCTAAAGCTGCTAAGATTTCAGCACGGTCCTCTTCTTTTTGGACGGGACGAGTGGGACCCTTCAGCTTTTGCACGCTAGCATCGGTGTTGAGCGCTACAACAAGTACATCACCTAAAGCTTTGGCTTCTTTTAAGTAACGAACGTGACCCACGTGGAGAAGATCAAAACAGCCGTTGGTGAAAACGATTTTTTTTTGAGGCCTTTGGCCTTCGATTGTTTTTAGAACCTGATCAAGAGTTGAGAATGTTCCCATTACCGTCTGCGATAGGTGCTAAGACCAGAAACTCCGGCCAAATCACGGTTCAATGCCCAACTTAATAAAGGAAGCAGAATGATGCCTGTTACAAAAATCAGAACTAGTCTTGAAAAGGCACGAATCGAATAACCTGATTTAAATTCTTCAGGCAAACCGAGGCGCTGCTCATAAGCCCATTCGCCCAAGGTACTTCCCATAAAGATTCTTTGGCTCAGGTAGTAAACAAAACCCACAGTAAGGAAAAGGCCGCCTGTTGTTGCAAGAACTCCCAGGCTACCTTCGGTGATCAATCGGATCAGATCCATTTTTAGGGTCAATGTCATAGTCATCATGTAGAAAAGGCTGATGGAAACAATAAGCAACCAATCCAAAAGTCCAGCAGCCAAGCTGGGGGCCGTATTCAAGTAAGGGGATTGGGTTTTGGATTTGTCCTCGAATTTTAAGGACTTATTTTTATCCTGAAGACTTTTGAGTAATCCATCCACAGTTTCTGTACTGGCTGAAGGTCGAGGCTGGGATGCGGGATTCTTGGGTCTAGGTAACGGTGTTTCAAGTGGAGATGCTTTTCGAGTGACGGGAGCAATCGTTGCCGCTTGAGCAGAGACCAATGGCTGAGAGATCGGAGATTTAGCGATCGTCACTTCTTGCTTTTTAGGATGAAAACCGAGGCCCTCGGTGAGTGGCTTAAACTGAAAGTCGTCTTCAAAGTCCTGATCCATTTTCATTGGAATCCCCTCATCAAATTCATCTCATACTTTAGGATGCTGATCATGGCGATGCAAGCTGTTTCAACCCGCAAAACCTGAGCCCCCAAGGTCACGGCCTGACACCCTGATTCCTGAAGACTCGCCACTTCCTGGGTAGAGAACCCGCCTTCACCACCGACCAAAATCCAGGCTGATTCCAAACCGGATTTATTTTGTGAGTTTAAATATTCTTTGGCCCCCATGGTCTTTTCACCCTCGTATCCAAATAGACACATGGAGCTGCCATCTGGGTTCATAGATTTCATCCATTCATTCAATGAAATAGGTGAGTGCAAAGCCATCAGATCGCCCCGGCCAGATTGCTGAGTGGCTGATTTGATAATTTTGAGCCAGCGCTCCCATTTCCCGTCTGAGATCTTTTCAGATTTTTTTATAAAACTATAATCAGAACTTAAGAGCTGAATTTCTGAAACACCCATTTCCACAGCTTTTTCAACAACACTTTCAAGCACAGGAAATCGGGGTACACAAATCGCAAGTTTGATGAGAGGTTTTGCGAGGGGTTGGATTTCTCGCTTTTCTAAAATCTGAGCTGTGGCCCCTTTTTTAGAAACAGCGATCACTTCCACGAAGTAGGCCGAGCCACTGGTGATCACTTCAAATTTAGAACCCACAACTTGCCTGCACACATCAAAGATATGATGAAAAAGCTCATCTTTAAACAAAACTTTGTTGTCGATGATGTCTTGAGCTTCAATCCAGTAGCGTCTCAAGAAGGATTCCGTTTCAGCCAAAAGCCAATCCACTCGTCGTTCTCTAGCCTGCGGACCACTTTCAGATTTAACTTCTCGATGAAGTTTTCAAAGAAGTGAGATTCGCGCTCGACGAGAATACCAGTCACAAATAAATCGCCGTCCGCTTTTAGAACTCGCATGAGCTCGTCCCTGATTTGGATCAGAACTCCGTCAATGATGTTGGCCATCACCACATCATATTTTTCACGAACCTCTTCGATCAACTGATCAGTGATTTTAATCTGATTCATGTCATTTAAAGCTATGTTGTCCTTCGAAACTCTGCGAGATTCAGGGTCCACATCGATACCGACAACATTTTGAAATCCTGAAAGTACTGCAAGCATCGCTAGAATTCCTGTACCTGTGCCCACATCCAAAAGGTTTGATGTTCCAGTTTGGAGTGGATTCTTCGCGGCAAATTTTGAAATAAAATGAGCGGCCATTTGAGTGGTGGCATGAGTGCCAGTTCCGAAGGCCATACCGGGATCAATTTTAATTTGGTGAAGGGCTTCCGCTGGTTTCTCTAACCAAGAAGGCACAACCCAAACATTTTGGGTCAAGGGGAAGGCTTTAAATCCCTTTTTCCACTCTTCGAGCCAATCTTTGTGAGCTTCTTCAAAAACATTCCACGAAATATTTTTATCTAAATTCTAAATATAAAATTATTATCCATAAGAATCCAGACTGGGTTTTTGTTCGAAATAAACATCGATGTCGTGGGATCTTCGTTTTGCGATTCGAGGCTCGAAAACAAGATCGGGCTGAGTAAACTCGAGGGCTTCAGAAACTCCACTGGCGCCATGATCAATACTTAATGTGGTCAGGATATCTTCATGGGTAGCAGAAAGATTGTGGAATCGAACGCGAAAATATGAATTCATGTGGTAACCTAAAAGCTATTTTTTGATCTCGACTTCATCGCCGGTCATAATAGCTCTTTGTTCCAACATAGGCAGATCTTTCCTGTCAAAGAGTTTTGATTCTCGGGCCACTGTAACCTTTTCATAGACAGAGATCACTTTGAGTTCGCCCACAGGAACTTCCATTTCTCCGACCTGAGTGGAGCCACTGGAATCACGGACCATCACTTTGCGAGTGACGAGGACTGTTTGTCCTTTTTTAAACCCCTCTGAAAATCCGCCTTTGATGTAGAAGTCTTTGTACACCGGGTCGGTATCAGAGAGTGTGATGTTGCGGCGGACATCCATAATGGGTTGAGCCACAACACAGTTGCCATAAAGAAGCATTGCTAAAGTTTTGAGTAAAGCCGATTTAGACATAACTAGGTATCGGCTGATGAGTGCTCTATATTGAGTCAAGTTCGATAGAAACTAGACGAAGTGCTGATGGATTTTTGATTATCGATCAGCTTCCAATTAGTTATCAAACAGCTTATTGGCGATCTTCTTCTTTTGTAGAGCATCAGGTTTGAAGGTCTTGTGAGTGAACTTGGTCTTAGTATTGGGCTTTGTTGATTTTGCCACGACCTTAGATTCGTTCGCATTCACAGCGACTTTTTTGATTTTCATGTCTTCGGGAAGGTCTGGAAGATAGATCTTTTTAATTTGAGCCTCAGAGAGTTCTGTCCATTCTCCGCGGGGCAGGTTTCCAATTTTCAATCGACCAATGGCCACCCGTTGAAGTTTGATCACATCGTTATTGATTTTTTCAAACATTTGCCGA
>CAZPBD010000093.1:0-6925 GCA_964584655.1 uncultured Pseudobdellovibrionaceae bacterium | reverse complement strand
TGACCTCAGACACTGTGGTTTCTTTGGATCAGTTCCGTGATCTTAAAAATCGATTAGATCCAAAAACTTTGTTGATCATTGAGGATGATGATTCCATGCAGGCCGCTTTAATTCGGATGTTGGAACCCGAAGGTTATGTGCTACGAATGGCAAAAGATGCCACAGAGCTAACAAACCTATTGGACGACAGTCACATTGATTTGATTTTGATGGATATTGGTCTTCCCTGGATTGATGGATTTGAGCTTGCTGAAATGCTCAAGCAACACAAAAATTTAAAAGAGATTCCGCTTTTGTTTGTTTCAGGCCAGGCCTCTGATGAGGACATCAAAAAAGCCTTTGATATCGGCGCTGATGATTTTTTAAAGAAGCCTTTTGAAGTGGAAAAGCTTCGTAAGACCATTCAAGCCTTACTGAAACTCAGCGAAGACTAAGCCGCACGTTTCTTTTTGTGGGCTTGGTAATTCTTTTTGTACTTATCTAAAATATTATAAAGCTGAGTTTGAACTTCATAGGTAATATCGTAAAACATCAGCTGCTTTTTATTTTTGATATCGCCAACAATTTTACATTTCATCATCAAGTGGCTTGGAGTGTCCGAGTCCGGAAACGGATTCACGACCACTAAATCCATGGCGTCATTAAGAATTTCTGTTGGAATGGCTTCTCGAAGTAAAACTCCCCCTAGCGAAATATTAGCTGAAGAGGATCTAAAGGATTTCCCCTTTTTCGTCATAATTACAATTTCAATTCGATGAGGGAACCTTCGATATTCACGTCGTTCGTCATCACTCATATCAGCTTCAGGATTTTTTTTCAGCATTGGTAACACTGGCGTCTTTTCCCAGTTGATGGCTTCTGGCGCGAAATCTTTATGATGATCTGTTGTCGACGAGCTTAATTGCACTTCCGTGTAAGTTCGCTCAAATTTAGAATCACCAGATTGTGTATTGGTAATCGTCTCTTGCCTAGATTTGGTCTTTCCAGACTTAGAATGTGAGCGACCACTTTTTGTAATCGTAATATCAGAATTCGTATCAACTTTACCTGGAGTTGGAGGGAGAGGAAAATAGGAGGACTCTGACTTAAGAATTTCTTTAACAGGAATCCACTTTTTCCAACCAGGTGTCCAAGCTACGATGTGGCGCATTTCATGTTTTGTTAATTCAAGAATAAACAATTGAGCTCTTTCATGGCTCAATGTTTGAGTCTTCTGTTGGGTTTTAATATTATAAAAAATCCAAACTTTTCCAGTCGTTTCCATGTTGAATTGATCGGCTCAAATGAAAAAATTCATTATGGGATTTGATAAGAGCTGGATTTTGGTCCAGTGGATTTTCTAAACTTTTAAACAAGAAACGGCATGGCCACCGGATTCTTTAAGCAAAGGCACCAGAGTTTTACATTTATCTTCTGCAATCGGGCAACGTGGATGGAAATGACAGCCTGAAGGTGGGTTCACGGGGCTTGGCACATCACCAGTTAAAATAATTCGACTCTCTTTAGCTTTGGGATCTGGAACAGGAATCGCAGATAGTAAAGCTTTGGTGTATGGGTGCTGAGGGTTTTTGTAGAGTTGTTCGCTTTCGGCTTTTTCAACGATTTTCCCTAAATACATTACAGCCACTTGATGAGAAACGTGCTCCACGACCTTTAAATCATGGGCGATGAAAATGTAAGTCAGCCCTAAATTCTTTTGAAGTTCCATTAAAAGATTGATCACTTGAGCTTGAATGGAAACATCTAAAGCACTGACAGGTTCATCACAAATAATGAGCTCGGGGTTCACTGCAAGTGCACGAGCAATTCCCACACGCTGTCTTTGTCCACCAGAAAATTCGTGAGGATAGCGGTTCAAATGCTCTCGGCGAAGACCGACAGTATCAACAAGTTCATGCAGTCTTTTTTGTCTTTCGCTTTCAGAGCTATACAAATTATGAATGATCAGTGGCTCTTCTAGAATCGAACCAATTGTCATTCTTGGATTCAAAGAAGCATAGGGATCTTGAAAAATGATCTGAATTTTTTTTCTGAGTTCGCGAAGTGATTCACCTTTAAGATTGGTGATATCTTGACCCTTGAAAAATAAATTTCCTGAGGTCACATCATGAAGTCTGACAATACATCGACCTAATGTTGATTTTCCACAGCCGGACTCTCCGACAAGGCCTAAGGTTTCACCTTTTTTAAGCTCAAAAGAAACACCCTGTACGGCTTTGACTGAAGCCACTTCGCGTTGAAGCAGTCCCCCGTGAATGGGAAAACTTTTTGTGACATTTTCGACTTTTAAAAGAGTCTCTGTCATAGAGTTTCCTTGTGTTCAAGAGGGTGGTGACAGGCCACTTTGTGATGACCCCGTAGGTTTTCAAGTCTTGGATCCACCATTTTGCAATCCGCTTGAACAAACTGGCAGCGCTCGCTGAAGCGACAGCCCTTGGGTAAATTTAAAAGACTGGGCACGAGGCCTGGAATGGTTTTTAAACTTTGTAGTTTTTGACCCGTTTCAAAGTGGGGGATCGAATCAAGTAAGCCCCGAGTGTAAGGATGTTTGGGGCGATAAAAAATTTCTTCCACAGAGCCCTGTTCAATCACTCGGCCAGCGTACATGACGATCACGTCATGACACATTTCTGCAACAACCCCAAGATCATGGGTAATTAAAATTAATCCCATGTTGAAATCTTTTTGAAGATTTCGAATCAGATCTAAAATTTGAGCCTGAATGGTCACGTCTAATGCTGTGGTCGGTTCATCTGCGATCAACAATTTTGGCTGGCAAGACATGGCCATTGCAATCATGACCCGTTGGCGCATGCCACCTGAAAGTTGGTGAGGGTATTCACCGTATCTTTTTTCCGGAGCAGGAATCCCCACTTTTTTAAGCATTTCAATGGTTAGATTTTTAACTTCATTTTGAGTCAGCTTGGGTTGATGAATGGCAATGGCCTCATCGATCTGATCGCCGATTGTAAAAACGGGATTCAGCGAAGTCATGGGCTCTTGAAAAATCATCGCCATTTCGTTGCCACGAATTTTTCGCATTTGTTCGTCAGAGAGTTTTAATAAATTTTGCCCGTTAAAAAAGACCTCACCGGATTCAATTTTTCCAGGCGATTGGATCAGACCCATCACTGAAAGTGATGTGACAGATTTTCCGCAGCCTGATTCGCCAACGATCCCAAGTGATCTTCCAGGTTTGACAGAAAAGCTGACGTCATCAACGGCATAAAAAGTGCCATCATCAGTTTTGAATTTTGTTTTCAGATTTTTGACTTCTAAAAGGTCTGTCAAAGTATCACCTCAAGGCTTCAATTTATAAGGGGAAATGGCTTGCAAGTCCATGTTCTAAATGACTAAATGAGTCTATCCATGAGACCCATAACTGCCTCACCTCAAAAAGATTATTTGGACTCTGTTCTCAAGGGCAAAGAGCCCTGGGAGTCACAGGCGCGTCAGGCGGCTGAAGCTTTGAAGCTTGAAGCGATTTCTTTAGATAAATCAGAAGCCTCATTTTTGCAGTGGTGTGTGCAGACAGCAAATGCGAAGAAAGCTGTGGAAATCGGAACACTGACAGGTCTCTCGGGTCTTTACATTCTGAGTGGGCTTTTGCCAGGCGGAACTTTGTGGACTCTAGAAAAGAACCCACTCCATGCAGAGCCCGCCTTAAAAGTTTTAAAAGCCTACGCACTTGAGCAAAAAAAGAATGTGGAAGTTCTGATCGGGGATGCCAGACAAACATTAGCGTCCATCGAGACATCTGGGCCCTTCGATTTTATTTTTATTGATGGCAATAAGGCGGCTTACGTTGACTACCTTGTGTGGGCAGAAAAAAACCTAAAAACGGGCGGCTACTTAGTTGCGGACAATGTTTTCCTATCCGGAGCCGTGGCTGAAAATTCCGTAGCAACCTCGGGACAAAAGTTTTCTGCCAAACAAATTGAAGTGATGAGAAAGTTTAATGATCGATTGGTTCACTCTGATTTTTGGCGAGCTTGCTTTGTGCCTACGCAAGAAGGCCTAATTGTCGCGCAGAAGAATTAATTCTTTTGATTCAACCAGGATTGGAAGTTGTAGATGTCTTGCAACTTTGTGATTTTAGATTCAGCGATCACGGTATGCTTAGGGCCTGTTAAAACGTAATCCAAAAACTGAGGTTGATTGAAAAGGGTATGATACATCAAACCCTTTTCATCAAAGAATTCAAATGTAGCAGTTTGAGCAAATTGACCTTTGTTGGCTTCGAGATTTTTTGAAGAGTAGTCATAAACTAAGACCACATTCAGGGAACTTTTATACTTACTAGCTAAAGTCGATAGGGTAGGCAGAAAGTCTTTGCAATTACCGCATTGAGATCCCACATACACAAAAAGCTGGTAGTTTTTCATCATCACAGGTTCAGCTTCAATTTTTTCAGTTGTGGATTCTGCATTTAAAACTTGGTTCAGGATATAACCCATGGGTCGTTTCATTGGCTTTTCTATAGCCGCCCAGGATTGAAATGAAATCATCGTAATTGCTAGAATTAATAATGTCTCAAATCGGTACGTTTTCATTTGGGTTCTCCTTGATGATAAGGAGTGCAGGCAAAGTGCCATTCAGCTGGGGCTATTTGCAGATGAGCTCTAAAATAGGGTCCTGTGACAATTCTTGGTTACACCGAAGCAAACTGTCTTGCCATTTTCAAGGTTTTGCACTGAAGTGAGAATCCTATGAAACAAAATAAATGGCTTACTAAAATCGCATGTAGTTCAATTCTTTTTTCAATCGGATGTGCCTCTATGTCCAATCAAGACAATCATCAGTGGCTGGAACAAGTGGATTCGAAAGAATCCTTAGACTGGGTTCAGACTCAAAACACTGCCACTCAATCTCACTTTGTGAAGAATGAAAAACTAGCAGCTCTAGAAGCTGAAGCATTAAAAATCATGGATAATAAAGACCGAATTCCCATGATTCAAATTCAAGGGAAATTCGTTTATAACTTTTGGACAGACAATAAGAATCCTCGGGGACTTTACAGAAGAACTACTTTTGAAAGCTATAAGACGGCAAAGCCGAATTGGGAAATAGTTCTAGATGTGGACAAACTGAACAAGTCCGAAAATAAAAGCTGGGTTTTTCGCGGGTGTTCTTTTCACAAATCTGACAGTCAAACCTGTTTGATGTTTTTAAGTGATGCCGGACGTGATGCATCTGAAATGCGAGAATTTAATTTATCGACGAAGAAATTTGTCGAGGATGGCTTCAGACTGCCAATTGGTAAAAATCGTGTCGCCTGGGTCGACGAAGACACTTTACTTGTGGCGGTTGATAGCAACCCCGCTACAGTTTCGACCTCGGGTTATCCACTTCATGTTCAACATTGGAAGAGAAAGACCGAATTAAAAGACGCTCCTGTTATTTTCAAAGCTCAGCCTTCAGATTTGTCAGTTGGGTTTTATTCCAGATGTCGACCTGAAGGTTGCACAGTGATTATTGAAAGAGTGATCAATTTTTACCAAGTGGAAAGCTTCTTTTTCAACGGACCTGAACAACTCGTAAAACTAGATTTGCCAATGGTTTATCAAATCGAAGGTGTTTGGAAGAACGAATTTTACATCAGTTTATTCAAAGATCTTAATTTGCCCGGTCAAAGTTTTCCTGCAGGTTCTGTATTGAAAGCACCCATCGGACAATGGACAAATCTCAAATCAGTATTTGCGCCAACTCCTAAAAATTCTTTTCAAAGTATTGCATTTAGTCGTGACCATCTCTTTTTATCAGTCTTAGAAAACGTCGTTCCGAAAGTTTACAGAGACGGTGTTGTTGCACCTGTCAAAGATATTGGGAACACAACACTTGCAGAGGTTGATGAGAATTCAAATCAAACACTTTTGATGTTTGAAAGTCCTCTGACACCACCGACTCTGCTCGAATGGAAAAAAAATCAGCTGATCACTTTAAAAAAGATGCCTTCCTAGATTGATAGCTCAAGATTAAAAGACGAGCAGCTGGAAGCCACAAGTAAAGATGGCACCATCGTTCCTTACTTTTTGATCAGATCCATTTACTCTCGGGGCCCAGGTCCCACGATCGTCAATGCCTATGGTGGCTTTCAAGTTCCCATGATTCCCAGTTATGAATCCATCCGCGGAAAACTTTGGCTTGAAAATGGAGGCCAATACGTCCTTGCGAATATTCGTGGTGGCGGAGAGTTTGGACCTCAATGGCATGAGGCCGCTTTGAAAAATAAAAGACAGAACGCTTTTGATGATTTGTTTGCTGTAACAGAGGATCTTTTTAAAAAAGGTCTGACAACATCATCCAGAACCGGATTTGTGGGTGGCAGCAACGGGGGACTCCTTGCGGGCGTCGCTTACACTCAGCGGCCTGATTTATTTAAAGCCATCATTAGCCAAGTTCCTTTGTTAGATATGAAGCGCTACAATAAATTGTTGGCGGGTGCTTCTTGGACGGCTGAGTACGGAAATCCTGATGATCCCAAAGATTGGGAATACATTTCGAAGTATTCTCCGTACCAAAATATTAAATCTGAAACTCAATATCCATCGATGTTTCTGATGACCTCCACCAGAGACGACCGCGTTCATCCGGGACACGCTCGAAAATTTGCAGCGAAGCTTCAAGAGATGAAAATCCCTTTTTATTACTATGAAAATACAGAAGGCGGTCACGGAGCTGCTGCAGATCTCAAGCAGCGAGCCCGATATGTGGCATTACAATACGCCTACTTCTTAGAACAGTTACAGTAAATTTAGAAAATCCTGAAGATGCTTACGGTATTCTTCAGGATTTATTTTAAGAGCATTTAAATGCCCTGCCTCTAGAGGCTGATAAGTTTTAAGTCCTGCTAATACTTGGGTTTTAAAAACACTTTGAATATGATCCGGTGGAATGACCGGATCTTTCATTGGCTGAATGGACA
>CAZPBD010000092.1:0-8054 GCA_964584655.1 uncultured Pseudobdellovibrionaceae bacterium | reverse complement strand
GATTTTGAGGATTTTTGTGTTTCGAGCGAACTTTAAATTTACTAGTGATTTTAATAACTTAGAATGGTTGCGGGGGCAGGATTTGAACCTACGACCTTCGGGTTATGAGTTTGGGAAAGTGGTTTTTCTAACCACCTAAAATAATTAGAAAAAACAAATCATATCAACAATATAGAAACAAAAATGTGTTCGGAGAAATTCGGTGAAATTGGGTTCATTTCGAGGGCTCGTGGACCATCGGTGGACTACTTTTGGTCGATCATTTTTTGATCTTCATTCGTACTTTTAGAGCGAAGGTCGAAAAATGGTGGACCACCGTGGACTATCGAAGCGTTGAACTCTGCTCTTGAGAAAATTGACTCATCCCAATAGACCCCAAAACACAAAGGGTTCATCCCTACCAGCTAAGCATTGAAAAAGATTTGAAATATAAACCCGCGCTCGCTCTTTTTCTTCGTGACCACCCACTCGCTACGATTGGGTGGTCACGAAGGAGCTCGCGCTAGAACTATAAAAGGAATGTTTATGCAGATCACAGAAAGAGATTTTGAAATTATTAACTTTGTATTAGCGATGAAGTTTTCATCAATACAATCAATTCATCAGAAGTTTTTTAAAAGAAAAAAGGATGGCAGTACTTCTGATAATGAATGGTACGCCAGAGAAAGACTCAGACAATTAATTGAGATGGGTTACATCTCAACAGTGAGGTATCGGTTTGAGCAAAAAAATTACTACATCGCCACTAAGCACGGTTACGATTTAATTTATTATATGTTACCGACTGCAACGCCAGCAAAACCCATCCAACAAATTGATATCAGAACTTTTGATCATGATATTCAAGTGATGAAATCAAGGCTTCTGCTTGAAGAATTTGAAAACATAACTTCTTGGCAAAGTGACAGGCAACTGAAGTGTCTGTACCCAGCTTACTTTGAAGCACGTGGAAGTCGAGATGCTGCACCCGATGGAGTTTATACTTCTGCCTCTGGTAAAGTTATCGCCTTTGAATACGAAATCGCTCAGAAATCAAAGAAAAGATACATAGACAAAATTCACAAGTATGTTTCATGCATTCGAAATAGAACACCATTGGATGGTCCGAGATACGATCTTGTCCGAATCGTTTGTGAAAAGGAATGTGTTTATAAAACTCTTGTTGATATGACTTCGATTTATAAACAGTACTTTGTAATTGAAAGATCTAAGGATTTTTTTGATCAACATCGAGTCAGAGCTGAGATTACGAATCCAGTAATTGCCGTTGAACAGGCTTTTCAAATGCAGTAATATGTTTTCCAGGCAGTCTGTAGGACTGTCTGGACTATTCTTCTAAATAAGACTTATGATTTTCGAACCAATCCAACAATTGATCTTTTGTGACATTTCCAGCTGCACAACTTTCGATAATTTCAGCAAGCCCGTTAATATCCTGAGCTTCATCTAATGGGTAACTCAGATCCATTCCATGCTGATTTAAAAAAGTGATTGCCACTAAAGCACCAGTTCTTTTATTGCCGTCAGTAAAGGCATGACCTTTAACCAAATAAAAACACAAAGCTCCAGCAACCCTAGAGAGCCCACCATGAACAAACGGATAAGACCCTGGGTAAAATGCAGTTGAAATAGCACTCTCGACTTTGCCAATGTCTGTACAGTTATGAGGATTACCACCCTGCTCACAAATAAACTTATTTACTGCCACCACTGCATCCGCAGTAGGAACCAGAATGACTCTCACTTGAGTTTATCCATTGCGTTTTTATGCTTCTTAAAAGCCTTGCCAGCAGCAGCTAAAAAATCTTTTTGGTCAACGGGTGCTAATTGGATTGTTTGTGGCTCTGAGATAAATTTAGATACCGCAAGATTCACAAGCTGAGAAAATTTAATCCCATTAGCCTCTAAGTACTTTTCAACTTTTCCTTCGAGCTCATCTTCAAATCGCACAGTTTTAGGTAATCCCATAAAACCTCCAATGTATTCATAATAATACATTTTGATACAAAATGCTACTGTTTTAATCACAAGTAAGTATATGAATGGTATGAAACTATTTCCCCAATGCTCCGAAGTATCAACAAAGGAGATTAACTAATCTAATTTTTGAACCTAGATTTTACAACTTATATGTTGTAAAATATCTTAGTTTTCGAGGAGTAAAGATTATGAAATATCCAGCATTAATATCTAAAGATGGTAACTCGTACTTGGTGGAATTTCCGGGCCTTGAGGGATGCCTGACCGAGGGTGCAAATTTAATCGAAGCCGTTGAAAATGCGAAAGAGGCATTAGATGGATGGCTCGTGTCAAACTACACGCGAAATATCAAAGTTAAAGAACCTCATGAATGTCTAAAGCTAGCAAAAAAACAAAGACAAAAAACTGATGAGCTTGTGACTATTCCCATGAGCTCAGTTCTTGCCCTTGCCTACCTAATGCGATTTTCTAGAAAGAAGGACGGCAATAAAAGCTTAGCGGAATATGCAGATCTGATGAACTTTTCACAGCAAAATTATTCAAAGGTGTTTGAAAATCCAAAAGCAAATCCGACTCTTGAAACTATAGAAAAAGGGTTAAGTGAGTTAGGCTACGTATTAGAAATTAACGTGGTCCCAAAAAGTGAATCTGTTAAATCTGAAAAAGTGGGCCGTGCTTTGAAGTCAAAAGCAAAGATTCAGAATTTTGATTTGTCAGAGAAGACTAAGTAGCGGTCTTTACGACCGATAGAAAGCCGAGATAATGGGTTGCCCTAGTTGTGACGGCAAAAAACCTATGAAAGCATATAAAATAATCGAATTTCAAAAGCCATTATTTAACAGACGCCATTAATTATCTAAAAAACAGATATTTATCAGATTTATTTAATACTTAACAAAAGCAAAAAAATAGCTCAAAATTGGTGTGTTCAATTTACCCATTTTTCTAAATACATCGGAATATTTAATGAACTCATCACTTTTGTCTAATATCGTTGATCCTGCTATACTTTTTTTCTTCTTCGGTCTTTTTGCAGCCAGTGTCCGATCAAATCTAGAAATTCCCCAAGCACTTGTTAAATTTTTCTCGCTTTATCTATTGATGTCAGTAGGCTTTAAGGGTGGAGTCGCGATTTCTTCATCTGGATTTTCAGCTGATATGGCAATCTCTTTGAGTATTGCAGTGTTTATGTCCTTTGTTGTTCCTCTTTATTCATATTGGATACTTCGAAAGCGGCTCGGTTCTTTTGATTCAGCCGCCATCGCGGCCACCTATGGTTCAGTCAGCGCTGTCACATTCATAACAGCTGCAACATTTTTGGAAAAACAGTCCATACCATTTGGTGGACATATGTCCGTTGCTTTAGTCGTGATGGAATCCCCAGCCATTATCATGGCCGTTCTACTTTCAAATTGGGTTCGTCATAATTCAAAAAGTGCTACGGGATCATTAGAAAATGACAATCTCAAGATAAGCCACATTCTAAAAGAGGCGTTTACTGATGGGGCTCATCTTTTACTTCTTGGTGGATTGGTGATTGGGTGGATTACTGGGGAAGAAGGTAAAAAAGCCATGGATCCTTTCACTGGACAGTTATTTAAAGGGATTCTTGCCTTTTTTCTTCTTGAAATGGGCCTCGTCGTAGCAAAAAAACTAGGTGATCTAAAAAAAGCCGGTGCATTTTTAGTTTCTTTCGCACTATTTATTCCCCTTTTTAATGCGATTCTTGTCACATTTTTGTCCTTTATTTTTGGAGTAACTGTAGGCGACGCCATTTTGTTAGCTGTTTTGAGCGCCTCAGCGAGTTACATCGTAGTTCCAGCTGTCATCAGATATGCAATTCCAGAAGCCAATCCGAGTTTGTATTTTGGTATGTCACTTGTTGTGACTTTTCCATTTAATATTATTGTAGGAATACCCCTCTACACACAGATAATTAAAAATATTTGGACTTAACTTAGTAAAAAATTTTTATAATCTTTTGAATTTACTCAGCAGTTTCAGTCCATGTTGGTGGAGTTAAATGTTTCTAACTCCGGACGGATGATCAGTGCTCTGTGGATACTTGAATTCGTTTAAAATATTTAACTAAATCAAGCTCATTTAGAGTCTCTATTTTTAAGAGCGATTCAGAGCTTTCAACTAGCAAGCTACGGTTTTTTTCAAGAATTGATTTAGCCCTCTCGAAGGCTTTCTGAGCAAGATCCTTAATTTTCACATCAATTATATCAGCACTTGTATCTCCATATTTTTTTGTAGAACCAAATGGACTTCCTAAATAGCCACCACGATCTGAATCATAGGCTATGTGCCCAAGCTCGTTGTCCATGCCATATCTCATGACGATACTTCGCGCGATATCTGTTGTTTTCACTAAGTCATCTGAAGCACCCGTCGATAAGTGATTAAAAATTATGAACTCTGCAGCACGCCCACCAAGTAAAATAGCCATTTTGTTTTCTAGCTCTTCTTTGGACATTAGAAATCTATCCTCTGTTGGTCTCTGAATAGTGTAACCAAGCGCTCCGATTCCTCTTGGAATAATTGATACCTTGTGAACAGGGTCCGCATCAGGAAAACTTGCAGCAACTAGTGCATGACCC
This sequence comes from uncultured Pseudobdellovibrionaceae bacterium, assembly GCA_964584655.1. Taxonomy (GTDB): domain Bacteria; phylum Bdellovibrionota; class Bdellovibrionia; order Bdellovibrionales; family Bdellovibrionaceae. Next base: position 3,471 of record CAZPBD010000092.1, on the reverse strand, counting down.
ATTTCATGATAGGCCACAATTTTTCTTTCCTTCGGATTTAAAACTCTATTTTTCTTTTCTAGACCTGCAACTAATCTTTCAACGGCCAAAGTAAAATCATCAAACTCAACTTCAGTGGCATTTCTACGTGTTGCGACTAAAGCAGCTTCATTGATTAAATTGGCCAAATCAGCTCCGGTAAAACCAGGCGTTAGCGCAGCTACTTTTTCGACATCCACTCCATTAGCTAGTTTAATTTTCTTTAAGTGAACACTTAAAATTTGAATTCTTCCTTTTTTATCTGGACGATCCACTAGAATCTGTCGGTCAAACCGACCTGCTCTTAGTAGCGCTGGATCAAGAACCTCAGGCCTATTGGTAGCACCTAGCAATACAATTCCTTGTGTTCCATCGAACCCATCAAGTTCGACAAGCAGCTGGTTCAGCGTTTGTTCCTTTTCATCGTGCCCACCGGCAAAGCCTGATTGGTTTCGAGCTTTGCCAACAGCATCGAGTTCATCAATAAAAATAATACAAGGCGCTTGTTTTCTTGCTTGCTCAAACAAATCTCTGACTCTGGCAGCACCAACTCCAACAAACATTTCGACAAAATCAGCACCAGATAAAGAGAAAAATGGTACATGTGCCTCGCCCGCAACTGCTTTTGCAAGTAGAGTTTTTCCTGTACCAGGGGGGCCTACAAGCAAAACGCCCTTTGGCATTTTTGCACCAAGTCGGCCATAGGATTTGGGATCTTTAAGAAAACTCACAATCTCTTTAAGCTCATCCTCAGCCTCATCGATTCCGGCAACATCTTCAAAAGTCACTTTGGTATCCTGCTCGACGTAGACTTTTGCTTTACTTTTACCGATGGACATTAAACCGCCGCCATGACCTTTCTCTGCCATTTTCTTCATGATAAAAATCCACAAAGCGAAAAAGACGATCGCGGGGACTACCCAGGAAAGAACTGTTGATATCCATGTGCTCTCGATAACACGAGTGTACTTAATATTGTAGTTAGACAGAACTTTAGCTAAGTCAGCTTCTACTCTAGCGGCAATGACGCTGCTTTTTCCGTCAATTGGTTCTTTAAGTTTAGCCTGGACAGTATTGTCTCGAATGAAAACTTCTTCGGACTTTCCTTGTTCTAGAAGTTGTAGAAATTCATTATAAGCCACTGTCTTAACGGTATTGTAATTCGTCCAAGTCTGGTGAATTAGAAAGACTGCCCAAATTGCAAAAATCCAATAGAAAAAATTAAATTGTGTCTTGTTTAGCTTGGGCTTCATTGGAATTCTTTGCCTTTCTTAACTGAGTTCGACTTTTCACGCGCAATTTATCTGTTCGTCTATTGAGTAGTTCTAATAAAACTTCGTGGACATCTGCCATAGCTAAATACAAAGTTTTGGCCTTCTTTTCGACGATAAGTCCCTCAAACTTTTTACCCTTGATTTGTACTTTTACTCCAAACTCATCAGGGCCAGCCTGGATTGAAGAATTGTCCATCGAAAGAGTCAAACTTATTGAGTGATGTTCAAGTTCTGGAAATTTACCAATCAGCGCACTGATTTTTTCTACAACAACATCTTTTGCTAAGCTGGATTTTTCTAAATTCTTAAAAGTTACTTTGACCATTTTAAGCTCCCTCTGCGGTTTCTGTTTGTTTTTCATTTGGTTCTAGTTTTTGAGTTTCAAAACAAGCTTTAAACAACTTAGTTGTGTTCTCTGCAATTGGTCGTGACAGCCATACATTTAGGTTCATGTGAGACTGAACTTCAGCCAAACAGGTGGTAGATGTGGTTGCCCCGACCAATGCTTTGCCTTGCGCGGACAGATTTTGAGTCAGCGCTCCAACCTGTTCTTGAGTAGGAGCCTTTGAAGCTATAAACCCAACTGTTTTAAATCCAATATAGACAGTTAGCGTAACGCCAACAACAAGGACTAGGCCTAATATACCCAGTCCTATAAAGATTTTTTTCTTTAACGCCTTGTCCATTCCCGTTCCTTGTTTCTGCGACAGCAACCACATCATTATTTCTTTTTTCATACGGCAATCTCAGAAAGTCGTCTATGTGCTACCGCATGGAGCTCCGACTGTTGGTTGTTTAAAACAGCAACGATGGGTCTGCCTTTTGGAATTTCGCTGCGCTTTGCTACGACAACTTCACCGCCGTTAAGTAACACAGTTTGAGCCAAATCATCCAGCAGGCAGTCATCCTCGTGATCCATGTCTAAAGGATGAAGAGATATGCCGCCCGTCGATAAATCAAGTTTTCCAAAGACGTTAAGGTCTTCTGCAATGATAAGTTTTTTGACATTGCCTTTAATTGCAGCTTTGGCGATCTGAAATATATTTGTTTTAGCTGTATTCGTGCCTTGTGCAATTTCAAACTCTTTCAAGGCATCATTTAGTTTAGTGCGAGAATCCAGTCTTAAAAGTGCCCTTACGTTTTTACAGATCTCATAAACATTCTCTGTCGAAAAGTGTGGCGCTATGGTCTCTGGATAGAGCTTGTCTGATTTAAAGTTTTTAATAAAAGCACTAACGTAGTCTTTGTTACCAGCAACAAAGACGGTCGTGTCGTTGCCTTTAACTAAATCGCCAACCCACCCTGATAGCCACTCCATTGTATGCTGAAGCTCTGCTTTTTGCAGACGCTTTTGCTTCAACGATGCATATCCACCGTCACAATCAAGACGCTTCAAGGACTCTGGATAGACGGCGGCATCAATCTTTTTGAATTCGGATTGACTACCCTTGTATAGAATAGCGCCATCGAATGTCAGCCCTACAATTAAAAAATCCTGATCTTGCTGCGCCCATTTAATCATGGGCTTTATATGAAAGGTGTTTGCAACGACACAGCCTTCTTCCACTTCAATTGGTAAACTCATGTATCGAAAGAAATTGTCTTTTCTAAAAATTGCAATGTTACCTTTAATTTGCTTTAAAGTTTCAGAATCAAATCCTAAATCTTTCACTGGACTTAAAAAACGCTTTTTGTCCTCAGCGGTCAAAACGGGAGATAAATGTTCTTCCGCTGTTACAAGCAAAGTTTTTAGCTTTTTTCTGAACCGAACAATGTTGCCATCAAATTTGATGTAAGCAGTTAGATGAAGTCCGTTTTTAGAATCAAGAATTGAATTTAGTGTCTTGTATTTGGAATTAATCATAAAGCCTCCGTTATGTTGTTATGTCTGCACTACTTGCTGACTTAATTACTTTACGGAGTTTTTTTGTATAATTAAAATAGATAAATACTTGATCCTGGATGTATTAAATCGATTCTATAAATGCAGTCGTTTCAAGTGGTTAGGGCGTTACACTTCAAAAGTCTTGAACAAAGCTTTTGCTATTGGGTTTTCAATCTTTCTCTGGGCCGAAACTAAATACAGCTCTTCGTGCATTGAGGTAAGCTTACCAATCTCAAAAAGCTCACCGTTAAGCACTTGTCGATTCACCGTGTGGCTGGCCGCAGGGATCAAGCC
>CAZPBD010000091.1:0-8281 GCA_964584655.1 uncultured Pseudobdellovibrionaceae bacterium | reverse complement strand
CTTTTGAAAGAGCAGCTTCCAAACCTTTTGAATTTGGATTTTTATCACCGCGAATCAGAAGGCCATCAAAGTCTTTCCAGTTTTCTTCTTTGTTTTTCCAATGGAAAATATTCTTAGTTTTGAAGTTCTTCAAAGCTGTTTCATACTCTTCATTTGTGTACTGGCCAGTTAAAACCACAGCTAAGTTGCTTTCAGCCGTGTTCTTGATCACTTGGTAAGCTTCAGTGGCCGCCTGGCCTGGAACCATTTCTGATTTCTGGCCCGCTGTGATTTTATTTGCAACAGTTTGACGGTGCTCGACATTTACAAACTTGTAAATGTCTCGGCCTTCGTCACACATCCAATGTCCGTTTACTTTTTCGTTGTAAACAGGCTTCACACGGAAAGCGCCTTCTTTGTTGTAATAAACTTTGACGTTACAGCCCGTTGAACAGCCTGTGCAGACAGTTTCTGAATTTTTGAGATACCAAACCCGCTGGCGAAATCTAAAATCTTTTGAAGTCAGTGCGCCCACAGGACAGATATCCACTGTGTTCAAAGAGTACTTATTATTGAGCTCTTTACCTTCGAAAGTTCCGATTTCAGTTTTGTCACCGCGATTAAATAATCCGAGTTCATTTGTTTTTGAAACTTCGTCAGTGAATCTCACGCATCTTGAGCAAAGAACACATCGTTCAGAATCCAAAACCACTGTGGGACCTAAATCCACAACTTTGTGCTTTTTGACTTTAGGCTCTGCCATTTCAGAATTGTATTTTCCGTACTCCATGTACTGCTCTTGAAGACCACACTCGCCGGCCTGATCGCAAACAGGGCAATCCAAGGGATGATTGATCAAATGGAAATCCAAAACCCACTTCACACCGTCTTTAATTTTTTCAGACTGGTTCGTGACTTTCATGCCTTCAGTCACAACTGTGTTACAGGCGATTTGTGGCCGAGGATTTCCTTCGATGTCTACAATACAAAGTCTGCAAACACCGGCGACAGAAAGTCCGGGATGGTAGCAATAATGTGCTATGCCCTGATCGAGTTTGTAGAAAGCCTCCATGATGGTGGCTCCGTCTTTAACTTCAACATCGACTCCATTAATGGTGCATTTGGGCATATTGCGTTCCTTTTACTTGAGAGCGTCCTTCACGAACGAAAAATTCAAATTCTTCACGGAATTTAGAAACGAAGCTAAGAACAGGAAGTGCTGCTGCATCTGAAAGAGCACAAATGGTGCGACCTTTCATGTTGTCAGCCACTTTAACTAACAAATCGATATCTTGAAGTCTTCCGCGACCTTCTAAAATTGAGTGAACGATTTTATCTAGCCAGCCCGTGCCTTCACGGCAAGGTGTGCACTGACCGCAAGATTCGTGATGGTAAAAATGAGTCAATGTTCCCAGCATGTCCACCATGCACTGAGAATCATCAATCACGATCACGGCACCGGAACCAAGCATCGTTCCAAGGCTTGCGAGATTTTCGTAATCCATGGTTGCACGCATGGCTTCGTCTGCAGTTAATACAGGAGCCGATGATCCACCAGGAATGACAGCCTTCAATTTTCGACCGGGCTTCATTCCGCCACCTAAGTCAAAAATAAGATCTTTCAGTGGATAACCCAGTGGAACTTCAAAATTTCCTGGCTTCATGACATTTCCACTGAGTGAAAACAACTTGGTGCCTGTTGATTTTTCTGTTCCGTATTTTTTGAATCCATCAGCACCGTCACGGATGATGTATTTAACAGCTGCTAAAGTTTCTACATTGTTCACAATTGTTGGTTTTCTTAAATAACCTTGAACCGCAGGAAATGGAGGCTTGAGCTTGGGTTGTCCTTTAAGACCTTCGAGTGAAGAAATCATACCGGTCTCTTCACCGCAGATGTAAGCACCTGCTCCCACATAGACGTCCATATCGTGATCAAATCCAGAGCCTAAAATATTTTTACCCAAAAGACCTGCAGAATAAGCTTCTTCGAGAGCTTTTCTGACACAAGCAATGGGGTAATCATATTCGCCACGAATATAGATATAAGATTTTTTAGAATTAATCGCGTAGGCAGAGATGATCATGCCCTCGATCAATTGATGAGGAGCTCTTTCCATCATCATACGATCTTTGAATGTACCAGGCTCGCCTTCGTCTGCATTACAGAGCAAATATCGGGGCTCATTATTTTTAGGTAAAAATCCCCATTTCATTCCAGTGGAAAATCCAGCTCCGCCACGACCGCGAAGTCCCGATTTTTTAACCACATCGATGATTTCTTCAGGCTTCATTTTGAAAGCTTTTTCAAGTTCCTTGTAGCCACCATTTTTTTTGTAGCCATCAAGTCCTTGAAATTCATTTAAGTGATAAAATTCTGTGAGATATTTAACTTCGCTCATTTCAGACCTCTTAAAATATTCATGGCAGATTCGTTGGTCAGATTTTCATAGTAACGATCATTGACTTGCATCATGGGAGCCGTTCCGCAGGAGCCCAAACATTCCACTCGACTGACAGTGAATCGTCCATCTTCAGTGACTTCTCCGTGGTGAGTTTTCAATTCATTACAAATGTGAGTCGAGAGTTCGCGAGCGCCAACAAGAGCACAGGAAATCGTTGCACACACTTGCACGTGATACTTACCGACAGGCTTTTGATTGAACATAGTGTAGAATTTAAAAACTTCATTAATTTTGCTTTCAGGAATGTCCATGACATTGGAAAGATAATTAACAACTTCCTTAGAAACCCAACCTTTGTTTTCTTTTTGAGCGATAAAAAGACTGGGGATGATCGCAGATTCTTTTGTTTCATAGCGAGCCAGTTCTTTTTTAACTTCTGCTAATCCCTCTGATGACAATTGAAACATCCTGAAAGCTCCTTCAATTAAATTATCGGTCCAATTCACCCGCGATGACATTCATGCTGGCCACAGTTGCAATAGCATCTGCGAGCATGGCGCCCTTCACGACGTGAGGAAAAGATTGATAGATCGCAAAACTGGGGGGACGAACTTTCAAACGATAAGGATTCGCACTGCCATCGCTGATCAGATAAAATCCAAGCTCGCCGTTAGGTGCTTCCGTGGCATCGTAAGTTTCACCCACAGGAGGACGAAGACCTTTGATCACCAGCATGAAGTGATTCATCAAACCCTCGATGTTACCGTACACATCTTTTTTATCTGGAAGAACCAAGCTTTTATCACGGATTGTGAAATCACCACCGGGTACTTTTTTACAAACTTGCTCGATGATGCGAATACTTTGGCGCATTTCTTCGATGCGGACCAAGTAACGATCATAAATATCCCCATTGGTTCCCACTGGAACATCAAAGTTCAATTCATCATAACCATAATAATGTGTTAATTTTCGCAAATCCAAATTTACGCCAGAGGCACGAAGCATAGGACCTGTGTAGCCCCACTCGATAGCTTCGTTGGATTTCACAGGGCAAACGCCTTGAGTTCTTTTGATAAAAATTTTGTTATCAAGCATGAGCTTTGTGATTTCATCAACGCCCGCGCGCATTTCTTTACAGAATCCAAGAACATCATCAAACCAACCTTCGGGCGCATCTTGAGCCATACCTCCGATTCGAGTCATGCTGACTGTGAGTCTTGCTCCGCAGAGTTTTTCAAAAAGTGTGTAAACTTTTTCGCGGTAAGTGAACAGATGGAAGAAAGAAGTCAGAGCACCTAAATCCACACCACCAGTCCCCACGGCAATGATGTGATCGATAATCCGCGAGAGCTCCATCAGGATCACTCGCATGGCTTGAGCACGAGCGGGTACTTCGACGCCGATGAGTTTTTCAACGGCTCGGCAGTATCCCACGTTATTTGAAGGAGCTGAACAATAGTTCAATCGATCCGTATAAGGAATCACCTGATTGTAGGGGTGAGTTTCGGCCATCTTTTCAAAACATCTGTGCAAATAACCGATTTCGTTGTTCGCACGAACGATGGTTTCACCGTCGAGCTCGACCATCATTCGCAATGTTCCGTGCATGGCGGGATGAGAAGGTCCAATGTTCAATGGAACTAAGTTTTCATCTAAAACATCACCGCGCTGATTGTCTTCATTATTAAAATGAACAGGCAAAACTTCAGTGCAAGCTTGCTGATGATCGGCTTCGTAATCTTTTCTGAGTGGATGACCCACGAATTGATGGTGAGTTAAAATTTTTCTTAAATTGGGATGACCTTCGAAAAGAATTCCGAACATGTCATAAGCTTCTCGCTCGAACCAGTCAGCTCCACGCCAAACAGCTAAAGCTGTGGGAACAGATTCACCTTCGGAAAGTTGAACTTTCAAGCGAACTCGAGACCCATCTTTAGAAGAAAATAAGTGGTAGACCACATCAAATCTTTTTGCGCGACTGGGATAATCAACACCGCAGATGTCCATTAAAAAATCAAATCGCAGACTTTCGCGAAAGGCTTTCAAAACAGGAATCAATTGCGTCTTTTCAAGTTCAATAATGTCGTCTCCCACTTTATGGGAAAACTTCATTTTTGAAACATCCATCAAGCGACCGAGGTCGGCTTTTAATTCTTCAAGCTTGGTCATAGGGATTTTTCCAATTGTCCTTCCAAGGACGTGGTTGTTGGTCAGCAATCATTTTTTGTAAAAGCATCACGCCGTCCAAAACCGCTTCAGGTGTTGGAGGACATCCAGGAACGTAAACATCCACTGGAATCACTTTATCGCAACCTTGAAGCACGTGATAGGCGCGGTAAAATCCACCGCTTGAAGCACATGCTCCCATGGACAAAACATATTTGGGTTCTAACATTTGTTCATAAATTCGAACTAAGATAGGAGCCATTTTTTCAGTGATAGTTCCGGCCACAACAAGAAGATCCGCCTGCCTTGGAGAAAATCTGACAACTTCCGCGCCGAATCTTGCGAGATCATATTTGGGACCCATCACGCTCATCAATTCGATACCGCAACAAGCGGTTCCGTATGGAAGCGGCCATAAAGCATTTTTTCTACCCCAAGCTACAATTGCATCCAACTTTGTCGTGAACGCAAAATTTCGAGATAGATCATCCGCAGCTTGAGTTCCCACAGCCTGAGAATTCGTCGCCGTCGTTTCGATCGAGGATTTCACATCGCCCCCTTTTTAGCATTTTCAATAGACTTTCAATTATATAACGAGGATTTTCAGCAAAGCCAACAGCATTAAGTCTATTAGACTGCTCAGCTTTTTCAGTCAACGCGTTGACTCATTTTCAGTTTTTAAAATTGATCGGTTCCGTTTTGGAACCTATCCTTTTATCAGTCAATTTTCTCATGGAGGGGATTTTATGGCCGTCACTTACAAAAAGCACATTTTCTTTGGCTACATCTTGTTAATCAGCATGATCGTGACACTCGTTCTGACCGAGCTTGCAAGCACGTAGGCTTCTCAAATGTGCTTATTTAGTTAGCAAATAATTGCGACGCTTCTGCCAATCCACAATATTAAAAAACCTAACATTAAAGCTTCAGAGCCGTCAGATCAGGAAAAATAATTTCGAAGCATGTTCCCGAAAATTCATTCTGGGAACTTTTCTCTCGAGAGTAAACCTGAATCCGTGCCCCCAAAAGCTTCAGGAAAAAGTGAACAATCGGAAGCCCCATGCCATACCCCTTCTCGTTTTCTGTTCCTGGGGTCGAAGTGGGCTCTGACATTTGAAAGACTTTAGAAATTTTTAATCGGGACATGCCTTGACCCGAGTCTGAGATAAAAAGCTTAAGCTCTCCGTTTGTTTTTTGAGTCGACAAATGGATGCAACTGCCTCGAAAAGAAAATTTGATTGAATTAGAAATTAAATTGTAAAGGACTTGATGGACGAGGATTGTTTCATCAGCAAAAACTTCGTCCCCTTCAACCCAATCCGAGAACTCGAACGTCAGTTCTTTCTTCTGGGCTGCACTTTGCACATCTTCAAGAAGTTTTTGTAAACATTTTTTTAAGCTGATTTTTTTGGTTTCGAGTGAGAGCTTGCCCGTATTGTGACCATGGACCTGTCGAGCCATAAATAAAATATCGTTGGCATTGCGATGGGCTCGCAAACTTTTCTGTAATGAGATCTTAATCGGTCCACTCAGATGAGCGGACTCGGATTGGATTTTTTCAAGATTAAGACCCAAAATCATAAGTGAATTAGCCAAGTCATGACAGACCGCTGAAAGTAAATATGAACTGATCTCGGCATCTTTTGCAAATTGCATACAGGATAGAAACATAGAAAAAATTTTAAGTAAATGACTTAATTTGAGATTTATCTTTGACTGAACCCTGAAATTCATGAATGATCTAGGAACTGAATAACAAATGAATGCAGGAGTAAATTATGGAAATTGGCGAAATTATTAGAAACTACCGTATTAAAGCAGATTTGACTCAACAGGAGCTAGCCAAGCATTTGGGATACAAAATTCCTCAGTTTATTTCATTGATTGAAAATGGCCACTCAAAGGTCCCCCTCAATATTATCGCTGAGCTTGTTTCAATTTTGAAGATACCCGAAAACGTCGTTCTTGAATCTCTCGTGTCTGCCTACGAACGAGAAGCCCAGCGTCACCTGAACAAAAAGGTAAAAAAAAGGGCTTAAGCAGGTCGCTTAAGGCCCCTTAGACTTAAGTTAGTCACTATCGTCTAGCCTAGTTTTTTACTTTATCCTATTTTTCCGATTAAGTATTTTCATTAACCATCCGTTAGAGCGGCGGGGTTCGAATTGAGCCCCTCCACAACTCAAAGGGGTCCTATGAACTTACGTCAAACCATCGAAAACAAGGTTTCCATTGCTGCTGATAAAATCCGCATCCTTCCATGGGAAAATCGCTCATTTTATACCCAGTGGTTGGCCCAGCAGTACTTTCTTGTGCGCCATACACCCAAGCTTCTCTGCGCCTTTGCCCTCCAACTGCCGATCCACCAATCCGACGAACTCAATGAAATTCTTTATCATTTAAAAGAAGAAACGGGCCACGATCGCTGGCTGATCAAGGATCTTCAGAAGTTTGATAAAAGCCCAGAGCACTTTCAGCCTTCGCCAATGGCAAATGCACTCATTATGTCTCAGTATTATTACATTCAGCACACGGACCCCATGGCCCTGTGCGGTTATTCTCAATTTTTAGAGTACACCAGTGCGGTTGTTGCAGGCGAATTGGCAGACCGAGTAGAAAGAGAGTTTGGTCCAGGAACAGCCGTTTTTCTGCGGGGCCATTCCCATGTGGATGTTGAGCATGCAGAGGATGGATGGAAACTTTTAAGCCGAGCTACAGACAAACAAAAAACGCTCATCTTCGAAAACCTGGAGATGACCGACAGCCTTTACTCTCAGCTGTTGTCTGAAATTTCCTCAGGAAAAAGAGTCTTTCTTGATCGGTCGGTCGCATGAAAATTCAATTTGAAGTTCACACCAAGTCGAGCCCAGCCATCCACGAGGTCAAAGAGTTCTGGATGAGTCAGTGGTCTTTGATTTTTAATAAATTGATCTCCCAGGCCGCTAACCCCCGGGTCTTTGAAGAGTATGACTACCACTATGTCCTTAGATTTAATGGCCAAATTGGGGGCATTATGTCGTCATCTTGGCAGAATATAAATCAAGATTTCAATCAAGACTCCTACTACCAGTCTTTGCCAAACCCATCGCAGACGCTCAGTGAAGTTGGCATGCAGAATTTTCATAAAATGGGCATGATCGCTGCTGACACAAAAATAATTCCGAAGGGTTTTAAACTGACCCGAGTGATCATTGGCTGCGGGATGAAATTTACTAAAAACGAACTCAAATCCTGCGAGGGTGTGGTCTCGTTTCCTAGACCTGACACCTCTGTATATGCCGCCTGTGTCGACTGGGGAGCTAAAACGAAGCAGGCAGGTCTGGTCATGTATAACGTCCCAGTTAATTTTATAGTTCTCAGGCACTGTGATCTGAAAGAGTCCCATCCGAACTCGGCGATTGATGAGCAAGTGAATCGGTTATGGTCAGAATACGTAAATCCCCAGTCTCTGCCCTTGTCAGCTTGAAACCCCTTGTGATAGCACCTTTCCTATGTTGGGAAGTGATGCTGTCACAGAAAAATTAATCATTTCAGATTTCCTCCATGATCAGATTGGAACCGAGTTTAAACTGAGCTTGTCGGCTCAAAAAGATCTCGAGAAAAATGAAGGTCATGGAGAATCTCAATTTTTTTGGTCCTTCGCAAAAAAATTAAATCTTAAAATGGGGCCTGAGTTTTTCGAAGATTTTGACATGAATGATAGTTTCCAACTGATCGATCAATATGGCCGC
>CAZPBD010000090.1:0-8621 GCA_964584655.1 uncultured Pseudobdellovibrionaceae bacterium | reverse complement strand
GCACTGAAAATTGGAAAGTTTTGGGGCAAAAGCCTAGCACCGAAGTCACTCATGATATTTTGTTCGGTGAAAAAGTTTGTGCCGCATTGAAAAGTAATGCCATAGCCATCGTAGGTCTTGGGCAAACTCTGGGGCTTGGAATGGGGCAAGTGAATCGTGTGGATGCAGTTGAGCAAGCGATCAGTCGTTGGAAAAAACACCATCCCACGCAAAAAAATGCAGTTTTAATCAGTGATGCTTTTTTCCCATTTCCGGATTCAATTCAGAAATGTGCAGATGCGGGGATTTCTTGGGTCGTTCAGCCCGGTGGCTCCGTGAAGGATCCTGATGTTATTGCGATGGCAGAGAAGTTAAAAGTGAATTTGGTTTTGACGGGAATTAGACATTTTAGACACTAATGAAGAATGAAAGATAAAATGAAGAAGCAAGCGCAATCAAATGCAAAGATCTGGATCGTGAAGGCCTCTGAAAGCCTGATGGGACCTTATACGATTGCAGAACTTGCTTTGGCAGTTCGATCCAAACAAATCGGGTTGTTAGATGAAGCTAAAAATAATAAATCCAGATGGGTTTTTATTCGAGATTTGCCAGAGCTTCAATCTGCAGTTCTAGAATTGGCGAACGAAGCAGACACCATCGAAAAAACTCACACGGCTGCACATACTCAGGTCAGTATCACTCGACGAGTTGATGATGATTTGACACCGACGCCACCTCGATCTATTCCGTATCAGTCAACCGTTGTGACAAGTCCTCCCGTCCAAGAAAAAGTCATTCCCGCAACCACTTCAAGTAAAAAACCAGAACCCATTCGATCCTATGGAACAGCGATTGAAAAAGAACCCATTCCACTGACAAAGTGGTTATTAAGTACTTTTGTGGGTATCAGCTTCCTCATAGCCATGTTTGCTTTCATTCAAAGACAAACATGGGATGGAAAACAAAAGAAAGTATGGACTCAAGTTCAGCAGCTTTATGCCGCTAAACTTTATGATCGTGCCTATCAAGTCTTTAAAGAATATCAGCAGGAAGTTCCATCTCAACCCCTTGCCATGATGAGGCTTGGATTTTTGCATCTCAATCAAGGTCGTGAGCTTGTGAAGGCAAAAAGACTCTTCGAGAGTGCCACCCAATTAGATCCAAAAAATAAAGAACTCATGATGCAAAGTTTGAATGGTCTTGCACTGGTTTCTCTTTATGACAGCCAACCTCAAGTCGCAAAAGTATTTTTAGAAAGAGCTCAGCTTCTCGAGCCTGGAAATATCCCAACAAAAATCAATCGTATTGCGTATTTGATGAGTCAATCCAATTGGAATGAAGCCTTAAATATTGTTCAGCAGCTCATGGCTTTTGAGCCTCGGAAAGCTCACTTGTTGCATGCCATTTTAGTTGAACTTTCTGGCAATCGTAAGAGTGAAATTCCAGGAATTATTAATGCTCTCGAATCTTCTGCTGATCAATCTTTGTACCTCAAAGCTGAAATGAAATTGATGAGTTTACGATTGGCCATCACTTCAGGAGATTCTCAGGCCATTGCCAGCGCCGCCGAGAAATTTTTTACGGAGCTTCCTTCATTTTCAATGAATTTTAGTGAAGATCCGTCCATCGACCAACGGTGGAGAGATTGGAATTTTCTGTACCAATTTTGTACTGATTTTGGAAATCCCTTTGAAACTTCCGCAGAAGGTGTCGCTATACGTGTCATATGCATGTCCAAGGTTCAAAGGTGGGCTGAAGCGGAAAAACTTCTCAACGAAAGCTTCGTGCGGTTTCCAAGTCATGAAAAATTACTGTTAGCTCAACTTCATCTTTTAACAGCGATGGGTCGTTGGCCAGAAGTTCGAGCGCTGAATCGGGTTCCTCAGCTTCAGCAAAAGGAAACAGCTGATTGGTACTTCGCAAAAACTTGTCTAGAAGAAAAGCAAGACAAGTGTGTTGAATCGACTTTGAATCCACTTTTGCAAAGATCCATAGTAAAGACCTATGTGTATGAACTTAAAGCCAGCCAGCAATGCTCTAAAAAGCCCCTCGAGAGTTGCCGGTTTATTTTAAGTCAGGGATTGTCCCAGGATCCTTTGTCCATCCATCTTTTAAGCATCCGTTATGACCTCGAGGAATCTCTTTGAGGTTTTTAAGCGGAATTCTTTTGTTGGTACTGGTCGTTGGTTGCCAGAAATCTGCAGATACAACACAGCCCCCCATTGATGCCTATAGTGTCGAAGATTTACCTATGGACTTTAAAGTGCCTGATTTTATTTGGGACATCACAAATAAAGTCATCGAACCTAACAAACCGAAAACAATCGTCTATGGTCCTGTGAATCTTAAGCTGACTGAAAAAAATAAGGGGATTTTGAAAGAGAGTCCCATGCTTTTTGTTATGCAAAGTGGTGGAGGCGAGCTCGACTTATCAAAAGTTGTCAGTGGACAACCAGGAAGCTTTTCACTTGGTTTTGATGTGCCAATCAAAGATAAGATTCTGCAAACGAAAGTATTTTTTATCAGTCAAAATCGACAACGTAAAGTCGATGGAGAAGTGTTAGGATCCGGGTGCAAAAAAGTGCTTGAACTCACATCTCAATTTGGAAAGTTAGGTTTCTCTCAAATGCTCGATTTAAACACGACAAGACATCGACACGTATCAGTCCTTGGCGGTCACTTTTTGTTTTTAGTAGAAACTGAAAATAATTGGACTGTCAGCCAAGTCAGTTTTTACGATTCAGAAAGATCAGATCTTTTTTGCCCAGATTTTAGATCAACAGGGGTGAGTCAGTGAGAGCCGTTCGAGAGCTGGTGAAAGCCTACCGCAATTACGATCCAGCAGCTAAATCAGATTTGGAAATTTTATTACTTTATCCCGGGCCCAAAGCCATCGGTCTTTATCGATTAGCGCGTTGTTTTTACGTCAAAAAATTCTATTTCATCGCCAGATGGATTTCAGAAACAGCACGCTTTTTAACTGGTATCGAAATACATCCCGGTGCAAAAATCGGAAAAAGTTTAGTGATCGATCATGGGATGGGTGTGGTCATCGGTGAAACTGCCGAAATTGGAGATCATTGTATCATCTTTCACGGAGTGACTTTGGGTGGATTAAAATTTGACCCAGTGAAACGTCATCCAACTGTGGGAAATCGCGTTCTAATCGGGACAGGTGCAAAAGTGCTAGGTCCGATCCGCGTTGGTGATGATGCTAGAATAGGTGCCAATGCGGTTGTTACAAAAGATGTCGAGCCCAGAACAACAGTGAAGCTCAATGAATTTCATCGCTAAAGCACTTATTTCAACATTGCTTTTTTGCTCTGTCGGTTATGCGCAGGTCCAAAATTCCTGGGTTCAGGTTTATGAAAAAAGTAAGCCCAGCATTGGTGTGATCATTTCGGGTGGCGTTGTTTGCTCGGGAGCTTTGATCGAAAAGGATCTGGTTCTGACTTCAGCTCATTGTGTGGATCAAATCAGAAAGATTCATGTTTATTTCAGAAATGAATCTTGGAAGATGTATGAAGGCCAAAGATTGCAGATGGATTCATCTTCTGATCTGGCATTGATCAAGTTGAACGAATCCCTTGATTTTCCAAAACTTAAAATTCTACCAAGGATTCAGTTTCTTTTCGAAGGGCAACCCATCTCGACTGTGGGTCATCCTGTCACGGCAAGCCACTTTAAGATTCAGGCTTTATTGGATTCAGATTATTTACATGTGATTTCTAGTGGTGTGGTTTCAAAAATTAGTCGCACGGGTTTTGTTTCTGATATGTCTGTCAGCCCCGGAAATTCCGGAGGACCTGTCTTTGACGTCCAAGGAAATATTGTGGGTGTTGTCTCAAGAAAAAGAATTGATCGCTTCGCAGGTGATTTAGGTTTTTTTTCTAGTCACCTCCAAATTTATGCACTTTTGGATGATTTGAAAAATCAAAAAAAATATAAGGACACCTGGACTCAGGCCCGATCATCAGCACAACTTTATTTGTTGTACGCCTCCCCAAACTACCGAAAGGACCGTGAAGGGAATGCCAAATCCTATTGGAACTTAGGCCTTGCACTTGATATTTGGGATCGATTGCGGGTCAGTTTAGATACCAATTTAGATACGAAAGAAGCTTTCACTCAGTACGGGCTGGGGTGGAATTTTTTGGTTTCAACAAGGGATCCGTTGCAAAGTTACAAATTAATTCCAGCTGTAGAGGTCGTTAAATTTCGTTATTTGGATCCGATACAAAATGACAAACGAATAGAAAAAATCACCACAGCGGCCTCTGTGACTGTGAAGTCCTCAGGATTTCCACTTTTTCTGAAAGTCTCTGCCTTCGAGCTCGACAAAAAATCCTATTCAGTTGTGGGACTAGGCCTTTCGTTTTAGTTGAATCACATCAGCATCAAAGTTAAAATGAGATCATGAAAAAATTAATACTTGCAGCTACTGTTTTCTTTTCTACAAGCCTTGTTTCAGCCGCTGGGGGAAGTGTCGGATTTATTTTAGGAAATCCAACTGCCATTACGGGACAATACAAAATTTCAAATATTAAATCCTATCAAGGTGGCTTGGCCTTTAGTTACGACGATTCCGTTTTAATATACGGTGATTATTTACTTCATCACCCAGGACTTATCAAAACCACAGAGCCCTTTATTAATAGCCTAGTTCCTTACATCGGAATTGGAATCGCAGCGGTCGTTACGAATAAAGATCGCCGGGATGACGACGGTTATTTCGGAAAAGATGATGGCTCTTTTGGAATGGGTGTTCGAATTCCTCTGGGTATCGAGTGGTTCAATAAAGACCCTTCATTCAGCGTCTACTTTGAAATCGTCCCTGGAATCTCAGTCTTCCCAGAAACATCAGCAGAATTTATGGGTGGTTTAGGACTTCGTTACCATTTCAATTAAAGGCAAAGCGCTTTCGCCTTTTTGCCTTTTTTGATTTTATCCAAACAATAAATAGCGGTTCCATCGCCTTTGTTTTTAAATTGGACGCCATTAGCACCTAAGGATTTCAGACTGGCTTGATTTAAATAATCAGTGAACTGACTGGCTTTTTTGTTCTCCCAAAAAGTGGGTTGGATATGATTGTTCTTCAAAAATATAATTTGAACGGCAGATAGCTGGGCAATTCCATCGATCATTGAATAATAACTTTTTGCAAACAAACCGAATTGATTCCATAACGGAAATGAATCCGTACTGTAGTTTTTGCCACCAAGGAAAAGTAAATTTCCAAGACCATAAAAAGCCAAAGTGTTTTTGCTGAGTTCGACAGGTCTTGCATTATGAGAATGATGGCCCACGATCAAATCCACACCGTAACTTTTAATCAGATCAAATTTTGCCTCGATGTTTCGATTCTCTGATCGTTGGCGTTGTTGACCGTTGGCTGTCTGAGATCTGTCATCATCAGGCTTTGATCCATTTTTTGTGTAAACAGACAGCTCCATGCCTTCATGAATTGAAACAACTCTTAAGTCAGCTTTTGCTGCTTTTAAATTTTCCAAGGCCTTTTGTAAATCACCATACTGTCGACACGGTGACATGGCCTTTTCAAACGTATTGTCCGCACAGTGCCGAACTGAAAGCATCCCAGGTTTTGTAGGAGTAGGTCTCCAGCGACTTTCCCAATCCGGACGATCATCACCCTTCATACCAAGAGCAATAAAGGCCACCTTAAAGCCATTAATATCCATGATTTCAGGCTCTAAAGTTTCCTTCAAAGTCCCTAAGCCAGAAATTGCCACTTTCGATCTCGACTTAATTTTATCGAGATGATTCAAAGTTTCTAAAATACCTGCATCACTGTAATCGTAGGCATGGTTATTTGCTGTGGAAATGAGATTAAAGCCCACTTTATTCACGAGGTGTTTGACACCTTCGGGGTGACTTTTTTGCGGATACTTTTTTCCTGAAATCACTTCTAAAGATTGGTCAGAGACAACGCTCTCCAAATTCATAAAGTTCAGGTCATTTCCGGCAGTCATTTTTTCTAAGTCCTCTGTCATTTGCTCCCAAGTGTAAAAGCGATTGAATGTGCTGCCATTAGAATCCAATCGATCGCTGCCTGGTCGGGAAAGACTGACATCTCCTCCCATTCCGATCACAAGTTCTTGAACTCCAGTTGAGGAAGGTTCTCGATTAAAAGGATTTTTGAGCTGCTCTGAAGATAATTTTTTATTTTTAAATTTAATGTATTCAATAATTGAAATTCGACGATCGAGCTTTGAAGACAAACTGTGGATTTCTTGAGCGGCCTCAACGCCGACAAATCGCCAGTGCCAGGGTTCGAAGCTATACTGAGTGATGGGGTTTAAATCTTCTTTTCCAAATCGGGGATAGCTCAGAGCAAAACCGAATTTATGGGCATGATCCAAAAGCCATTTGTACTCTCGGCACATATTGCCAGCGCAGCGATTCTGGATATCGGGAAAAACAAGCTTATAGCCGGTGCTTGGGTAAACCAAGTCCACTGAAGTTCCAAGCTGATGCTCACTGCGGCCGGGAACAGCGCTGATGCTTTGAACATATTTAAGAAGTTCTGCATCCGAATTAAATCGGCTTCTAAATTTTTCAAACTTGCTGGCATAGGTGGCACACTGTTGATCATAACTGCGGTAACCAGAATAAACCTTGAGAACCACACCCGAACCTTGCGCCGTTGTGATCATTTGAGTCAGGGATTCTAAAACATCTTGTCTTAATCGTTCGCTCATTCCTGATGCATTTTTGATCAGGGTCTGAGGTACTGATTTTAGGTTCTGGGGGACAAAACTTCTCTTTAACTTTTCGTCTTCTTTGCTGACGTTCACCAAGTTTTCATGGCTTGAAACCGTGCCGTCATCTCGGCAGACGGAAGGCTGAGAAAAGACCGAAGTGGCAGTGACTAAAATGAGAAGGATGATGGATGTGTTCATGTCATACATGGATAGCGAATTTCAGGCCAGAAATGGCAATTGTCCTATGAACTAGAGGCCTTATGAGCCCATTCATCAGCTAAAAAAATGACAGATAGACAAGAAATGTCAATTCCTGAGAATCACTCAAATTCGGTTGTGGCTGTCAAATTCCTTTGGTTTAATAGAGCAAATAATCAATAAACCGGGAGAGACTTGTGTTAAAAACGGATCACATTCAGCAGGCGCCAAACCTAGCTTGGCTTGCCACAAAGTCGGCAGAGCTCTACAAAGACCAAATCGCTATGACCTTGGTTCTTGCTAATGGCATGAACGGAAATTTAAGTTTTACAAAGCTCGACGAGCTCTCTAATCAATTCGCTGTTTACTTAAAAGAAGAGCTCAAACTTTCACAAGGGACCGCCGTTGCCATCCAAATGCCGAATTGCTTGGCCTATCCCATTGCAGCTCTTGGAGTCTTCAAAGCAGGTTTGGTTTTAGTGAATATGAACCCGCTCTATACGGTCCCTGAAATGGTTCATCAATTGAATGATTCCCAAAGCCAAGTTTTAGTCTCTGTGGATATTTTCACAGATAAGGCGACTGAGATCCTAAGTAAAACAAGTGTGAAAACTGTTGTGATCGCAAAGCTTCCCGAATTTCTGCCAGTCTTTCCAAAGTCGATCGCTCAGTTAGTGATTAAGTATTGGAATAAACAAATTCCGAAAGCAAAAGGTCCCTTCACTCCATTTTTAACAGCTCTTAAAAATGGTCAGGCTTTATTGAAAGAAAAAAACGTTAAGATCGAAAGCTATTCGGAAAAAATCAATGACAGCACAGTCGCTGTTTTGCAGTACACGGGTGGTACAACAGGGGTTTCTAAGGGAGCAGCTTTGACCCACGGAAATCTTTTGTCTAACATGAGACAACTTCTTCCCATGCTCAGCCAAAGATTAGATAACGGCAGCGAAATTATTTTAACAGCTCTGCCGCTGTATCATATTTTTGCCTTCACTTTGAACTTCCTCAGCTTTTATGCCATCGGTGCACGTAACATTTTGTGCCCCAATCCAAGACCCATCAGCAATCTACAAAGAGCCATCGAAAATTATGCCATCACTGTTTTTGCAGGGGTGAACACTTTGTACAATGCACTTAATAATGAAGATTGGTTCAAAGAAACGCCTCCGCCTAAATTAAAAATGGCAGTGGCCGGTGGAATGTCTCTTCATAGCCAAGTGGCAGAAGATTTTAAAAAGATAACGGGCATTCCCATTGTGGAAGGTTACGGTCTGACCGAAACCAGTCCTGTGGTTTCCTTCAATCCATTTGAAAAACAAAAGCCCAACAGCATCGGTTTGCCGATAGCAAATACAGAAATTAAACTTGTTGATGACAAAGGTGTCGAAGTGCCAAATGGGCAACCGGGGGAGCTGATCGTCAAAGGTCCCCAAGTCATGCAAGGTTATTGGAAAAATCCAACTGAGACTGCCAATTCAATCAAAAATGGCTGGTTCTACACAGGTGACATCGCAGTGAAAGATGAAGACGGTTATTTTAAAATCGTCGACCGAAAAAAAGACATGATCTTAGTCAGTGGATTTAATGTTTATCCAAATGAAGTGGAAGATGTACTGACTCAGCATCCTGACGTGCTAGAGGTGGCCGTGATCGGAATCACTGATAGCGTGACAGGCGAGGCTGTGAAAGCTTTTATTGTCTCTAAATCCGGTGAAAAAATAA
>CAZPBD010000089.1:3816-8656 GCA_964584655.1 uncultured Pseudobdellovibrionaceae bacterium | reverse complement strand
CGTGAGCGACTGGCAACAAAACTTCCCAAAAGAAATTCTGTGAAGTTTTAACTCCGCCCTCTAAACTCAAAGTCATGACTTTATCTGCAGCTTCACTTGCAAGTCTGAGCTTCATGATCATCTCAACTCTTTGAGCCACACTCATTTGATTGAATTGCTTCCGCGATGGCACGAAAGTTTGAGCCAAAGCCTTTTTCTCAAGCTTTTTTCCTTCAGCCGCAAAAATGGGATCCTTCATCAGCTTTTCAACCATACCCGTGACGTAGTAAAAATCCTGATATGTGATCATGGTATTATTGATTTTCGCAAATTTTTCTTGGCCACCATAATACTCAACAGAAACCACTTTACCATCGATGTTCATCATCAATCTTGCGGACTCAGCGCCTTGAGGGGCTTTGATGTTGATGACTTCCATTTTCGGAAGCTTGTCATTTTTTTGGATTTCAACGGCAGGTGCAAATCGATTTCGCCAAATGGGATTGAGTTCTGCTTTATTTTGATCCCAGAATTGTTTGACCGTGAGTGATTTACCTTTCGGTTGAGAGGCTTTTACAAACTCTCTGAGAACATCACCCGACCAGTTTTTTTTCTGTTCAGCGAGTGCCAACGGTTGCAAACACATCGAAACTGCAGAAAACGTAGCCAATAAAAATTTTGCGCGCATAGACCATCCTTTGCCTATTAACTCCATTAATAGAATAACTTGCATTTGCTGTTTTTATCGACAAAGAATTTGAAACCCCTAGACCTATGGCCTAAGGCCGACAGGTTTCCACACATTTTTGATGTTTTGCTGTTAATGCAAGACCCCGGCACTCGGCCGTATTCTTGTGTCTGACGATGGAAACATCATTCCACTGCGGACGCAGACTTTGATTGCGAACTTGAAGCAAGCATTGATTCTGAGCGTACTTCAGGATCCCCGCCGTCATCTTTGAAGGCAACTTCATGTAATCTCTGACATCTGTTCGGTTGATGCCAACACCACCAAAAATGGGAGAACTGTGTGAAATTTTAAAATCAAATTTTGATCCATCAATGCTGCGGCAAGCACTTTCCGTTTGAATCCCACTCAACCCAAAGGGATCTGCCCCCATGGAATCGATGATGAGGGTATGACCCACAACTGTCACGATATCTCCAGATTTGATGCCTAAACCTTTTCCTATTGAGATGTACTCAAGGCACGGAAAAAACTCAGGAGACTTGATTAATGTTGAAGTGCCAAAAGCGGCTGTTTGCCTGGCTTCTAAATTTTCATTGGGTTTCAATCGAAAGCCCCTAATACCCAGACTTGCCACCACAAAAGCCGAGCAATCGATGCCGAGCTCTGTGCCTCCGCTGCCGCTGTTTCTAAACAAATCAATTTCATAGGTCAGAGCTGAAGAATAGGCCGGTTTTCCGCCGTAATCATAAATGAGTGGTTGATTTGTGACATCGAAGCATTCGGGAGTCTTATTTTGAATTCGCAAATAAGGATGGGTTTTTTGAACACGGTCGAGATCTGTGATTTTCCGAACACTTCCAATTGTGTCAGGATGTGTTCCCACCACAGAGATCCCTTCTACCGGTTGTGTCAGCTGATCAAGAGCAGAAATTTGAGAGGCCTCACAGGATTGATAAGCAATTTGCATCACTTGCCTCGCACCGGCAGACAAATCGATTTGATCTTGCTGACCTGGCAAAACTTGAGTGCAATTTTCAGTGCCTCGACTTTGATATTTAGAGAAATGATCTTTGAGCTCTTCAAGCAATTTTACAAAGCCTGGTTTTTCTGAAATTTGCAGCTCTAACTGGGCCCAAATTTCTGTCTGCTCACTGAGTGACAGACTCCAAAATGAATTTGTTAAATGTGTTTCAAGAATTTTTACAGCCTCGCTGAGTCTTTGAAGATTTAAATTTTTTGAATCTAGAAATGAATCACTGAGTTCTTTCCAGGATTTAGGATTGCGGTTTTCAAGTGTCGCTTGATGGAGCTCGATCCAAAAGAATTTTTCTAAGTCTCGACATTCCGCTTTGTTCTGAAGACGCTCAGCGGTTTGATTCGAGGCCAGCTTCACTGGGCTGCATCCTTGAATGAACAAAAAAAGTAGAAGCAGTGTTCTTAACATCAAACAAATCATAATTGACTAATTCTTCAGCTCAAATCCAGTTTTTGAATTCAGGGGATCAAAAGTCTAGGCCATTGATTCACAACTGGACTGTTGGTCATTGCTTCTACAAGAATGAAAAAATGAGAAAAATAGATTTATCCATTTATTTGACTGAACTGAATGCCAATCACCTTAAAATTATCGGTCCCTTTTACTCAGGCCCCCGACTTGAGGCTGAAAATGTGATCTATGTTGATGCTGGAGCCAATTTCAAAACCACAGCCCATGGTTTTTCAGTTGGTGACAATGATTCTTATTCTGGATTCCTGGACGAAACTCTGTCCCATGAGAAAAACTTTTCTGATTTGGCCTATGTTTTAAGCTGCATTCAAATGAAAGAACCCGAGCTCGAACTTTTGGGTTTTCGTGGCGGAAGAGCCGATCATGATCTCATTAATTTGGCAGAAGTTCACCGTTTCTTGAAGCGCCAGCCAGAGGCCATCGTTCAATTTGACACAGGGATCACAGGTTACTCCAGTGGCCCCTGTGATTTCGATTTCAAAGGGACTTTCTCGGTCTTTGCCTTTGAGAAGGTGAAAATTCAATTAGCAGGAGCTTGCAAATATAAAATGAGCATGAACGAGGAGTTTCAGGAGCTTTCTTCCCATGGGCTTAGCAACGAAGCTGAAGGTCTTGTCACAATTGAATGCGATGGACCGTTTTTTGTTTTTAAAAATTTGCAGAGTCATGATACGAGTGAGGGCCTCACAACTTAACCACAAAGGCAGAGCAAAATGATCTATGAACTCTCGGTATTACAATTCTCAAAAATGCTTCGAAATTTAGATGCGATCTTAGCCAAAATTCCTGCCTACGCAGACCACAAAAAAATTGAAGCAGACGTTTTGCTTCAATCCCGACTGGCCCCCGATCAGTTTAATTTTATTCGCCAAGTTCAAATTGCCTGTGATGCCGCAAAAATCTGTGTTTCAAAGCTCACCGGAAAGGACGCCCCTGTTCATGACGACAAAGAAACAAGCCTTGTTCAACTTCGAACTCGAATCAGCGAAACCCTTAAGTTCCTCTCTGGATTCAGCGAAAGTGATTTCGTGAACGCAAAAGATAAAAGTGTCACCACGCCTCGCTGGGAAGGAAAGACTTTACAGGGTCACGAATATTTAATTCAACACTCAATTCCCAATGTTTACTTTCACATTACAACGGCCTACCAAATCCTGCGACACAACGGAATGGATGTTGGAAAGAAAGATTACCTCGGGGCTTTGCCGTTTAAGTCTTAACTAAAACTAGACTCGACAAAGGCCGCAAATCCAAGTCAATCTGTCAATGCGATGACAACTGATAAGTGGATCAATTTTCAAATTCTCCAAGATTTTTTAGGACTCGAGCCCTACTTTTTATTGGGGGCTCTCAGTTTTGCCACCTGGGCGTTTTACAAACTCTTCCTCAAAGATCTCAGCGAAGAGAGACATAAAAATCTTGGTAATCACTTTGCAAATTTAATCAGACATTTTGTTATTTTGAGCCTTCTTCTTGGTGCTTATCTTTTGCTTTTTGAAACTCTCTCGGGGCTCAGCTCCTGGGCCAGGATTTTGCCTTACTTAGCCCTGCTGACCTTCGTTTGGGGTGGCGTGGTTTTTGTCAAAACCTGTAGAACGCTGGTCCTTCAGTACTTGTTCATGGGATCTAGCCGTTCGGGAGTTCCCTTAATTCTGGTGAATATCTTCACGATTTTGCTCTCGATTCTGATTTTATTTTGGTCCATCTCACAGATTTTCAATATTCAGCTGGGCCCCCTGCTTGCGACTTCCGCTGCTTTCTCGATCATTCTGGGTTTGGCCCTTCAGGACACTTTGGGAAATCTTTTTGCTGGCATCAGCCTTCAAATTGATCGCTGCTACGAGATCGGAGATTGGCTCGAGATCCTCAACGGCTCTCAGAAGATCACAGGCCAAGTGCTTGAGATCACATGGAGAAGTACAATCTTGAAAGGATTGTCAGACGAAGTGATTACTCTTCCAAACAGAATGATGGCGCAAGCTCAACTCAGCAACTGGTCGCCACCTGATCACCCGGTCATGCGCTCTCAAGTGTTTCGAATCTTACTGACCTCAGACCCAAAAATCGCCATTCATGCTTTGGAAATCGCAGCCAGCCAGATCTTTGATATCCGGGGAATTCCTGCCCCTTTCGGTTATGTGAATGAAATCAACGAGAACTGGATTCAAATTAAACTCATTTATTATATCGACAGTTTTGGCTCCCAATTCATTATTGGTGATAAAATTTTACGTCTTGGCTTAGAAGCCCTTGAAAAGCACGGGGTTCACGTGGCAAAACAGCGCTTTGAGGTAGAATGGTATGAATCTGGATCTCGAGCACAAATTAGCGCACCACATTCGCCGTGAAATCGTCAGGGCATCACACGATTTTGGCCTGATCGAAGCAAATGATAAAATCTTGGTTTGTGTTTCTGGTGGCAAAGATTCCAGTATTTTGTTGGTTCTACTCAATGAAATCAAAAAAAGAGCGGGCTTTCATTTCGATATTGAAGCCGCCATCCTAGATCAAAAACAACCGGGCTTTCAAATTGATGAGTTCAAAAGATTTGTAGACTCAGTCGGCGTTCCTTTCCATATCATCGAAAAAGACACCTATTCCATTGTGACAGATAAAATTAAAACTGGGACCTACTGCTCGCTTTGCTCAAGACTCAGACGGGC
>CAZPBD010000089.1:0-3716 GCA_964584655.1 uncultured Pseudobdellovibrionaceae bacterium | reverse complement strand
TTGAAATCCCCAATTTGGGCTCTACTTTTATGACGGCTCTTTGCAATGTCAAATTAAGTCAGATGCCGACGATGATCAGAGATGTGGATCATCAAGCCGACAGCGAGCCCGTTCAGCAAATGCCATAAAAAGTGGGTCCCCAGCGGAAACACATCACAAATTTGCAAATCAAGGGTTCGAAAAACCAAGCTGATGACAAATACAATTCCCACAGAAGCATAAAGCTTTGATAGCTGTTTGTTTCGACTCGAGGTCAAAACCGCGACAGCAACTAATGTGACCAAGGCCGGCGCATAAAGCAAAGAGCCACCCAGAATCGATTTCGGAACCAAGATCTCGATGAAGACCATCACAAGTACAAATATCCCGCTTAAAACGACCGCAATTTTTTTAGCAAAATCCAGAATATTGAGAAAAGTGTAAAAAACAAAAACAAGAGTAAAAAGAAAAATGGGAATTAGATCTGCCAGTTGAGTCAGTTTTGTCGCAAAGGTGTGAAATAAAAAACTACCTATGCCGATGGTCAGACTGAGCCAACTTAAATACAGCGGAAATGATTTGGGTTTTTTAGAGAGTCCCCAAATTCCAGCGATGATGAAACTTAAATTGGTCAGAGCATTGATGGGCTCTGACCAAAATTCAGTTCCGAGTCTTTCGCAGTAAAAGTCTAAATTCATGGATTAAATTTTAGTAGCAAGCACCTTGTTGCAAGTAAACCCGTTCGAACTCTTGATTTTGACTGACAGATTCCGCCACTGATTTTTCAGTGCCTTTCGGGATCCATTGAGCTTTTAAGTTTCGAGCGTACACGCGTTCAATAAAAGTCACAGATCTTCGACCCCAGTAAGTCACAGGTTGCTGTTGGCAGCTAATTTCACCTCGGGGGCCAAAGGGTCCACAAACAGTTTCCCATCTTTGAGCCGTACAATTTTCAAGATCCCGCTGAGGAGCAGATTCAGTAATTCGAGTTTCAACGATTGCCTTTAAATCAAAGGGCTGACCGCTTTGAGCCGAAGTCAGCTCAAACGGGCCATTTTGAGGAATTTCCAGACCCTTGGGAATACTGAGGCTTAAGTTTTGTTTTTGGTTTTGAGCTGTGGGAATTGTGACTTCCACTTTTTTTGCAGTGACTTTAAAATCGATGGAGTAAGCACCGGGGCTTAAAGGAATCAGCTTATTTCTGGTATTTTTAACGGTTAAAATTTCTTCAACTTGCAAAGAGCCTTTAAAAGAAAGCTCACGGCAGCCCATTAATCCAAGAAAGCTAAGAAGTGCGACTAATTTTAAACCAGATTTCATTGATAATTCCCCCTGTTGAAAATCCAGCAAACTCAAATTCGGAGGGGATGTCACCAAAAAAACTCCATGGCTCTTTTGGTCAAATGTACCCTAAAGTCCTTTCGGTCACTATTGTGACTCAAAAGTAAAGAGGGTTTATGAATTTAGTCTTATGGCTTATGATCGCTGGAACTGGCTTTTCCGCTCAAGATTTACGAAGCTCAAAAGCACTTACTACAACAATCGAAAAAACGAAACTGACGGCAACCCTTGTGCCTGGTTATCACTTCAACGAAAAAGCTCCCAACGGACTTCAAGTGGGCGACACCCTCGTAGCTCCGCAAAAAATGGAAAAGCAAAAGCTAGTGATTGATTCCACCGAATCCCAAATGCAGTCAGGAACGGCTTATTTGTACGTTTGCGATGATGCGGTCACCTACTGTGATCGACATGCCATCCCCACTGGAAAAACAAAAGCTCAAAAAGCAGCGGCAAAGACGAATCAGAAAGTAAAATCTCACCATGGTTTTATTCTGAATGATTTTGATGGAGCCCTTAGCAAAGCCAAAAAAGAACAAAAGATATTGCTTGTGGATTTTGGAGCCCGCTGGTGCCCGGCCTGCCTCAGGTTAGAAAATGAAATTTTTAGCTCTGAAGATTTTAAGAAAAAATCGAAAGGCTTTGTTAAATTAAAGCTGGATGTGGATCTTTTTGAAAATTCAGTTCTGATAGAAAAGTTTCAAATCAAAGGATTTCCCACGGTGATCTTTCTAACAACAGAAGGTCAGGAAATTTTGCGTTTTATGGACTACCAACCTATGGGCATCATTCACACTTTGATTGATCGTGCTCAAAAAAATCCAATCTCCATACAAGAACTGGAAGCAAAAGCCGATCCAACTGCAACCCAAGAGCTCATGCAAAGATACTTTGAGTCCGGCCAAACAGACAAAGCGATGAAATTAGCTGAATCGCTTAATCCTAAGCCGAAGCAGTACTTATCAGGCCTGATTTCAATTGCAGAAAAAGAATCTCCAGAGAAACTAAAATCAGCGTTAATGAAAGCTCTGGATACTGAGCCCACTTCAACTCGATCTGTCGGCTGGAGAACTCAGTTGGCAGAAATTCAAAAGCCGAACCCAAAGGAAGTTGAAAAGCTTGCGAAAACGGCTCAAAATTTAACTCTCGAACTGCTCGGTGACCCTGAAAAATTGAATCAAGCACTTCTGACTGATACCATCGGCGAATTCACTGGATTTGAGAAATTCTATGTGGCTCTTAACTTTCTCGATTTTGCGATGAGCACGGATCAATTTAAAAATGAGGCTTTAGAACTTGCTGTGAGTGAAGGTCAAAAAGCAAAGATCAATGCGAACCATCCAGGCACAAGTTTAAGATACTTAGGCGTTCTCATTGAAGCCAAAAAATTGCCTGAAGCCTTAAAGCTTGTGGAAAGTCTTTTATCGAAGAATAAAAATGATGGTGATCTACAAAGACGAAAAATGAAAGTCCTTGTCGAGCTTCAAGATTTTAAAGCCGCTATTCCATTGGGTGAAAAGGCTTTAAAAAATTCTTACGGCATCAATGAGTATTACGTGGTCGAAAATTTGGCAAAAGCCTACAAGGGATTGGGACAAATTCAGAAAGCCAAAGATTTATTAAACCTTTATCTTTCAAAAAACGAAATTCAATTTCCACGACTTGCAGGCACTAAAAAGCGCCTGACCGAAATGAATCTCGAGCTTCAAAAGCTTTAGATTTTCACCATTTTAAATTGGCCCACGTTAATTCTTTGGGCGCGGAAAGCGCCCTCACAATAACAAAGATACAAATTCCAAAGCCTGAAGAACTTTTCATCAAATCCCTGCTTTGATAATTCATCTTTTGCTAAAATAAATCGCTGTCGCCACATTTTTAAAGTTTCTGCATAAGACAGTCCAAATTCAAAAAAGTGATCCAAGTTCATTTGATTCTTAATGCTCATATTTTTAAACACTTCATTTGTTAAAAGCATGCCGCCTGGAAACACATAGGTTTGAATGAAATCCGTTTTTTGACGATAGCTGTAAAAGTACTTCTCTTCTATAGTGATCGCTTGAACCAAAGCCTCACCCTTTGATTTGAGGCTGCTCGATAATTTCGCGAAATAACTTCCCCAGTATTTTTCTCCAACGGCTTCGATCATTTCAATGCTAACCACTTTGTCGTATTTACCTTGGATGTCTCGGTAGTCGATTTCTTGGAGGTCCACATATCCCTCGAAACCCTTTTTCTTAATGAGCTCTCGGTTATGTTTTGCCTGGCTCGGAGAGTTCATGACAGCTGTGACTTTACAGCCCGTTTTTTCAACCGCTTGACTAAAAAATCCACCCCAACCACAACCCACTTCCAGCACGTGATCACCAGACTTAATTCCAAGTTGTTCGATCAATCGATTG
>CAZPBD010000088.1:0-9024 GCA_964584655.1 uncultured Pseudobdellovibrionaceae bacterium | reverse complement strand
TTCCAAGAGTGAATGGACTCACGACATTGACCTCAGGTAATGTCAGTCAAACAGGCGCCACATTCCGAACTCAAAGCTTAGTTTTGGGTGGCAACACTTGGACTAAAGCCGGCGGAGTTCTCAATGTCAACGGAACGGCCATCGGAACCGGTGCCTTGTTTGGTGGTACCGTTGCACCTTAGACGAATGTCTGGTTCAAAGCTGCACAATTGAAATGAATCAGATAAAGTAAAGTCTATGAAAAAGTGGATTCTCCCTCTCAGTGTTATTTTTGGAATTTTTCTTCTTTTGGCCTCCTACCAATTTGGTTACCATCAAGCAAAAAAAAATTGGAACATCAACTTAAGTGAGCCTCTGGATACGATCTATGCCGTCTACAATGAAAAGGTAATTCGAGCCTCTGACATCGAACCTCAGATTCGACAAAGTTTACTCGATTTAAAGAGATCTGAGTACGCCCTGAAGAAACAAGCAGTGGTGAGTTTTATAAAAAGCCAAGGTATCGATGCGCTCATGGCAAATCCAAATCAAACAGAGAGTGATGAAAAAGAATTTCAGAAGTATTTAAAAGAGCGAAACATTGATTTTAAAAAAATCAACGAGCAGGCAAAAAAAGACATCCAAAATATGTTTCAGATCCATATCTCAAGACTTCGGGAAAGCCAAAACCTCACACAAAATATTCAGTGGCAAATTCCCATTCGCTATAAGAAAAAACAAACAGTCGAAGGTCAAAGCTTTGTCAAAAGTCTGATCAAACCAAAAGCTCCCATCCAAGTTGTTTTGTTCACGAATTTCTACTGCGTATTCTGTGATTCAATTTTTGAAAAAATAAATTTGCTGCAGGAAAAGTTTAAAGAGAAATACAGTCTACAGATCCGATTCACTATGGAAGAGGATGAAGGTTCTATTCTATTTACGACAGCCATGGGTGTTGGCTGTGCAGATGAGCAGAATAAATTATCAGAATATCTTCAAATTTTTCAAAAGAACAAACCAGAGGATTTGGCGAAACTCATGGAGCTGATTAAGCTGACAAGCCTGGATGCTGCGGCTTTGCAAAAGTGTATTGAAAGCAAAAAACATAGGTCTGATGTTGTAGCTGATATTGCAGAAGCCAAAAGGCTTAAAATCAGTCCTAGGCCTACATTTTTTGTGAATGGGTATGAGTTGCCGGCACAGGATTCTTTAGAAGAGTTTCAATCTTTGTTATTTCAAAAGTAATTGTTTTAACTCACCTGAGCTTTGAGCTTTCAACGCCAGCTCCAAAAGCTTTGTGCTCTCTTGAACTGAAGTTTTACAAACCTGTGCTCGTGTTTTTAGCAGTGATCCCGGGCTGACACTGAGCTCTTTGAAACCCAAAGCCATCAGCAGTGGAACATAATCATTTTGTGCGGCGAGCTCTCCGCAAAGACCCATCCAGACTTTTGTGTTTTTAAGCTCTGAGGATATCAAATTCAAAAACCTCAAGACTGCAGGATGATAGGCATCATGCAAATGAGAAACTGTGGAATTCATTCGGTCCGTGGCACACAAATATTGAATCAGATCATTTGTCCCCACACTGATAAAATCAAGATGAGGGGCGATGTCTTTTAAAACCAAAGCAATGGCAGGGACTTCAACCATAATGCCTGTTTCATAATGAACTTGGCTTTTCACCAGGCCTTCTTTGAGAAGCTCTTGCTCACAGTCTTTCAAAGCTTTTTTAAATTGAAGAACTTCATCCAAGGTGGTCACCATGGGTGCCATTATAGAAAGCTTGCCAAATTGAGCGGCACGTAGCAAAGCCCGAAGCTGGGGCTTTAATAAAATATCAGGCTGGCTTAAACAAAGTCTGAGGCCTCGAAGTCCTAAAAATGGATTTTCTTCTTTTGGAAGATTCAGGTAGCTGAGCTGTTTATCTCCACCTATATCAAAAATTCGAATCACAGCTTTGTGGGGGCTTAAAGAGCTGACCAAGGTTTTGTAAATTTCAAACTGTTCATTCTCTGATGGCATGGATTTTCGATCCAACAACAAAAATTCGGACCTAAAAAGTCCGCAGCCTTCAGTGCCTTTCAATAGCGCCAGGTTCATATCATCGATGCAACTTAAGTTACTTGCGACTTCAAATGTGATTTGATCAAGACTTGTGGAAGTTTTATGGATAAAGCTTTCTAAATTTTTATTCTCTCGATTTTGTTTTTCTAAATCCTTTAAAGCACTGTTTTGAGTTTGAAGATCTGGGTTGATCAGAACTTGAGCTTTGAGAGCATCCATCAACACAAGGTCATTATTTTGAATAAGGCCCAAGGCATTTTGAACTCCCACAATACAAGGAATCTCAAAAGTTTTTGCCAGAATGGCTGTGTGAGAAGTGTTGCTGGCATTTTCTAAAATCATTCCTGAAATGTTTTTACGATCTAGGGATAAGAACTCGCTTGGCAGAATGTCGTGAGCGACTATAATACTGGGTTTTGTTAAAAGTTGAGAGTTTTTCTTTCGGCCGAGGAGATGCCCCAGAACCCGTTGAGAAAGATCCGTAATATCATGGGCACGGGCTTTCAAGTACTCATCGTCTAAATTTTCAAGCATGGACTTAAACACAGCACTTGATTCTTGCAAACTGTAGGCAGCAGTCCAACCTTGATGAATCAGATTGAGAGTTTGCTCCATCCACTCAGGATCCTGCAGCATCATCAAGTGGGCTTGTAGAATCTCTCGAGAAGGGCCCGGTTTTTGTTTTTCAATCAATTGATTGATGTCGATTTCTGCAGACTCAAAAGCCATTTTCAAATGAAGTGCTTCTTGTTCTTTGTTAAGGCTCTCACGCTTTTCGACTTTGATTTGTTGAGAGTTCAAAACAACGGCAGGTCCAATGGCAATTCCGGGTGAGCAAGTTTTGCCAAAGTAAGAACTCATACTTCAAACTTCGTTTCGAAAAGATTTTTGAGAACAGAACCTGCTAAATCTGCGTCTTCACCCTCGATGATCAAGTTTAAATGGTCACCAAACACGGCACCTAAGGACATCAAACTCATGATGGATTTGGCATTTTTGCGAACGCCATTTTTCTCGAGTTCGATCTTTGATTTAAATCCTGCAGCTGCTTTGACTAAAATACCAGCAGGTCTTGCATGTAAACCTGATTCTGTTTTTACTTCCACTTGAGCCTTAAATATTGTCATAGTTTATCCTCGTTTATTTTTTAACAACTAAAAGTAGGGGCTGAGAGGCTTGGGTTTGTTTGTTAATCAGAGAGTCTGCATTCCAGTGGAGATCCGCAGAGTTTGTGAAAATCACAGGTGTGACGATGGAAGGGCTCATCTTTTTGATCATGTCTAAATCAAACTCGATCAAGGGATCTCCCTTTTTCACAGATTGGCCCTCATGAACCAGAGCTTTAAAACCCTGACCCTTCATTTTGACAGTGTCGATACCGACGTGAATCAAAACTTCCACGCCCTCGGAACTTAAAAGACCGATCGCATGGTGGGTGCCAATCAAACTTTCTACAGTGGCATCAAAGGGACTGACCACAACACCACCATCAGGCACGATGGCAAAGCCATCTCCTAAGATTTTGCCTGCAAAAGTAGGATCCGGGACTTGGTCCAAAGAAATAACTCTTCCACTTAAGGGGCTGACAAAATTAAATTTCATTAAGTTTTTAATTTGCTCTTTGATTTGATCTGATTGAGTTCCAAAAACCACTTGAACATTGGTGCCTGACTTGAGGGTTCCGCTGGCGCCCAAAGATTTAAGCAGGCCCTCTTGAACTTTTGAGGCGTCTCGAACTTGAAGTCGAAGGCGTGTGATACAGGCATCTAAATGCACAAGATTCGTGGCTCCACCAAGAGCTGCTAAAATTTGAGAAGCCTTGTCCGATGTGCCTTTTTTATCAAATGATGATGGGGCGGTGCTGACGCTGTCAGGGGTTTGATCCAATTTTTCTCGGCCGGGAGTTAAGAAGTTAAATTTTTGAATCAAATAATAAAAGCTAAAAAAGTAAAGGGCTGCGATTAATGGACCCACCACCAACCACAAATAGATGGAATTTTTTTGATTAAAATAACCCGTGGCAAAATCAATCAAGGAAGCTGAAAAAGTATAACCCAGTTGGATATCAAAATTTTCAGTCAAAAATCCAGACACGAAAGCAAAAACCACATGAAGACCGAAGAGTAAAGGAGCCACAAAGATAAAGGAAAATTCGATGGGCTCTGTGATACCAGTCAGAATTGATGTGAGTGCCGCTGACAACATCACGCCTGAAATCACTTTTCGATTTTGCTGCCAAGCCCGCAAAGTGATCGCAAGAGCTGCAGCCGGTAAACCAAAGAGCATAATAGGAAATTCAGACGCCATAAAACGTCCAGCAGTTGGATCACCTGCATAGTACCTGGCAGAATCACCGCGAACGATGTCCCCTGATTTGGTCACGAACTCGCCGAACTCATACAAAAAGGACGGGTAGTACACATGGTGCAGTCCCACTGGAATCAAAAGTCTTTTTCCAGCAGCATAAAAAGCCGGACCAAACTGAGAGTCGCTGACCCACGCTCCGAATAGACGGATGCCTTCTTGAATGGGAGGCCATAAAATGGAAAGTCCAGCCGCTAAAAATAAAGTCATCACTGCAGTCATGATGGGGACCAAACGTTTGCCAGAAAAGAATCCTAAAAATGACGGCAGTTGGACACTGGAAAACTTGAAGTAAACCCAAGCTGAGGTTAGACCCACTAAAATTCCACCAAAAACACCGGTGTCAATGGTCGGAAGTTTAAAGTAGTCACCAATCACTTTAAGCAATGTTTTGAGCAAAAAGTATCCCACAGCTGATGCTAAACCTGCGATGCCTGCTCCACCTGTAAAACCAATGGCCACACCAATGGCGAAAAGCACAGAGAGCTGCTCGAACACTGAGAGTCCACCTTTAACAAACAGGGCATTCATTAAACTTGAATCAGGAAACAGTCTACCGAAAGCGATCAGAAGTCCTGCTGCTGGCAAAACAGAGACGGGGACCATTAAAGATTGTCCCACCCGTTGAAGAATCGAAAAGACTTGGGATGAAAATTTCAAACTAATTCCTTAGGCAAGAGTGATAGGCCGTGATGAAGCTTGCATAGCTCCATGTCAAGTGACTGACACCAACCAAGTAGCCGTTATTGCGACTGAGTTGTTCGCTCATTTCACCGGTTTGTTGATTTCTGTGCTCAAGAGTGCGAGCCAAAAATTTCAAACCTTTTTGCACATAAGCTTGATTGGATCGTTGGCTGAATTTTGCAAGTTTACAGTAAAGTTCTGCATGGGCGTGAGTGGAAATAAACCAAGGATTACCACCCGAGAAACCGAAACCATCGTAGACATCTTCAGAGTATCTGCCGATCACAGGAACTTGTTTGTTTTTATTGATGGGGTAAATCTGCATAAAAACATCTTCAAGTTTTTGTGCTGTTTGCAAAACCTTTTTCGAATTAGGGCTCAAATAAGTGAGATCCAAAAAGCCTTGAATTGTTCCAAGAACAACCGCCACATCTAAGTTTGAATTTTTGTGGCCCCAACCATCCACTTGGTTTCGAATGGCCACAATATAACCCAATTGTTGGTTGTAGTACTGATTCATAAGATTCAAGATGAGCTGTGCTTGCTCGAGGTAGTACTTGGCGGCTCCGGGATCGTTCAGTTGTTGAGCTAGCTCTGCACCAATCAGTAGGGACTTTCTTTGCATGGAAAGAGTGTAAAAATTCAGGCCTTTGATTTCTTCCCACAAATCAAAGGAAGCCTTGTTCCAATTCACAGCTGTAAACTCGAGATCTGATTTGATAATTTGTGGACTTGGAATTTCGGGGCGGTACAGGTTTCTAAGGACCCAATCTTTTTGTCCCATCTTAATCAGCTCAAGGGCCCACTCGCTCATGACAAGAGCTCGAACTGCGGGACCATCGTTTTGTGGTCTTCCCCATTCGCCTTTGAAAATTTCGCCATTCAATTGAAATTTAGGCTCGCCAGATCCAAGGCCGGCTTGAATCGCGTTGCTGACAGCCCGCTTTTCAAATCCGACCCATTGTTGGAAAGCCTTTAGAATTTGGCTTTTGAGAGCCTGTGAATTTGAATTCTGATAAACTTCAAATAGAGCTTGATGAGTCAGGGCCGCGTCCCGTGTCCAGTGGTATTGGTATTCTTTTGTCGGAGAGGCCGCAACAGATCCCACAGTGCCTTGGCTTTGGGGGAAATTTTTCAGCATAAATTGGATTGATAACTGATATTGCTGCGCTAATTTTTGTTCGAAATTTTGGCCCTGAGCAAAGCCAATGCGGGTCCCAAGCCAAACGAGAGCTAAAATCAATTTCAACATAAGATCCATCCTTTTTGTTAAAAAGTCCCTTTTCATAGCCATAAAACAGGGCTAAAACAAGCCTCATGAAACTACAAACATCCCAAGCTCTTCACAATCAAGAAATTGAAAAATTAACTAAAATAGTTTTGGCATCCAAGGCCGTTGGTTTCCATCAAATTCCCCATCGCATCGAACTTTGGACGGCCATTGAAGACTTGAAAAACGCATGGGTCAACAAGTTTGACCAGGTGGCAGTGGTGGGCATCGGTGGCAGCTCTTTGGGCCCACAAGTGATCACCGACGTGTTTCAGAAAGATCAGGTTTTGTACTTCGAAAATGCAGATTCTTTTAGATTCAAAAGTCTTTGTCAAAAAATTAAAGATCCACGAAAGACAGCTTGGGTGATCTCCTCTAAAAGTGGTTCCACCATTGAAACATTGTGTCTGATAGAGGCTCTGACAGAACATTTTCAAGACTTAGGAAACTGCGTGTGTGTGGTCAGTGAAAATGTCGACAACCCACTGACACTCTGGGCAAAAAGTAAGAACTATCCAAGGCTTGAAATTCCATTGGACGTGGGTGGAAGATATTCAGTCTTAACTGCTGTCGGAATGTTACCTGCGGCGCTCTTGGGATTAGATATCCAAGAGTTTAGAAAAGGGGCCTTGGCTGCCTTAAAAGACGAGCTGCACATTCAACAGTTGGCAGCGCAAACAATCGCTAGTTTTGATCGAAAAGAATGGATCACTGTTTTTTGGTTTTACACATCCTCAGGTGTTTCCATGGGGCGATGGGTACAGCAACTATGGGCCGAATCTTTAGGTAAGAAGAAATCGAAAAGTGGGGGCGCAGCCAAGCGTGCCAGTACTCCGATGTCTGCCATGGGTAGTGTGGATCAACATTCCACTTTGCAACAAATGATGGAAGGTGAATTGGATAAGTTCTTTTGGTTTTTTAGATTCGAAAGTTTAGAAAAAAATCACCCCTTGAAAATTCACAACTTTCCCAATTTAGAGTTGCTCAAAAATAAAACCATGGGGGATTTGTTTGCGGCCCAAGCCAGTGCAAATGAAAAAGCTCTCAATGAGCGTGGGGCCCACAGTTTAAGAATTGTGTATCCGGATTTAAATGAGTTTAGCTTAGGTCACTTTTTTATGATGATGGAATTAGTTGTGGCCACCGTGGCGGAAGCTTTGGATTTGAATGCTTTTGATCAGCCGGGTGTTGAGCGGAGTAAGGTTTTGACTGGGGTCGAGTTGCGACAGTAACGCCACCGAGTGGAATTGTTGAGGCTTCTTTTTTGTATTGAGGCGTGCCTCGTTGGTCTTTTTCTTCGATTGAGGCGGCCTTCGGCCTTGCCAAGCAATTAGCGGTAGCTAATTGCTTGGGGGTTGATCTGGGATTTTCTTTTTTTTATCGGAATGGGAAGCGTTGGCTGAAGTTTTGGGCTTTGCATTGCAAACCGTTTTTGATCATGACGGCGCAGCCTACTTTTTGACCCAATTGTAATCCATCGGTGTTGTCATCTTGGAAGTGGATGCCTCCGTAGATACGGCTCATGCCGGCTTCGAGTGCTGCTTGATAAGCTGTGGGAAATGATTTTGTCACGCCTGCAACGGCTTCACTTTGGAAGGCGATACCGCTCGCTTTGATAAGTCTGAGGCTGTCTAAGACCATGGCGGCAGCTGCGCTAAATGTTGAGTGACCACTGACCCAAGCTGGAAATGGGGGAGTCGCTAACAGTGGCTTCCAGTCGGGTTGAGCCATGAAATCAGCGATGGCTGTGACAGGTCTGCAGGTGGCGTGTTTGTATTTTGCGGCCCAGGCAGCAACGCCTGCATCTGAGAGAGCTTGAGTCAGTAGCATCATGGTTCTAGCTGAGTTCTTAAATCCCACTCGTTCGTTTTTTAAAAGCTGCAATGTGCTTTCCATCCACATGCCAGGAGGAGTGATGGTGCCACCACCCGCAGCCCAGAAGACAGCCATTTGTGTTTGCGCGGGATTTCGGCTTTGAGATTGAACTGATCCTAGCTTGTGAACTTCAAACATTTCAGTCTGATAATCACCCACATTAAAAAGTGTGGGTGCGATCAGATCGAGCTCAATTTTGACGTTGATATCAGAGTAGGTGAATAGCTGATGCCAGTTCGGATAAAGGGGTTGTGCAAAAGCGGGAGGTGTCGGGCGCCAGTGACCTTCTGCATAGCCTTCAGGTGGCCATGGCTTTTCAAGAGCGGCCCCTGCTTTTTGAAGAATGGGCAAAACTTGATTCCACTGAATGTTCGCGATTTTTTTAGCGTTTTGAATGGTTACTAAATCTTGAGCACTTGTGAAATCTTTTAAGATTTGATCAATCCACACTCGCTCAGAGGGATAGGCCAAAGCATAAATTTCAATGAAGGCAGCGGTATATGCCAGCTGGGAATTCACTAATGAATAAGCTGTTGTGTTCGCCACCGATGCAATGAGCGCCATTTGTGGAGGCGGAATTTTTAATTTTTTTGTGATTTCAAAGCTCACTTGATGAACTGTGCTGACGGCCTGTGATGATGAGCTGGAAGTTTCAGCAATTGCTGATAAAGAAAGCAAAAAAACGAGCAAGAATTTCATGTTTTTATTCCTTTTGGTTTGAAGTCGGGGGGGAACTTGACAGAAAAACTCATAAAACACCAAATAAAATTGTGTTTTGACACACAGTG
>CAZPBD010000087.1:0-9140 GCA_964584655.1 uncultured Pseudobdellovibrionaceae bacterium | reverse complement strand
CTTGGATCAAGCCACAGCTTATAAAAATCATTTCCTAAATCATAATGAGCCATGATGTTTTTCTTGGCTTTGCTTTTGGTATTCTGATTCATCAGATGTTTGATTTTAAAAAGGAAAGTTCCATACCAAGTCCCGTGGATGGCATTCGCCAATGACTGATCGTTCAGGCAGGCCCATTCCACTAAGGCTGCGGTATCATCCACTTGCAAAGTGTCTTCGATGATCGCTTCTGCTAAACCGATATCCCCTTTTTTGAAAAGTTGCTCAATGGCCGCCCATCGTTTCACGATCACATTTGCTTTGAGCTCTCCCTCTCCGAAGATTTCCTTTTCTCCGTCTGGAAACGTCACAGACACACTTCCAAATTTAGCTCTTCTTAAGACTTGAACGAAAAGTTTAACGGTGAATGATGATCGACTCATGTTGGACCTCGGTGTTGGGGTATTTTGGTTTTTTAAAAAAAGTCGCTTTTTTAAGGAAAAGTTTCAAAGCTTGAAAATGAATTCTAAAGATCACAAGCCCAGTGAACAGACCGTATTTTTTTAAAATTTTCACTAAGGACAATTCATTCAAAGGAGTCAGATCACCGTGAATCCAAGTCTTAATTTTCAAAACATCTTTGGAATCAAACAGAGTGACCTCTGAAAAGACCTGGGTCCCTTTTTGCAGAAACGAAAATTGGTAGTATCCATCTGTACTAAAAAAAGGCGAGACATGGAATTGTTTGTTCTGTTGAACTTTCAATTTCAATAGATCTTCACCGCCCGCATAAATCCAATAGAAATACTTTTCACCAAAGGTATTATTCACATCACAAAGAACGGCTTTGAGTATTTGATTATCATAGCAATACCAAAAAGAAATGGGGTTGAACACGTAACCCAGAAAGCTTGGCATTGTTTGTAGAACAATTTTCTCGAAGCGAAGATTAAACTTTTCAAAAATCCAAGAATTGATTTTGTCCTTCAAAGAAATGTTTTTAACTTTGTTGAAATAACTTTCACTTTTAATTTGCATCCATCCACTGAACTTTTTATTGAAGACATGATTCAGCTGATCGATGTGGTCCACATCACAAAAC
Organism: uncultured Pseudobdellovibrionaceae bacterium; assembly: GCA_964584655.1. Taxonomy (GTDB): domain Bacteria; phylum Bdellovibrionota; class Bdellovibrionia; order Bdellovibrionales; family Bdellovibrionaceae. The sequence goes on along the minus strand of CAZPBD010000087.1, from coordinate 8,059 downwards.
ACATTGAGCGTTGAGTAAGTGAAAGCGTGATCAATTTCAAACTTTCGCGAGTGATAAACCTTCGACTTCAAAAAAAAGGGAGAATTCAGTTCAATTTCTAAAGCCATTGAGGGTCCAACCCTAAATGTTTTGCGACTTTGACGGCACTTAGAAGGCCGTCCTCATGAAATCCATAGCGGGTCCAGGCACCTGCAAAATACAAATTGTTTTGCCCCTGAAGACTTTCAACCAATTTTTGAGCATCAATGGCCCTCTGATCAAACCGTGGATGCTCGTAGTCAGCGCTCATGATTTCAGATGGGCTAGCTTCAGGACTGTTCAAAGTTAAAAAAAGTGATTTTTCAGTTCTCAACGACTGCAATCGATTCAAGTAATAAGTTAAAGACACTGATTTTTGCGGACTTGAGATGGCATTCCAAGAGGCCCAGCATTTTTTATTCTTCGGCATCCAGTTTTGATCCTGATGCAAACTTGCATGGTTGGCAGTCACTGCAAACTGCGACAAAACTTGAGTCATTAAGGGTGTTGGATTTTGAATCATCTTTAAGGTGGTCGGTGCATGGGTGGCAAAAACCACTTTATCAAATTGGGCTTCCAAAGTGGCCGAGCTGACTTTAACAAATTGATCAAAGGCTTCCACTGATTTCACGGGATCATTCAAACGAATGCTGTGGATTCTTTTGGAGATTTGATCGACGTAATTCACAGAGCCATCTTTAACGGTTTTCCATTGCGGCCGATCATTCACTTGCAAGAGCTTATGATTCAGAAAGAACGTCAAAAAGGTTTCAGCTGGAAATTTAAGCATCTCAGACTCAGGTGTGGACCAGATAGCTGCAATCATGGGCAAGATGTACCAATTTCTGATTTCTTCCCCGTAATTTTCATGGGTCAAAAGCTCTTCAACGGTCCAGCGATTTTTGGCAGAAGTCTTTTTGTAATTTTCAGCATTTTTGTGAAATCTGAGGATCTGAATGAGCATCTTATAGAACTTAAAATTGAACCAGTTTTTAGGCTGTGCAAAAACCGTCGATAAATTATCCCCTGACCATTCTAGATTGTCAGCATGACAACTAATAGATAAAGACATATCCGAGTTCACAGTTTCAACACCGAGATATTGAAACATCCGAGTCAAATGAGGATAGGTCAGCTCGTTATAAACAAGAAAACCAGTGTCCACTGGTATTTTTTTATCATCCACTTGAATCAGACTTGTGTGAGCGTGTCCACCCAACCGATGAGCTGATTCAAACAAAGTGACTTCATGTCTTTGGCTCAAAATCAAAGAGCTGCCGAGGCCGCTGATCCCTGAGCCGATCACTGCAATTTTCACAAATCAGAAGCTAGCAGAATTTAATTCAAAGGTGCGAGCAAATAAATTTATTCAAATTCATGTCATTTCGAATGACTTGATTTATGACACAGTTTTTTTGCTTTCGATGGGAGCTAGATAGTCTCCGACAGAACTCTTCGGTCTGATATCTAAATACTTTCCTGTGGTTGAGATGGATTCATGCCCCAGTGATCTTTGCACCACGTGAATAGGGGCACCCGCCTCGATCGCATGGGTGGCACTGGTATGTCTCAGCCAATGGGGCGAAGGCGCCACAGAAAGCTTAGCCCGTTTTGCTGCTGCTTTTACCATACGAAAGACTTGGCTATGACATAGGGGCTGAAAAACTCCAAAAGTATTTCTTTGGTTGGTAAACAAGAATTCAGATTCAAGATTCAGGATATAGTCTTGAATCTGCTGAGCTAAATCAGTCGGCAAATGAATGGATCTGACCTTTCTGCCCTTTCCTTCCACAATCATCATCATTCCATTTTCTGAGGTTTGAAATGATCTTGTGGTCAGCGAACAAAGCTCTTCGACTCGAATGCCTGTGAAATAGAAGATTTTCAGGATCATTTGATTGCGGGGACTTGGCTCCTTTAAAATCATCTGTTCGATCTGCTCGCGGGATAAAACTTTTGAATAAATTCGGTCAGGGGTTTTTAAATTATCCAATGCTAAGGCTGGATTTCTAGTTAAATAACCTGCTTTCGTCGCAAAACTAAAGAACGAAGACAGGGCATTTTTGTAGGTATTTCGAGTGGAATCTGAATGTTTTCCGTAGGCCTTTAAAAAAAGTGCTAAATGCGTGATTTCCACAGCTGGCAGGCGAATCCCGGGATAAAAGTTTAAAAAATCACGCATCACCCGCGTGTAATATTTTTGAGTCTTTGCAGACTTCTGAAAGATCCACGAGCCCAGCATCGTCATATCTTCAATATTTTTTGTTAAAACTAAATCTTGCACTAAAAATCCTGACCTAAATGTGTCAACGAAATAATTAAACAATACACTGTGATATTTGCGCAAGAATAGTTAGCTAATCGTGCATAGATAACTAGACCAAAGCCTAGTGGCATTTTCTGGCAGATATGGCAGATTTTAACGATGAAAAAATTAAAAGTGTCATCTCTTGATTATCCAGTGGTTCTGAAAAGGGTTCTGAACGACGTCGTCATTTCGATTCCGGATCTGGGTCATTGGACAAGTTTGAAATTGGAATTCGAAAATTCTGCCAATTCTGCCAGCCCAGAAAATGTGCAGATTTCCGATGAATGGTTTGAAAATTTAAAAGAAAAAATTAAACAATCTTGGGTTTATATTGAAAATCATAAATCTTCAAAAAAATGGGTCCCCGACCCCAGCACATTTCGACAGTCCTTACAAAAGCCAGAAAATGAGGACTTCACATTGCCTGAATTCGTCAAAGCTTTAAGCCCATACATGAGCATTTCCGAGAACACCGTTCGTCGAGAAATCAAACGCGGACAAATAAAGTGTTATGTTACAGAGGGCGGGCACAGAAGAATTCCGTTCAGCGAATTGGAATTTTACTTAAGCCAATCGCTTGCAAGCACCCAAAGCTTGATCGATTGAAAACGGTCCAAAAAAAAGGCCCAGCTTTTAACAAACTGGGCCTTTTTTAAATACTTAATTTGAAACGAAATTAAACAGTAGCTTCAGCAGTTGTCTCGGAAGGAGCTGCAGTTGCAGCCTTCGGCAAAGATGGCTTCAAAAGTTTTGCTTCAATTAAAATCTTAACTTTATCTGCACCGTTCACATTTGCACCTTTAGAATTGACGACTTCGTATCGGCCAGATGATTTTTGAGAAATCGTGTAATCTTTTAGTTTCATTGGAACGAAACCTGTTACTTTTACTCGCTTTGCCTTGTTTTCATCTTTTTTTACAGGGGCAGCTTTCTTGGCCATTTTGAATCTCCGCATTTGGTTGGATGGTTAATTTACGACTGTCTTAATGCGAAGACGTGATTCGGTCAATCTATTGGTAAGCACAATGAACAGATTGCAAGCAAGGGACGCGCAAGTCCTCGCAATTTGGAGGTTTTCGACCGCTCACACTGATGGCACATTCGTTTTTTGCTACAGATTCCGCTGGGATAAAAAATCATCGCAGCGGTCAAAAAACATTTTATTTAATTCGAAGTGGCAGCTCGGCAGGTTTTTGCTCCATTTGGTTTAACCAAAAATTTCAATTGCTCCGGGTTCTTTTTATAAGTTTGCTCAAGCAATGAATAAACTACTTTTGGTGTGGCTGGAAATCCCTTTTCTCTTTGGTACTTTTCCATTTCAGGCTTAATGGTTTTCAAAACAGAATCTCTCATCAATTGAAGCATGATCACAGTCGAGATCACCTCAGGTGGCATATGAGGCGCAATTCCCAAGTGAAGGACTTGGGCTAATTTTCGGATTGCAGAAATGTGAGAGGCATAATGAGCCGTGGAACCGATCAGCTTAAAGATTAATGGTTCATTAAAGACAAGCCCGTCTCGTTCCATCCACTCAAAAATTTTATCAAAAATCAGATCATCAGTTCTGAGACCTGCTGTTCTTTGAGGCTCTCGAAATTCTGCAATCGTTTGGAACCGAGATGTGGGCTCAAGATCAATATCACCTGGTGCAAAAATCGCCTTTGTTTGTTCACTGATTTGTAATCGCTCTAAAAATGTTCGATTTTTTGGATCCATTCGGCTTAGCAAATAGGGAACTGTCATTTTGCCTTCACTTGCTAGGTCATAGAACCAAGAAACGACCTTCGTGCAAGGCATCTTGAGGTTGTCGAGATTATTCATATCAGGTTTTGTCATAGACATTGTGAAGTCATATAAGAATGGCTTTCCTCTTTTAAAAGAGTCCATCACCAAATCGTAACCAATTTTAGCCGCTCGTCGACCAAGCTCTTGATCCACGGGTCGAATCAAGCTCATACGGGCAGCGCTAGCCTCGAGAGCTTTTTGAAGTGGATTGATGACCACACCAGAATCAATTAAAGACTCGATCAAAAACTTTTCTTTGGTCTTTTCATCAACATAAACAATAGCCACATGACTGAAAACTGACTTTTGATCTGCGATTCGTGCGATGGAGGCACTGACAGCAGATCCTCCGCGCATCAAAATGATATCACCCGATTTGAAATTTTCGAAACTCATCGGCTGGCCATCTAAGGTGTTTGTCCACGGCATACCCGCAGAAAAAGCTTTTCTAGCTTTCTCACCTTTTGCGACTGTCTGATTGTCCATAGAAATTTCAGCCACATAATCGGTCAAATAATGAGTGGCTCTGATCATGGCTCTTAGTTCTTTTTCAAACTGAGCTGTCATAATTCCTTGAGATTTCCACGATTCAATATGATTACGAATTGAATTTCGGAGTGCGGCTAACTTATTGACAATGTGGTTCGTATTTCGTCTTAACTCGCGGATATCATAATTTTCTGGATCCACATTAAATAAGAACTGGTAAACATTGCGAAATTCAGTTTCAAGCCTCTTGGGATCTCCACTCAGCTGTTCAAGCAGAATTGACGAGTCATCAATTTGTTGGACCAGGTTCATTTTCTCTTGGGCCAAAGAAACTGTACTCAAGAGAGAGAAGATTAGGCTTAAAAATACTATTTTCATACAAACAACCTCGGGTTTACGAGTGTTGCTTGCAATTACCGTTCACTGTCTCAAATTGAGATTAACCTTTTAAAAAGCTCAAACGAACGCGAACACCTTGCGGCTCTTTATTCGCTATTGAAAAAGTGCCGCCATAAAATTGCATAAAATAAGAGACCTGCAAAAGTCCCAGGCCAGAACCTTTTTCACCGCTTGTCCCTAATTGTGAATTTTGAACTTTCCAAGCTGTATTATGAAGTTCTGCGCTCGACAGCCCCAGCCCTTCATCTTCAAAGTAAACATGGACATACTCGGCATCCTGCTCAATGAAAATAAAAATCTCTCCATTTGTTTGAGAAAATTTCACTGCATTAGTCAAAATATTGGGAATCACATTGTGACTTAAACTTTTGATCTCTGCTCGGACAAAAATGGGATCAAGTGATTCTGGCATATTCACTTTGATATTTTTAGATTTGACCAATTCTGTGGCGAGCTCCATGGAAGTCATGAGAGCGGCTTTGAGATCCACTTGCGAAGCTTTCAGCTCGTTACTTCCCAGCCGAACACCTTGAATTCTTCTACCCATATCAAGCATATCTTGAATTGCTTTCAGTGAAGTCGAAATTCTATCTTTGTCGATATCTGCAATGGGCAATCCGCTCGACAAAGATTTTTTTAGTATAAGCTTCAAGCTAAAAAGTGGATTTGCGATATCGTGAGTTAAAGAACTTATCAAAACGTGCCCGAGCTCAAGATGGGAATTGAGTACTTGTAGTTTATTTTTTTGAACAGAATTGTGGAAGCTCAAATAGAACACGACTCCGATCACAAAGAATCCAAAAATAAAGATCATCAATTGTGTTCGCAGAATATGGTTTTGATCTGACTCTTGATGGAAACCTAAATGAAACTTTAGGTTTTGATTTTGAATTTGAATATTTTCAGTTAATATAAAATCCACATGAGCAGGCCCAAGCGACAGGGGCTCACTAAATTTTGAGTCCCATTCGATTTTAATTCTAACTTGATTCCAATCTTGTTCATTCAAATATTTCTTAATCCATTCGTCGATCCGAAAGACACCATTTAGCCATCCTTTAAGATGATCTTCGAAATAAATGGGGACGTAGACAGTGAAGGCGGAAACTCCTTGGTAAGTCATCAATCGATGACTTACGTAGGCTTGGCGGGTCTGCTTAGAATCTTGCAAGTACTCCATGACTTCTTCATGGTGGAGCAGGTCTTTTTTGAGCGCTGCTTGGTTGGCGCTTGGTGGAAAAACCTTTTCTATAATCCCATCACGGCTCACCCAGTTGATGGCTTGAACATCCGGATATAGATCTAACAAACTTTGAGCCGTTTTTTCGTATTCTGGATGATTGTGCTTTTTGGTATTGAGCTCAGAGCGGCCCAAAATTTTAAGTGCTCGCACACGAGCCTCAAGCGAGGCCTCAATATTCTGGGCCACCGCACGAACGATCAACTGATTTTCTGATCTCACGTGATCCTGATCTGTGTAGTAATAAACAACCGAGAAGGTGATGACGAGCAAGGCTGTCAGACCCGCATTTATAATGGGAGTCAAATAAATACTAGAAATTTTCATATTTATTATGATTAGCCACTTACGGCAATTCAGGCAAACTTTAAATTAAATTTTTTTTAATTTAAATTGGATCAAAAAAATAACTGAACGAAATTGATGTAAAGTATTGAAAAAATTGGTGATCCCTACTGGACTCGAACCAGTGACCTCTTCCATGTCAAGGAAACGCGCTACCAACTGCGCTAAGGGATCAGATGCAGAATTCATTTAATAGCAGCCTCTCAGTAGGCTGACAACTCTCCCCTTGCTAACGCTAAGTGCTAATTAGCGAACACCACAAGACTCTGTCGTCCACTTCTGAAACTGCGGACTGCTCTTCATGTAGGCTGCGGGAAATGGTTTGTAGTTTGAATCCACTGAATAATAAAGGATGTGTCCGATTTCATCACGGTGAGCTTTCCAGGTGCTGGGGTCCACAGACATGGGACAAATGAACCACTTCGCTGCACTTGGCCCGCCGGTTTTTTCTGACATGATGGCCAGGTCAAAGTGTTTTTCTTCAAGCACATGAGTCACTTTCCACTTGGATCCGTTAGGACACTCGCACTTATAAACGCAACCAAATCGACCCTTAATAAAAAAGCCAGCTCTGTGAGGAATTCCAAAACCGGCACTGTCGTAATCTTTTGAGTCGTACTGGCAAACGCCAGCTGCTTGAGCCAAAACTGAAATAAATAAAATTTGAATGAGAATTAGAATTCCGCGCATTTGAAACCCCCCAGTTCCTGATCAGTTGCTTATAGAAAATCAATTCTTAAACTTCACCTGTCAGAATTCTGCGCAGTCATTTTTTCAAATTGGCCAAACTGATTTTAACTTTTTTTACAAAATAAACTCACAATAGATGCGGTATTTTGTCGGAGTTTGTGGATTTTCACCTCGAACGAAGCCAGTTTGTGGACTCCATTAAGCACGAAACGAACGCTGGATTGATCATACAATTTGATAACTTAAGCCTATTATCTAATCCCAACACTTAATTCGTGTCACTTTGGCTGACACCAATTTTTGTCACTGTCAAACTCAATTTCCCCTATGAGTCCAAAGAAGACGTATTGAAATGGATTTAGAAATGAACTATACCCACCGCTCAGCATTACAAAAACTGAGTAAGCTTTAATCTTATAAAGTTTAAATATTAATCTTTTAGGAGTCGTTGGATGATTACCTTTACCTCAAGACTGGTTACAGTCTTTGCCACTATTTTGTTCGTTGGTGCACTACCAGCGTACGCAACTCAAAAGCCTACCCCTCGCGGTGGCGGTTCAAACGGGAACTCAAATTCTGGTAACACATTTGATTGCTCAAAAAATCCCAACCTCTGCACAGGCAACTCCGGCAATGGCGTTGGTAACACTGGGCCCGGCAATCAAGGTAACGACGGATCCAACGGTAACGCTGGCGGCGGTAATAATGGCGGCCACTCTAACGGCGGAAACAACGGCGGCGGAAACAACGGCGGCGGAAACAACGGCGGCGGAAACAACGGCGGA
>CAZPBD010000086.1:0-9155 GCA_964584655.1 uncultured Pseudobdellovibrionaceae bacterium | reverse complement strand
TATACTTGGAAGCATCATCAATATATTGATGATTGAACCCAGCAATTTTTGTGGTGGATTTAAATTCTTCAACCACTTTTTTAACTTCATCCACAAGCTTAATGGCATCTGCTTTTTCTTTTTTAATCACCGTCAATCGGATGGTTTCTTGGCCATCTGATTTATTAATCGTTGTCCGTTTCTCGAGATCATAAAAGACCCGGGCCACTTGTCCCACGGTGACAGCTTGACCAATGTCGTTCGCACGAATCACAGTTTTAGCCACGTCCTCTGGAGATTTAAATTCTCCGATGGTTCTAACAATTTTTTCCGCTTTTACTTCACTGGTCGGATCAGGATCCAATGTACCGGCAGGGATTGATGTGTTTTGTGCTCTGAGAGCATTGATGACTTCATCAAGTGATACAGATTTTTCTTTTAGTTTTTTGGGATCAGCCGCCACGCGAATTTCAAGATCTTGCAAACCAACAAAGGAAACTCTGGCAACACCGCTGACAGCTTCAATTTTCTTCTCGAGAAACTTGGCAGTTTCACGAAGTTCAATAGGTGAAATGTCAGCCGAAATTGCCACTTGCATGATGGGCTGCTGCTTGGTTTCCAAAGTTAAAACTTTAGGATCCTCAGATTCTGAAGGGATCGTGATTTGATCAATCACTGACTTAATGTCATCCTTCGCTTCTTGCTCTATGGTTTGATCTGGATCTAGTTGTACGATGATATAACTTCTGCCCTCAGTGCTTGCAGATTGAAGTTTCTTGATTCCGTCCACTTCTTGCAAATCCTGCTCGATGGGATTAGTAATCAACTTTTCCATTTCTTCAGCGGAAGCACCCGCATAGAAAGTTGTGATCGTAATTGTATCAAAGTTGATATTGGGAAAGGCATCTCTGCGGATCTGAGTCGTTGCAAAAATTCCGATGAAAATCAAAAAAATTGAAATTAGATCTGCAAACAAAGCATTTTTGACGAAAAATCCAATGATATTCTTCATGGCTGTTTTTTCCAATCTTCAACGATTTGATAAAGTTGAGATGTTGCGCTGAGGACTTTCCAAGAAGCAGCTCGGTAATCGACCTGGGCTTGGTTGTAGTTAATTTCGCTTTGGGACTTATCATCACCAGCTTGAATCACACTGAATGTGCTGGTTCGACCTAAACGAAATCTTCGCTCTTCAAGTTCAAGACGCTCTTGCTGATTTTTAAATGAAGTTTCTGTGTTTTGTAGCTCAGCTTTTGCTTTCTTCAATTTTTCACAGGCTGTCAGCACTTCAATTTTTTTATCATCCAAAGCCGTCTGAAAACCAGTGCGGGATCTGAGCTCGTTCGACAAAGCCCGCAATTTTCTAGATTTTGAGCCCGATTGTCCCAATGGTAATTCGAGCTGCAAGCCCACATTCCAAGATGGAAAATCCTGCTCTAAGTTTTCTCTTTGAGCTCGGTTCTGACTGGAGGCGATTCCGTTGGTATTGTAACCCGCAATTAATTCTAGCTTTGGATTGTCCTGATGGCTTGAAGAACTTAACTGTTCCTCTGAAGACTTTCTATCAGCTTCCGCTTTCAAAACTTCAAAGGTTTTTGCATAGTCCACCGGTTGACTACAAAGCTCGAAAGCCTGTTGAGAGTTATCACTGAGCCCCATGGGAACTTTGTCTGCAGGGATTTGCAAAAAACTATCGGGAAGATCAAGACTGATCACAAGGTAGCGCCAAACTTCATTTAAGGCCGCATCTGCTTGGGACAATTGATTTTCAGTGCTCAGGCTGGCCGCTTGAATTTGAAGATAATCTTGTTTTTCAGTGGTGCCCTTTTGATATTTACTTTGAGTCACGCCCAAAAGTCTTTTTCTTCTTGCCACACTCTCTTGCGCAGCAATCACTTGTCGCTGACTGAACCAAGCTCGGTGATAGAGATCTATTAAATTCAAAGCCCAGTTTTGCTGATTGATTTTATACTGATGCCCTAAGGATTGGCTGGCCAATTGATCAGCCCGTAGCTGAGCCCTTGATGAAACACCAAACGAATCAGCCCACAGACTTTGTTTTAAGTTAAAGCTAAGAGCGTCTTCGTAATTGGGAACCTGAATGGTGGGATCACGAAATTCAATTTGATTAAAAGATCTTCCCCACTTTGTTTCAAAAGCAGTACCAGTGGAAAAAAACTTTCTAACACCAAGGCTGTAATTATCTTTTTTAATTTTTCCAGGCTCAAACGGAGTCAGAGTATCTTTATCTTGGTCTGTGTAAGAGTAGTCAGCTAGCAGCGTCCAATCATAACGTTCCTCTGATCCGAGAAGTGTGGCTTCGGACTCCATCGCTGTTGTTTGCAAAGCTTTAAACGATGAAGACTTTTGGATGGCTAATTTCAACACAAATTCCAATTGCAGTTTTCCAGCTGGGATCTGACTGGAAAGAGTTTTGATATCAGGAGCGTTGGCAAAAACTGCCGCCCCGTAAAAGAAGAGTAGTGTGGCGGCAAATTTCATTTAAGCCCTCGATTTCAACTGGCCTTTGTTTTGTGGAGGCTGGCGACAAACGCAGCACCGATCAAGACAACGTACCAAAAAAATAAAATATGGAGCAGGAACAGCGGGATGGCTGCCATGGATCCGTAGATCTTATTAATCATAAAGAAAGTCTTCATCAAGTACGAAAAAGAACCTTTCAATGCCATCAGACCAAATCCCGCGATAAGGGACCCATAAATCGCCTTGGACGTCTGCACCTTTGAAACGGGAATCCATTTGTAGATCGAAAACAATCCGACAAAAACCAATGTGCTATCCAGCAGTCCTCTGTAATTCTTAATAAAAGGCCTCAGGGTCTCCATGGAACGTAGGCCTGCATAAAGAGCAAGCGCGACAGGAATGAGGATCATGAACGCCCAAGCCATCAACCACCTGCGATAGAGTGGGCTCGGGGTTTTATGCCACATTCGGTTGATTCCATACTCCATGTCCTGCAGCAATCGCATGCTAGTCAAAATCAGAAAGATCGCCGCCGCAGGTCCCAGCGTGTTGGGTTTAATTTTGTCGAGTAAGAGCTTCACAAAGCTGAGGACCTCTTGTCCGAAGGCCTCTTTGAAGTATCGAAAGAAAAAGCCTTGGATTTTAGGTACTAAGCTTTCAAGACCACCGAAGGATTGGAAGATGGAAAATGTCAGAGCTAAGAATGGAATCATCGAAAGCACAGTCGAGAAGGCCAGTGCCGCTGCCACAAGTCTGAGTTCACTGTCTTTCAGTTTCCGTACAAAATCAAAGATCATAAATGAAGTCTTTGAGAGACTGCAAAGTCTGAGCCCTGCTTTTCAATCAGGGCCGCATCACAAAAAGGATCATGCTCAAAGTACAAATACCATTTTTCATTCGCTGCAAGTTCCAACCACTTTTGTTTTTCTTCAATGAGAAGCATGGGATTCAAATCATATCCCATCACCCAAGCCAAGCGAATGTGGCTGCTGGTGGGGACCACATCCGCACAATACAACAGTGTGTTTTCTTGGTCCGAAATTTTTACGATTTGTTGGCCTACGGTGTGACCGTTCGAAACCAAAACACTGACGCCCGGAAGTAAATCTTTTTGATCCCCGTCGATCAAATGTAGACTGCCAGCATTTAACAATGGTTCAAAGTTTGCTGCAAAGTAGCTGGCCTTTTCCCTTAAGTTTGGTTTTTGAGCTGTTTCTAAATTCTTCTTTTGCACATAGTACTTGGCATTGGGAAAGGTAGCAGCCAAGGCCCCTGAGTTTTCGGTGGTGGCACCGCCTGCATGATCGAAATGAAGATGAGTGAGGATCACGTGGTGAATATCTTCTGGAGTCAGTCCATGATTTTTCAGCGAGTTTAGTAGGCTGGGCCCGTTGGGATCGATGTTGTACATTTCTTTAAATTTTCCACCCAATTTTTCGCCGTACTTAAGTGTAAAATCTGAACCATTGCCGGTGTCGATCACAATGTTGCAGCCCGGTTTTTTAAGAAGCAAAGCCCGAGCTTCCATAGGAATTCGATTTTTATCATCCGCTGGAATATTTTTTTCCCACAGAACTTTGGGAACAGTTCCAAACATCGCACCACCATCAAGTCCAAAAATCCCCGTTGGCAACGGACAAATTTGATAACCCGAAATACTCAGCTTTTTTGATTCCACTTGCATCATGATTCAACCCCTTGATTTTCATCTGCGTAGGCATTTGGTGAAACGGTGACAACCCATTTTTTATAAGCTTCTGAAACAAGTTCAATGGGCCCTGGGGGATGAACGGGCCCAACAAAAACTGTCAGTTTCCCAGGCCGGGCCCAGCTGCGACCCTTCGGCATCAGCTTTGAATTTCCATCGATGTACAAAAACAAAATGGGCGTCTGTGTTTTTTCAGAAAACAAACTGACCCCACGTTTGAACTCTTGAATTTTTCCATCTTTAGATCTGGTGCCCTCAGGAAAAATAATCAGCCAAATGCGGTCCAGCTCTGTCAGCAGACGAACGATTAAATTGATAGCTTCACCCTTACGATCTTTTCGATCGATAGGAATGGCACCTAAACAATGCTGAGAAAAAAAAGTAAAAAAGGGATTCGAGAAAAAATAATCTTTAGCTGCAGCGATATAAAGATCCAGCCAATATCTTTTCGGAATGGCAGCGGCGATACTGGTCGCATCCAAGTGACTGGCGTGATTGGAAATGATTAAAAGCTTGGGGTGAGTTTTATGAAGCTCATGAAAACTTTGGCCGACCACTTTGAGTTGAATGTAGGTTTTAAATACAAATTCCTGTAAATACAGCGACCAGATAAAACGAAAGAAAAGACTGGTCATATCCAAGTGACGAGTAAAAAGCGGCAGGTGCTTTAAATAAGTGGGAAGCTTTGTCCACTGTTCGTTTTCAAAGGACCAATCACGCATCCTGCACCAAAACCTTCATGACGAGATAGTAAATCGGAGCTACAAAAATCAATCGATCCATGCGCTGTAAAAAATCACCTCGACCAATAATGAAAGGGCCCACGATTTTCACACCTGCATCTCGCCTGACCACACTCATCACCAAATCCCCGATGACACCACCGAAGGCAGCCACAATCCCAGCAGCTAACCAATATTTTTCGGACTGATCAGGAAGAAGTTGTCTCATGGCTCCTGCTAAAAACAAAGTCAGTAAGATTGAAATCAAAGTGGAAACAACACTTCGTTTGGGATCAATTTTGGGTAACAATCGATAGCCTTTAAAATATCGACCGATGGCCAAGTTGGTGTTGTCACAAAATTCCGTCAAGATCAGAAGATACATGATCTGGTAAATTCCGTTGGGGAAGTAATAAATCAAACCCAAATGCATAAATGACCAACCCAAGAAGATAAAGCTGAGTAGAGTGATCGAGATATACTGAATCATGCGTTTATAGTTGTTACGAACCAACGGAACCAAGCAACTCAGTCCCAAAACCATCATGGGCATCAAATTATAAAATTCGATGCGCTGGTAGTAGCTGCAAAGTCCCAGTGCTAGAATTCCCAAATAACAGATCACAACGAAATAGGATCTGTGAAACATACCGATGATTTGGAAAAAAGCTTTTGCACCGTAGATGGCGATCAATGTGAGTACCACCAAAGGGCCTGGATCAGCTAAGGCAAAAACCAAAAATAAAAGCGGAGCTGCAAATAACCAGGACTTGATCGAGGCCCATGCAGAAATAAAATAATATCCAGTTTTACGCAGGAAAAATAAAAGTGTTCCAGAAACAAACAGGACGGACAAAACAATCAAAACTGTTTCGCGGTAATTTTGGTCATAAAGAAGAGGAAAAATTTTCTCCACTAATGATCCCCTTTCAATTTAATGCTGTAATCTTTTATTTTTTTATAAAGATTAGATTTTGAGATCTGCAAAGCCACGGCCGCTTTTTCAACATCAGGTTCAGATTTTAAGTAATTTTCTAAGATTTGCTTTTCAAAATTTTCTACGATTTGAGTCAGTCCCAAGGAATAATCCACATTTGTCGTTGGAGAGCTGACCGAGCGGGGAGAGAGCCAAGGCTTGACGTCCTCTGCACGAATGATCGGCAAGGGTGAAGTGAGTGCCAACTGCTCACAAAGTCTTTTCAGTTCACGAGCATTGCCGGGCCAGGGATAAGATTGCAGTACCTCGAGGCCATCTTCGGTCCACGTTTTATTTTGTCTGGGCTTTTGTAACTCTAGGAAAAAATGAGAAAGTTCGTTCAAGTCATCAAGTCGTTGACGAAGCGGTGTTAACTGAATCCGAGTGGATGCCAACCGAAAAAACAAATCCTCTCGGAAGGATCCCGCTTTGACTAAGCTTTCGATGGGCTTATTGCTGGCTGCAATCAGTCGAGTTTGAACTTTGAAGCTATCTTTAGCCCCCACTTTTCGAATTTCGCCGGATTCTAAAAATCGTAAAAGCTTGGCTTGATGAACCAGCGGAAATTCTTCGATCTCATCTAGAAATAAGTCTCCACCTTGAGCGGCTTCGATCAATCCCATTTTGTTCTGATCGGCTCCAGTGAAAGCCCCTTTGACGTGACCAAACATTTCACTTTCAAAAAGATTGTCAGGAATGGCTGAAATATTAATCGCAATAAAGGGTCTCGCAGGTTCTTGTTCGTGCAAAATTCGTGCGACCACTTCTTTTCCAGTGCCAGTTTCGCCCTCGACAAGAACAGGTGTGGTCTCGCCTTTCAGTCTGGACAGTGTTCTTTTTAGATCTTGAGAAGCTGTTGAATTTCCGATCCAAACAGTTTTTCGTTTATTTTGACCAGCATGCCGAAGATTCCAAAGAGCTTCTGCTTTTTCTAAAATCAAATGAACTTCATTGACCTGCCAAGGTTTACCTAAAAACTTTTGAGCCCCAGCTTTTAAAGCTGACTCCATCAGGTCACGGCTCCAGTCGCCAGAGGCTGCGACAATCTCGAGCATGGGTTGGGACTCGATTAATTTTTTAATGACCTCAAGGCCTTCGGGATTTTTTGAATTTTTCGTCAAATGCATATCGACCATGGCCAAATGAAAAAATTGACCGTAAGGAACAAGATCTGGATTTTGGCAGCTGATGACTCGCCAATGAGCAGGTGCAATCATTTTGAGTGATTGATGCAGAAGAGGGTCGTCATCGACAAAAAGCAGACAAAATTCTTGTTTTGAATTCATAGATGCTGATTGTCGAGTTGTCTGAGGCATTTAGGAAGGAATATCGCATGGGGGCAATTTTGCAGATTAAGTTAATTCTTGATTGCGCAATCAGTCATTGGTCGCACCTCAAAGGGCCAGCCATTAGGATCATTTCACATTTGAAACTTGAGGCTGGGGGGCAATAGTTTTGAAAATTCTTTTAGTCGAAAACATACATCCTGTCGCCGCTGAACGCCTCGAAAAAGAAGGCTTCCAAGTGGATCTCATCAAAGAAGCACCTTCGGAAAAGGACTTGCTCAAACTTTTACCAAAGTATGAAGCCATTGGAATTCGATCCAAAACTGAAATCACCGATGAGGTTCTAAAAGCCAATCCCCACCTGGTGGCCATCGGCGCTTTCTGTATTGGAACAAATCAAATTCGTTTGAACACTGCTAAAAAATTAGGAGTTCCTGTTTTTAATGCTCCCCATGCGAACACCAGATCAGTCGCGGAACTTGTGATTGCAGAAATGATCGCGCTTTCGAGACAGCTGGGTGATCGAAATACCCAAAGTCACCTCGGGGCCTGGGTTAAATCTGCGAATGGGTCCTTTGAAGTGCGAGGAAAAACTCTTGGCATCATCGGTTACGGGCACATCGGAAGTCAGTTGTCAGTTCTTGCTGAAAGCATGGGACTGCATGTGGTTTTTTATGACATCATAAAAAAATTGCCCCTTGGAAACGCAAAATCAATGCGATCTTTGGAAGACGTTTTAGAAGTGGCTGATTTTGTGACTTTGCATGTTCCTGAAACTCCAAAAACTTTAAACATGATCTCGAAAAAAGAAATGAAGCTGATGAAAAAGGGCTCATTTTTGATTAATGCCTCTCGGGGCACAGTCATCGAAATTGATGATCTGGTTCAAGCCTTGAAATCGGGCCACCTGGCAGGCTGTGCCATCGACGTATTTCCAGAAGAGCCAGCCAGCAACAAAGAGAAATTTAAATCCCCATTGCAAAATATTCCAAACGTCATTCTAACTCCACATATTGGTGGCAGCACGGAAGAAGCGCAGTATGCTATTGGGGTGGAAGTTGCAGATAGTTTTCGTAAGTTTTTGCAGTACGGATCAACTTTAGGAAGTGTGAATTTTCCGCAGGTGGATTTACAAAAAAGCTCCGGTGTGAAAAGAATTTTAAACATTCATAAAAATGAGCCGGGCGTGCTGGGTGAAATCAATGGTCTCGTTTCCCGGGCAAAAGCCAATATCAGCGCACAATCCTTAAGCACTGATGAAAATATTGGTTATCTTGTCATGGATGTAGAAACTCGAAATTATAAAGAGCTTTCAGATCAAATTCAAAAATTAGAACGAAGTTTAAGAACAAGGGTGGTTTTATGATCAATTTCTTTTTAGGTCTTTTCTTAGTTTTGTCGACAGCCTCGGTTTCGATGGCAGCTCCGTCAGCGACTCGCGGTCCACGGGAATCCTGGAAACAAGCCCGGGCCAGAACTCTACCTGACTTTCAAACTCAAGCTCGGGGACCTACGGCTTACGATTCTTTAAAGGATCTGACTTTGATTAATTTCGGTTCTGTCTATGATCTTAAAAATAATGAAGATCTGATGACGATTTTTAAGTATGTTCGAGACACACGTTTCATCACAAACCACCGCTCTCCGATCAGTCAGCGAAGAATTTCGTGGCTTTACCCCGACGACGGCTGTTTTGTCCGCGCAGAATTAATGACCAATTTCATTAAAGAAAAAAGAATGCCTCCCACTTCAAAATTATTTGTGTTTGGTGACTTATCCGTTCGAACAAAAAACGCACCTGGAAACGTGGTTCGTTGGTGGTATCACGTAGCTCCCATCTACCGTGTTGGAAAAATGGTTTACGTTTTAGATCCTGCCATCGAACCTCGAAGGCCTCTAACAGTTTTAGAATGGCGTGAGAGAGTATCAGAAGAAAGTGACGTTCGTAACTTTTCACTCTGTGCTCAACACACTTTCGAGCCCGATGATAACTGCCAAAA
>CAZPBD010000085.1:8186-9513 GCA_964584655.1 uncultured Pseudobdellovibrionaceae bacterium | reverse complement strand
ACACTTCAGAGCGAACTGTTTCTGTGATGTCTCTCACCAGTGACGAGATGAAAGGCAAAATCATCGGCCGTGAGGGTCGAAATATCAGAACCTTAGAAGCCCATTGCGGCGTGGATCTGATTGTGGATGACACGCCCGAAGCTGTTGTGATCTCAGGCTTTGATCCCATCAGACGAGAACTTGCAAAGCGCACCATCGAAAAGTTGATGGAAGACGGACGTGTTCATCCTGCTCGAATTGAAGAAGTGGCTGAAAAACAAAAAACAGAAATTATGAAATCTATCAAAGAAGAGGGCGACCGGGTCGTGGTTGAACTTGGAATCACAGGACTTCATCCCGAACTGATTCGGCTACTAGGAAGTCTGAAGTACAGAAGCAGTCATGCGCAGAATCTTTTAAATCATTCTTTAGAAGTGGCTTATATCGCAGGACTTATCGCTTCTGAAATTGGAATTAGCTCTAAAATTGCAAGACGTGCGGGTCTTTTGCACGACATTGGTAAAGCCGTCGAGCACACAGTGGAAGGTTCACACTCTTTCGTAGGTGCTGAAGCTGCTAAAAAGTACGGAGAATCTGATGAAGTTTGTCACGCGATTCGTGCTCATCATGATGAAGAAAAACCTCAAACCACTTTAGCTTGGATTGTTCAAACAGCGAATCTGTTGTCAAATTCTCGTCCGGGCGCCAGACGTCCTCAGATGGACAATTACCTCAATCGTCTGCAGGAACTGGAAAGTATCGGCAATAGTTTTGACGGAGTTCTTAAAACCTACGCATTGCAAGCGGGTCGTGAAGTGCGTGTGATGGTTGAATCTTCTCGTGTGACTGATGATCAATCCACAATGCTCGTTCGAGATATCGTTCGAAAGATCGAGCGTGAATTGCCACAGGCAGGACAAGTGAAAGTCACAGTTCTTCGTGAAACTCGTGCTGTCGAGATGGCCAGATGATTTCTGCAGAAGAACAATTGGAGATTTTAAGCTTTGGTGCCAATGATTTAATTTCGAAAGCAGATTTGCTCAAAAAATTAAAAAAGGGAAAACCACTTAAGGTTAAGTTTGGTGCAGATCCCACTCGGCCTGATATTCACTTGGGTCACACTGTGGTGATTAATAAACTTCGAAGTTTTCAAGAGCTCGGACATCATGTGCAATTTCTGATCGGAGATTTTACAGCTCTGATCGGAGATCCTTCTGGAAGAAACGCCACAAGACCTTTGCTCACGACCGAAGAAATCGAAGAAAATGCAAAAACTTACGCCAGCCAGATTTTTAAAATTTTAGATCCTGAAAAAACAGAAATTGTTTATAACTCAAAATGGCTGATG
>CAZPBD010000085.1:0-8086 GCA_964584655.1 uncultured Pseudobdellovibrionaceae bacterium | reverse complement strand
GGCGTGAACAAAATGTCGAAGTCCATGGACAATTATATCTCCGTCGTGGATTCGCCAAAAGATATGTTTGGCAAAACCATGCGTGTCTCTGATGAGCTGATGTATCGGTATTACCAATTATTAACTGACATTAAACCTCAAGAACTTGCTCAGTTGAAAAGCGATGTTCAAAGCGGAGCCAAACATCCACGGGACGTGAAAGTGAATCTGGCTAAATTCCTTGTGCAACGATTTCACTCTTTGTCTGCAGCTCAAGGCGCTGAAGACGAATTCAAT
This sequence comes from uncultured Pseudobdellovibrionaceae bacterium, assembly GCA_964584655.1. Classification (GTDB taxonomy): domain Bacteria; phylum Bdellovibrionota; class Bdellovibrionia; order Bdellovibrionales; family Bdellovibrionaceae. The sequence continues at coordinate 7,810 of CAZPBD010000085.1, read as the reverse complement.
CGAGTGTTTGCACAAAAGGGTTTGCCTGATGAAGTGAAAGACTTCGAAGTTCAAGCTGAAAGCCAAGTCTCGCTTGCTTCAATCATGGTGAAGGCTCAAATTTGTGCTTCAAATTCTGAAGCCACACGATTGATTGAAGGTGGTGGAGTGCAAATCGATGGTCAAAAAATTCAAGATAAAAAATTTAAATTGGATTTAAAAGTAGGAGATTCCTTTTTGCTAAAAGCGGGCAAGAAGCATTTTCTGAAAGTGAAAGTGATTTAAATGAAAATCAAATTTGTTCCACAAAATATCGAAGTGGAAGTAAACACAAATAAAAGTGTGATGCATCTGGCAGCTGAAAATGGCATTCATATTCATTCCATCTGCAAAGGCGTGCCTTCCTGCGCTGAATGCCGAATCAAAATTGTCGAGGGTGAAAATAATATCAATAAGCCAGGTAAAGCCGAGCTTAGCTTGATTGGCAATAGCTACTACATCGATGGGCGAAGGCTTTCTTGCCAGGTGAAATGTTTTGGTCCTGTGACAGTCGATACAACAGAGCAACTCGAGCGAAAAGAAAATCCTACGAAAAAGTTGCGTGGATTTAAATCTCAAAAACAATACGAATCAAAAGCTGTTCTAGATACAATGCTTTTGAGTGATAATGATAAGCTACCAAAGAAGTAAGGAATTTTTTGAATGAAAAAAATATTTGTCTTCACTTTTCTATTTCCATGGCTGGTACTCGCAGTCGAGTTTTCTGCAGGTCTGGGCACTGAATTTCCTATTGGATGGTCTTTAGACGGTAAAGCTGCATTTCCTGAACAAAATATTTACACTCGGATTCGTGTTGGTAAGTTCATACCCGCCTTTACTGATTCCATGAATGATCTGGCAGAATCACAAGGTTATTACAATTCAGCCACAGGGGAAATCGTCTCTGAAAGTCTGAAAGATGCTACTCACTTTGAAATTGCCCTGGGCTATCAACAAGATTTGAAAGCAGGTTGGCTAACAGATATTGCTTACAGCTCCATATCGGGTGATGGACAAGTGACTGGTGCAGTCATCGCAGAGGCAGTCAGTGGAATTACGCTTCCTGGTGGCGGCAACATTTATGATATCGAAGGAAAGCTTGAGAATTTAGTTTTGAGAGTGGGTTATCAATGGGAGCTTCAACCTCAGATGATTTTAATTGTGACCGGTGGAATCATGAAACCCATCAAGTCTGACACCAATTTAGACAGAGATGTGACAGGGCCTGTTCAACAAGCTGTTTTGGATGCTGCCAACCGAGAACTTGATGAGTACATGAAAGACACGCTTGAAAATGATGTGGTCATTCCGCTCATTGGTGTGACTTACATGTATGGGTTTTAATTGATGATTAAAAATCCCGTTCCATCAGATATCGAAATTGCACAATCAACTAGTCTGATGAAAATTTCAAAGCTCGCTCATGACAGACTCGGTTTGACTGAAGAGCAAATTGAACCCTACGGGCATACAAAAGCAAAAATTGTGAATGTGAACTCAAATTCTAAAACTCAAGGCAAGCTGATCTTAGTTACGGCGATCAGTCCCACACCTGCTGGCGAGGGAAAAACCACAACCACTGTGGGTTTAGGTGACGCTCTTAATTTGATTGGGAAAAAGACTTTGATCTGTTTGCGGGAACCTTCCATTGGGCCTGTTTTTGGAATGAAGGGCGGGGCTGCCGGTGGTGGTTATGCTCAAGTGGTTCCCATGGAAGATATTAATCTTCATTTCACCGGGGATTTCGGTGCCATTCAATTGGCAAACAATTTGTTAGCCGCGATGATTGATAATCATATTCATCATGGAAATTCTTTAAAATTTGATCAACGGCGCATCACCTGGCGCCGAGTTTTAGATATGAATGATCGGGCCTTGAGAAGTATCACGCAATCTTTAGGTGGGCCAGCAAACGGTTACCCCAGGGAAGATGGTTTTGATATTGTTGTGGCCTCTGAGGTGATGGCTATACTTTGTTTAGCGGATTCTTTAGAAAATTTAAAAACTCGATTAGGAAATATTGTTTGCGGGTACACTGCAGATTTAAAACCAATATTAGCTAAAGATTTAAAAGCCCACGGAGCCATGACGGTTTTATTAAAAGATGCGATTAAACCAAATCTTGTTCAAACTTTAGAAAACAATCCAGCTCTGTTGCACGGTGGACCTTTCGCTAATATCGCTCATGGTTGTAATTCCGTAATGGCCACGCGTATGGCTCTGGGGTTAGCGGACTACGTTGTAACGGAAGCAGGATTTGGTGCAGATCTTGGGGCAGAGAAGTTCATCGATATCAAATGCAGAAAATCGGGCCTCAGACCCTCGTTAGCTGTTTTGGTTGCAACCATCCGTGCGATCAAGTTTCACGGTGGCGTGGAAGTTGCTGACTTGAAGAATGAAAATTTAAAAGCCATTGAACTTGGTTTCGAAAATTTAAAGAAGCATGTGCACAATATAAAAAATGAGTACGGACTTCCTTGTGTGGTTTCATTGAATCGTTTTGTATCTGATACACCTGCAGAAATCGAGCTTCTAAAAAAATTAACTTCAGCACTCGATACTCCGCTCATCATAGCTGAACATTGGTCTTTAGGTGGCAAAGGTGCTGAAAGTTTGGCTCAGGCTGTGGTTCAAGAATTGGAATCCCCCAAACAGAAATCAAACTTTAAATTTGTATACGAAGATACAGACCCACTTTGGGAAAAAATTAAAAAAGTAGCGACCAAAATCTACGGTGCTAAAGAAATCTCGGCATCGAGCAAAGTGCGAGCCCAACTTGAAAAGTACCAACAAGATGGCTACGGACACTTTCCAATTTGTATTGCAAAGACCCAGTCGTCGTTTTCGACGGATCCAATGTTACGTGGAGCACCCACTGGGCACACGGTGAATATTCGAGAACTGAGGCTGATGGCAGGGGCTGAATTTATCGTGGCCATTTGTGGCGATATTATGACAATGCCAGGACTTCCTAAAATCCCGTCCGCAGAAAAAATTGATATTAACTCTGATGGACAAGTGATCGGACTTTTTTAAACAGATTGGAAAAATCGTTTGAGCAATGAACAGAAGTACCGAGTCGTGGAAGACCACAGAAATGCCCTGGTGGTCAGAGATGATCAAGGCCAAGATATTCAAGCCAAGCTGAGTTCTCAGTTTTTAAAGTTAGATTCCCTCGAAAAGCCCATCGTTGGAGATTGGGTGACGGGTCGGATGCAACCGGGTGAATGGTTGTTTGTCGAAAATGTGGTGGACCGAAAATCACTTTTAAAAAGAAAAGCAGCGGGCGGACAGGGTTATCAATCTTTAGGAGCCAACCTGGATTCTTTACTGATTGCATGCTCTTTGAATGATGATTTTAATCTGAATAGAATCGAGCGCTACATTTCCATGTCCCTCAATTGTCAGATCAAGCCTGTCGTCTTGCTCACAAAATTAGACTTAGTGACTAATCCTGAAGAATTTAAAATCAAAGTTCAAACTCGGTTTCCAGAGACTCAAGTGCATGTGATCTCAAGTTTCGATGAAAAAAGTTTAGAACAATTAAGTGAGATTTTTCAGCCGCATTTTACAATTGGAATTGTAGGCTCTTCAGGTGTTGGAAAATCCACTTTGGTGAATGCTTTAATGAACGAAAAAGTACTAGAAACTCAAAGTGTCAGGGAATCCGACAGCCGGGGCAGACATACGACAACTTCCAGATCCATTCATCATTTGCCTTCGGGGGCATGGATCTTGGATACACCTGGGTTAAGATCCCTCAGCTTTGAAACAGATCTGGGAAGTGATCTGTTTGATGATATTGAAAACTTTGTCAAAGGATGCAAATTCTCAGATTGCAAACATGACACCGAACCTGGATGTCGGGTCCGAAAGGCCGTCGAACTAGGTGAATTAACTGAAGAGTCCTTCGATAATTACAAAAAGTACTTAGCCGAGAATTCCTACATCGAAAGAAAATCCAATAAACAATTGGCAGCCATCGAGAAGAAAAAATCCAAGGTCATTTCGAAAGTGATAAAAAAAATTAAAAAAGAAAAGTGAGAATGACATGATCTCTTATCATTCAAAGCCCATGGATCTCATGGGAACTCCGATTCGAAGGGTACTTCCAACAGCAAAAAAACGAATGGTCGGACCTTTTTTATTTTTAGATCATATGGGACCCGTGACCTATGATGAAAGTAAAACAACAGATGTTGGCCCCCATCCTCATATTGGACTTGCGACTCTCACTTATTTATTCAATGGAAAAGTCCGACACCAAGACAGTCTCGGCAGTGATCAGGTGATTGTTCCTGGGGATGTGAATTGGATGGTGGCAGGATCCGGCGTCTCCCATTCTGAGCGGGGAGTGGATGGCGTCACAGATTTTCATGGGCTGCAGTTTTGGGTGGCACTTCCAGATGAAGAAGAAGATTGTGACCCGCAATTTTTGAATTTCAAAAGCGATCAAATTCCAAAAATCCAGAATCCATCAGTTGAGGTCATTCTGGGCCAGTATCAAAACCTCACCTCACCAGTTTCATTTTCTCGCAAAGCGACTTTGCTCAACGTTAACTTGAAGTCTGCAAAACAGTTTCAGTTTCAATCAGAAGACCAGGAAATCGCCATATACATGGTCAGTGGAAGTGGGCAGCTAAACAGTGAGCCAATCACTCAGCATCAGGTTGTCATCTTCGAAGCCTCAAGGGAAATTCAACTCACGGCACTTGAAGATTGCCATTTTGTTGTGTTGGGTGGAGCCGCTTACCCACAACAAAAGCAAATATTCTGGAACTTTGTTTCAAGTTCGAAAGAGAAAATTAAGCGGGCACAAGAAAATTGGAACGCTGGCAATTTTCCCATGGTCCCAGGTGAAACTGGTAAGATTGAATCACCGGTTTACAGATTGATCAAAACTTAACAGGCACCTTACTTTTACATCGATAGTAAGTTCCGGTTTCTAGATCATAAGTGCATGTGATTTTCTCTGCGACAAATCGATTACCACCAATTAAAATTTCATCCAAAGCAATGGCATTGAAATGCTTGAGGTAATTAAAAAATTGATCTGAGTTTTTAATTTCTTTGAAGACTTTTTTACCTTCGACTAAAAACTCGGCTTTGCAGTGATACTTAGACTTTGCACCAATTCCACACTCGATGTTTTCAGCTTCTATCGTCATGGGTGCTTTTATTTTTAAACCTGGCTGAGAGGAATAAACGAGAGTCTCGAAGATCTCTTGCGTCGCTCGTGAAGTGATAGCAAAACTAGTTGAGCAAAGAGTCAAACTGAGAAATAAAATTTTGATCATGTTCAAGTGGATTAAACGTTAAAACTAGAGCCACAACCACAAGATTTAGTGGCATTAGGATTATTAAAAACAAAACCCTTACCGTTCAAACCACCAGAGTAGTCCATGGTCATGCCGATCAAAAACAAAAAGCTTTCGCCATCGACTGCGATTTTTTGCCCGTTGGCTTCAAAAAATTGATCGCCCTCTTTTGGGTTTTGATCAAAATTCATTTTGTAAGACAGCCCTGAGCATCCGCCTTTTTTAACTTCAACGCGTAAAAACGCGGAATCGGGCTGGCCTTCTTCAGACTTTAGATTTCCAATTTTTTTTGCAGCAGATTCTGAAATTTGTATCATGCTTTAACTTTAACATAAGGAACTCGCCTTGAGAAGTGGGCATCTGTCAGCTTCTGAAAAGTGTTAAAAATCAAGAGATTTCAATGCCTTAACCAAGCTATCGGTGGCTTCCAGAATGTCGACTTCAGGGGTCATGCGGCCATGGCTGATCCTTAACGTCATAGAAAGATCATCCGGGTTATGACCGATGGCCATTAAAGTGGGGCTGGCTTTCATGTTTCCGGAGCCACAGGCTGAACCCGCAGACACACATAAATTTTGGATTTTTGGAAGTAGTTGGAATGATTGAATCCCAGTCAAAGTCACGCTTAAGACGTAAGGAGACTTTTGAGTCGGGTTGCCATTAAACTTGATCTTGTTTGTAAATTCTTTTTTTAACGTGCTTTGTAAGATTTGGTCCCGCATCAAAGCTGTTTCGAAATCCTGAGCCTTTTGCAGCCTTGCTATTTTGCAAGCTTCTCCCAAACCCACAATGCCGGGCACGTTCAAGGTTCCCGATCGCCCCAGTTTTTCTTGGCCGCCCCCGTGAAGCAGGGGTTCAAGCAAAACTTTGGGATCCGTTTGCCGAGTGAAAAGGACACCCGAGCCTTTGGGGCCATAAATTTTGTGTCCTGAGAATGAAAGCATTGAAACTTGAGTCGAACTTAAATCAACATTGAGTTTGCCCACAGCTTGAGTGGCATCAGAGAGAACAAAAATATGATTGGCTGTGGCCCATTGGCAGATCTCGGTCATATTTTGAATGGTACCGATTTCGTTCTGACACCAAATCACACATAAAAATCGAGTGTTGGCCTTTTTCAATTTTTCTAAGCTTGTGATTTGGATCATTCCTAAAGAGTCCACAGGGACTTCCGTTAATTCGATCAGTCCTTTTCTCTCTAAATACTTCAAAGGCTCAGAGACACTGGCGTGTTCAATACTTGAAGTCAGAACATGGATTTTTTCTTTTGGATTTTCAGCTAAAAGGGATTGAACCAAACCTTTGATGGCCCAGTTGTTACTTTCCGTGGCCCCATTCGTAAACGAGATTTCTTGAGGTTTGCAATTCAATAGAAGTGCAACTTCATTGCGAGCAGCTTCGACTTCACTTGCGGCCTGCCAACCTTTTGCATGAGATTGGCTGGCAGGATTGCCGAAATGGAGATCAAAAAAAGGCTGCATTTTGGCATGAACCCGAGAGTCCATGGGGGTTGTCGAATTATAGTCTAAATATACTAATCTCATAGAGCTAGACCTACTTCTTCTTGACCCTGTCTTCAAGGGGATTGTGAAATGGGGTATGAATAAAAAAGGTTTAAAAGTCAGCTCACTTTTGACTCAAGGCAGACCTGCTGAAAAGTCCGTTCAATGGAAAAAGATTCAAGTTGGAACGAATGTCCAAACCTCAGTGGAAGTTCCAGAATTTTGGAGTGAAACCGCTGCCAGCATAATTTCATCAAAATATTTCAGAAAAAAAGGCCACCACAAGTCGGCCCCAATGGAATCAAGTCTGAAGGATCTTCTTTCCCGAGTTTTTTTGGCCATCGAAAAATCAGCGAAAAATCAAAAGTATTTTGCAAGCTCCAAGGATTTAAACATCTTCATTAACGAGCTCAAATATTTAATTATTCATCAAATGGCCGCATTTAATTCGCCCGTTTGGTTCAATGTGGGATTGTTTGAAGCCTACGGACTGAAATCAGAAGGTGAGCATTGGGCTTTTGACTTTAAAGCGAAAAAAGTAAAGCCCGTTCGAAATGCATTTGCTCGGCCTCAGTGTTCGGCCTGTTTTATTCAAAGTGTGGATGACAGTTTAGAAGGAATATTCAATCTGGTTCGTAATGAAGCCAAACTTTTCAAGTATGGATCCGGCACCGGGACGAATTTTTCTTCACTCAGATCAAAGTATGAAAACATCAATGTGGGAGGAACATCCTCTGGGCTTATTTCATTTTTAGAAGTTTTAGATAAAGGGGCAGGCGCTATCAAATCGGGCGGTACCACCAGACGAGCTGCAAAGATGGTTTTACTTGATGATGATCATCCAGAGCTTTTGGATTTTATCCAATGGAAGTCTGAAGAAGAAAAAAAAGCACAGGCCCTCATTAAGGCAGGTTATAGTTCTGCATTTGAAGGAGCGGCCTACAAAACAGTTTCAGGACAAAATTCAAATAA
>CAZPBD010000084.1:0-9558 GCA_964584655.1 uncultured Pseudobdellovibrionaceae bacterium | reverse complement strand
GATATGGTTAAAAATAATATTTTATTACAAGCAGGGACAGCCACATTGGCACAGGCCAATTCGATGAATTCCTTAGCATTGAAGTTAATTGGTTAAGAGATATTTTTTAGAAGCGAGCGGTGGAAACCCGCTCCCAGATCCAAACTGAAAAAATCATAAAGTAAAGCACACACACAAGTTGAATGGCTTTTTTCTTATTCAGAGAAAATTTTTCGGTCAGTCCGATGATCATCAAAAACGCAGAAAAAGCGAGTCCAATTAATGTCACAGGTGGAAGAAAACTTGAAACTGTGTGAATCAAAAGAAACGGAATGTTGGCTAAAACAACCATATGAAAAAGAGTGAGGAAGCCCACTTGTCGTCTTTCAAACACTTGAAAGTAGTAATAGAAAAAACCGGTTAAGATATGGCTGGTGACAAAAGTAATCACCGGCATAAAGAGAAGTCCAAAAGCCATGTTGTAAATATTGGGTGGAATCAGGCCATTGATAAATCCAGCCGTCACAGAGATCAGAGCATAAATGAGAATGGATTTTTGCCATGTCCAATTGAGATGAGTTTTTATTTCATTCAAAGGGTTTCTTAAAAATCGCAATAGAAAAAGAAATTCTTTTTTGATTTCTCTTTTGATATCAAGGCTTGATGCTGTCACGTCTCGTAAGTCTGCCATTTCTTTAAGAATGACCTGAATTGAGGTGGCTTACAACTTGAAGATGGGCCTTGGTCTAGTATCATATCAAAGCCTTTCTCTGTTACATTATAACTATGGGGTTATTTGGTTCATCGAAAGAAAAAGTTTTTTGCGCCTTCTGCCGAACACCTCATTTCGTCTTCAGGGATAAATCCTTTCAACTCAGACATATGATCCTCAGTTTTCTGACTTCCGTTTGTATTAGTTTTTTGATTTGGAAAGAGTACAACCCGAAAAGTCTGATGTTTTTTGTCGCAGCTCTGATGTTATCAGAGGTTTTTTTAAGACTCCGCTGGAGGCTTCACATTGCTTGCCGTGCCTGTGGGTTTGACGCCATTACTTACGCAAAGGATCCAGCCCTGGCGGCAGAGACTGTAAAGAACTTTTTAATTCAAAGAAAAAATGACCCTCAATATCTACTTAAAAAGCCTTTGAATTTGCCGACACGGAAACCAACCAAGGATCCTTCTCTGCAGAGCAGATCCTCAGAACATTCTTCAAAAAGCCTTTCCACTCGTATCTAAAATCAGCTATAGGTAAAAGGATGAAATCGCTTGTCATCATTCCTACTTTTAATGAAATCGAGAACATATCTGAAATCGTACCTCAGATTTTTAAGCTTCTGCCAAATGTGAGCATCTTGGTGGTGGATGATAATTCACCGGATAAAACTTCCGACAAAGTCATTCAAATGCAGAGTCAGTTTTCAGGGCTGCATTTGTTAAAACGAGCCGGAAAACAAGGGCTCGGCAAAGCTTATCTTGCAGGCTTCGCCTGGGCTCTTGAGCGCAACTTTGATTTTATTGTTGAAATGGATGCAGACTTTTCCCATCGCCCAGTGGATTTAGTGAAGCTAATTGAGGCGGCTCAAAACCCAGATGTGGATTTTGTGATTGGTTCTCGCTACGTTCCTGGCGGGATGACTGAAAATTGGGGATTTATTCGTAAGCTCATTTCACGGGGTGGAAGTCTGTATTCCAGATTGATATTAGGTTATCCGACGAATGATTGGACCGGTGGCTTTAACGGCTGGAAATCGAAAGTATTGAAAGCGATGGGTTTAGATAAAATTCAGTCCAATGGTTATAGTTTTCAGATTGAGCTTAAGTATAAAGCCCAAAAAAATGGCTTTAAGCCCATTGAAATCCCGATTCTTTTTGCAGATCGAAAAGTGGGACAAAGCAAAATGAACCTTTCTATCGTTTTTGAGGCCTTTTACCGAGTCTGGCAAATCCGCTCTTGACTTGAAATCGGGCAAAAACGTACTTTTCACCTCATTATGATTCAACTCTTATCCATTGAAGTTCGAGACCAAATCGCAGCTGGTGAAGTGGTCGAACGCCCAGCCCATTTAATTAAAGAGCTGATCGAAAACAGCCTGGATGCGAAAGCGGATCAAATTACGATTCGTGTATCGAACGGCGCACGAAATTTAAGTGTTTTAGATAATGGATTAGGGATTCAAAAAAATCAGTTGGGACTCGCATTAGAAAGATTTGCGACTTCAAAAATCACGCAGACGGATGATCTTTGGAAACTGAAGTCCTACGGCTTTCGAGGCGAAGCTTTGGCCAGTGGCTCTGCGGTAAGTCAGCTCACTTTGACCTCGAGAACGCGAGAGGCTGAGCAAGGGGCCTACATCAAATCTGAGTTTGGAAAACTCTCAGCTACTTTTGATATCAGTTTTGATTTTGGAACAGAAATTAAGATCGAACAGCTTTTTGAGAATGTGCCTGCTCGCCTCAAATTTTTAAAATCTGAAGCCGCTGAAAACCAAGCCGTTAAACAGGTGATCAAAGCTTTTGCGTTGTCTCACCCTTCAATTGAATTTAAGTATTTTGAATCAGATAAACTTGTTCTTTTTTATCCGAAAAATGCAAACTGGATTGAGCGTTGCCAAAATGTTTTAGAAAGCAAAAATCAACTTTTTGAAACTGAATTTGTGAGCGATGGCTGGCAGGCTAAATTGGCCTTCAGCTCACCTCAAGATGTCAGTAAAACGTCCCGACAGATTTGGATCTTTGTCCAAGACCGATTCGTTCAAGATCGAGCTTTGCAAACAGCGATCACCGATGCCTATCGAAGTTTACTGATGCACGGAGAGTACCCAACGGTCGTTCTGGATTTGAAACTGCCAACAGATCAAGTGGACGTGAATATCCATCCCACAAAAAGCCAAGTGAAGTTTTTAAACCCCTCACAAGCTTTTCGAACAGTTCATCATGCCTTGAGGTCAGCTCTTGAAAAAGCCCCATGGTCGGTTCCTGATCATCAAGGTTACAAACCCGTGGTTGAAAAACCATCCTACATGAATGACCGACCTGCCGAGCAATTTTCATGGCAGGCTCAAGATTCCAGTTTTCAAGAAACTCACTTTCGAAAAAAAGAATTTAATCCCGTGGCTTCGATTTCAGATTTCAAAACTGAAAGCTTTTCCGTGCCTGCTGCTAGCACTAACGCCGGCCAGTGGTCACGACTGGAAGTCATCGGACAGATGGGTTTGACATACATTGTGGCTCAAAGTGAAGAGGGCTTGGTGTTGGTGGATCAGCATGCCGCCCATGAGCGAGTGGCCTTCGAGAGGCTGATGAGTTTCTACAATTCAGGAAATGTTCAAACTCAAGAATTTCTTTTTCCATTGGCTCTTGATCTCAGTGTTGTTCAAGCCCAGGCAATTCTGGATCAGACAGAATTCTTCAATCGCATGGGAATCAAAATTGATCAGTTGGGTCCAAGCACTTTAGGGATTGTTTCTGCACCGCTTTTTATGAAGGAAGCGAGTCTTGCGCCTTTATTTTTAAAAGTCGCAAATGAGATTCTAGAATTGGGTTCCAGTTTTCAATTCGAGAAAAGGCTGATTGATATTTGTGCGACCATGGCCTGCCACTCGGTCGTCCGAGCTGGACAAGCATTAAGTCATGATCAAATGAAATCTTTGCTTCAACAAATGGATGAGTTTCCACTATCTGGATTTTGTCCTCATGGCAGACCCGTCAGTATCAAGTGGACATTACCTGAATTAGAAAAAGAATTTGGTCGTAGAAACTAAATGTCCAGGCGGCTTATTTTTTTATCAGGCCCCACTGCATCTGGAAAATCAGCACTTGCCATCAAACTCGCTCAAAAGTTCAAGGGTGTGATTTTTAATTGTGACTCTGTTCAGGTTTATAAAGAACTGAATGTGGGGGCTGCGAAGCCAACACCACAGGAGTTCAGCCAGGTTCCTCATTATTTGTTTAATATTGCAGCTGCGCCAACTGTGATAACAGCAGCTCAATATTTACAAAAAGTGATTGATGAATTGAACCAGATTTCAGTGGATGTTCCTATTTTTGTTGTTGGGGGAACTGGCTTTTATTTTCTGGCATTGGAAAAAGGTCTTTATGAAATTCCAAAAACTCCTACTGAATTGAAACAATCACTTTTAGATGAGCTTCAAAAAAATGGTGGCAAAACTGATTTGTTTTGGAATGAAATTTTGAGTCGAGATCCTGAGTGGGCGAAAAAAAATCATCCCAATGATGAGTACCGGATTCTTCGAGCTATGGAGATCTTGCGAAACAATGATCTCAATATCACACAGCTGAAACAAAAAAAGAGTCTGGCCACCTCATCACTTGGGCAAATATTTAAAATTCATCTTAAATATGATCCTAAGCTGCTCGAGGAACGGATTCGACGGCGCACAAAAAAAATGCTCACAGACGGTCTGCTTCAAGAGACTCAAAATCTTATGGACCTTGGTCTGAGTGATTGGGCCCCTCTCAATTCCGTCGGTTATTTTCAGGCTCAGCAATATCTTCGTAAGCCATCAACCCTTCAAGAGCTGGAAGATCAAATTACCGTTGCCACCAGACAACTCGCAAAAAAGCAGAGAACTTGGTTTCAACGAGATCTTGAGAATCATTTTCTAGATGGCTCAAGTGATCAGTTGGAACAACTCGCTGAAGCTCACCTTGCCAGGATTATGTCTTAAGGGTAGGATTCTAACATGAAGAGTATGACAGGCTACGGCACCTCGAGAATCAGTTCCTCGGCCGCCATTCTAGAAATTTCCATTCGCAGCGTGAACGGCCGTTTTCTCGAGCCTCGCTTTCATTTGCCTAAGGAATATTTTAGCCTCGAGCCTGAACTTAAAAAAAGACTTCAAAACAGCATTCGTCGAGGAACCGTCGATGTTTTTGTCCAACGTCGAGCGGCTCCAGAAGCGGCTGCCCAGGCCCTGACTTTGAACAAGCCACTGGCGAAACGATACACGGAAGTTTTGACTGAGCTCTCAAGAATCATGAAATCTCCTGCCCAATTTCGTGTCGAAACCATTGCTCATTGGCCTGATGTGATTTCCCGAGACTTGGGCTCAGAAATTTCTGAGCCTGAAAAGAAAATGGTTTATAAAGCCTTCGAAGCGGCTCTGGTCGCTTGTCACAAAGAGCGCACCCGAGAGGGTATGAATTTAAAAAAGGAACTCGAAAAAACTTTGAAGCTTTTAGATAAAGTGGTGAACACAATTCAAAGTTTGAGAACTTCTGCGGATCAAGATCTGCAAAATAAATTTGAGCTTCGATTGCGATCGAGGCTTAAGGGAATTGAAGTGGATCCTCAAAGAATTTCCCAGGAAGTTCTTATTCAGTTAGAAAAATCAGATGTGAACGAAGAGATCGTCAGACTTTTAGAACACATTCGAAATGTTCAAAAGTTACTTTCTAGCCCAGATTCAGAGGGTAAAAAATTAGATTTTTATATTCAAGAACTACACCGAGAAATGAATACGATCGGTTCTAAATCCCAAGTGTCGACAATCACACAATCTGTTGTCGAGGGGAAAACAATTATCGAACGACTTCGAGAACAGGTGCAAAACATTGAGTGATTCACGGGTCAAGTCTGAAGGCAAGATGCTGATCTTAGCTGCTCCCAGTGGAGCTGGTAAAAGTAGTTTTGTTGAAAAGATTTGCCGTGAAGACGCAAGACTTGTGGACACTGTGACATACACCACGCGTGCCATGCGAAAAGGTGAGTCCGAAGGGACGCCTTATCACTTTGTAACTGAAGAGCAGTTTAAGTCTAAAATTGAATCTCAATTTTTTATCGAATGGGCCTATGTTCATAATCACATGTACGGAACGCCTTATTATCAAATCGAACAAGCCTGGAAGGATCAAAAGTGCGTGATCATGGATGTGGATGTTCAAGGTGCGAACACCTTTAAAGCGAAGTTTCCAAAAGCACTGACAGTCTTTATCCTTCCACCCAGCATTGACGAGCTGCGTCGCAGAATCGCGATTCGGGACGGGAAGATTCCCGCAGATTTGGAAGTCCGAATGAAAAACGCGGAAGCCGAGATGAAGCTCAGCTCGACCTTTGATGTGCAGATTATTAATGATGTTTTTGAAGTCTCTTACGCGGGATTCAAGAAAATCGTTGATGATTGGCTGAAACAGCCTTAAACATATCTATCTTAATCCACTTGAAGGAGCTTCATAAATGGCACGAGTTACCGTCGAAGATTGTCTTGAAAAGGTTCCCAATCGTTTTGCATTGGTCCTGATGGTATCTAAGCGTGTGAAGCAACTGATGAAGGGTTCTGAAGCCACAGTGGCTTTCAAACAAAATAAGACTGTTGTCGTGGGCTTACGTGAAGTGGCAGCTGGCAATGTGGGTTATGAAAATCACATGGACTTTGCGTCTATGCAAATCGACATCGAGCGCGATCTTAATAAGCCAGTAGAATAATTAAATTATTTTAAAAAACACGACTCCTAGTCAAATCGATTGTGACCGATGTAGTATCAATCATGGGCGTGCCACACCTCTCAAATGACCTCACTCATTCAAGTGCTCCACTTAAAAGCGTGGAAGATCTGTGCGATCGCATTAGAGCCTATGATTCCAATGTGGATCTCGATCTTGTTCGTAAAGCTTATAAATTTTCAGAAAGTGCTCATCTTGGTCAATTCAGACGAAGCGGTGAGGCTTATATTTCTCATCCGCTATCGGTGGCAGGAATTTTAGCAGAGCTCAGACTTGATGTGGAAAGTATTATCACAGGTCTTCTTCATGATACCGTTGAAGATACCCATGCGACCTTAGAGGATGTGCGCCGAGAATTTGGTGACACAGTTGCGACCCTTGTGGATGGTGTGACGAAAATTTCTCAAATGAAGTTTCGAAACTCCGTGGAAAAACAAGGCGAGAATATTCGTAAAATGATCGTTGCCATGGGTAAAGATGTACGAGTGGTTTTAGTCAAATTAGCTGACAGACTTCACAACATGCGAACTCTGCACCACATGCCGTACGAGAAACAATCCAAGATTGCTTTGGAAACCTTAGAAATTTATTCGCCGCTTGCGGGTCGAATGGGTATTAATACTTTAAAAATCGAACTCGAAGATTTGTGCTTTCGGTATTACCGCCCTGACATGTACTACGAACTTGTTCAAAAAGTAAAAAAGACCGAGAGCGAAACCAATCGATACATTGATGAAGTGAAGCGCTTAATTGATGAAGCACTTAGTAAGACCACGATTAAGTATGATGTGTTTGGACGATCAAAACATCTTTGGTCCATCTATAGAAAAATGACCTCAAGGGATATTGATTTTGAGCAGGTGTTTGACGTTCTTGCGTTTCGACTGATCGTGGGAAGTGTCACTGAATGCTATGAGGTTTTAGGTTATATCCATTCCATTTGGAAACCGATCCCTGGGCGATTTAAAGATTTTATCGCCATGCCGAAGACAAATAATTATCAATCTCTGCACACAACAGTGATGGGTCCTGGCGGAGAAAGAATCGAAATTCAAATTCGAACTCAAGAGATGCATTTGATTGCCGAGCGTGGAATCGCTGCCC
Source organism: uncultured Pseudobdellovibrionaceae bacterium (assembly GCA_964584655.1). GTDB lineage: Bacteria > Bdellovibrionota > Bdellovibrionia > Bdellovibrionales > Bdellovibrionaceae. The sequence continues at coordinate 2,012 of CAZPBD010000084.1, read as the reverse complement.
ACTGGAAGTACAAAGAAAAAGGTGGCGAGGCCAAAACAGAAGCCCAAGCTCAATGGCTTCGTGAACTTGTGAGTTGGCATCAGAATATGCGAAATTCTGAGGAATTTTTAGACTCAGTTAAAACAGATCTTTTTGAATCAGAAATTTATGTGTTCACTCCGAATGGGGATGTCAGAGAATTTCCCGAGGGTGCCACACCGGTGGATTTTGCCTTTAGCATTCACTCTGACCTTGGCGTAAAATGTGTGGGCGCTCGGATCAATGGCAAAATGGTGCCTTTGAAATATCGCATGCAAAACGGGGACACTGTTGAAATCGTGACAAGTAAAACTCAAATGCCATCAAAAGACTGGCTGAAGTTTGTTGTCACTTCGAAAGCCAAATCTAAAATCAGACAATTTGTTAAAGAAGAGCAGCGAAAACGATCCATGATTTTGGGTAAAGATTTAGTTGATAAAGAATTTAGAAAATTTGGAGCCAATGCCAGCAAACACTTTCAAGGGGATTTATTTAATCAATTCTTGAGCGATTTTGGTTTGGGTTCGGTCGATGAAATGTATATTAAAATTGGTTACGGCAAGCTTGAGCCTCGCCACTTGGTTGAAAGGCTTCTTCCTAAAGGCAGTGAAATTCAGAATCCGAAAAAGGAAACTGAATCCTTCATGGACCGAATGGTCAGAGCAGCCACCAACAAAGTTAAAAAATCGAAATCACTGGTGTCCGTGGACGGCATGGATGATGTGCTTGTTCATTTTGCTAAATGCTGCTCGCCGATTCCTGGAGATTCCATCGTAGGATTTATTTCCCGTGGACGTGGGGTCACCATTCATAGATCAGACTGCAAAAAAGCCTTTGAGCTGGATCAGCTGCGAAAAGTGGATGTGGATTGGACTCGTAAGAAAGCAGATCTGGGACAAGAACGAAATGTGAAGCTGAAGGTGCTCTCACAGGATATGACAGGACTTTTGAAAATGATGTCAGAGGCCTTTGCTGTTCATGGAATTAACATTGAGTCCGCACAAGTGCGAACAACAAAAGATAAAAAAGCGATTTGTTTATTTGAAATTTCTGTGACCGATGCCACTCAGCTCTCTGAAGCCATCCTGGGTTTACAGAAAATTCGCGGCATCCTAGGTGTCGAGAGAGTGATGAGTTAGTTCATCTCAAATTGAGACAATTTCTTTAGTCATCATATAATCAAGCCGATAATAAGAAGTGTTAAAGTTAAATCTCCTTAAATCACAGTCTGGAATGAGTCTTATCGAGGCTCTTGTTGCAATTGGTATCATGGCTATTGTGATTACAATCATTTCACAAATTCAACTGAATCAAATGAAGGAAATGAAAGCTCTGTCAGAAAAAGTGGCAGTTTTAGACTTTGAAAAAGTACTGATCAGCTCACTGGCAGATGGTTCAACTTGTCAGCATGTGACAAACAATCCGGCACCTCTGACTTTTAATTCAACGACGATCAGTAGTACAACGCCTGCGATTCTCACTCCTACAACTCCTCTTTATGCCGGCGTGAAATTGGGAGTGCCTGGTCCTGTGATTGCTCAAGTGGGGCAAAGGATTTCTCCAAATTTAAATTCTGTTGTTGTGAGTTCAATAAGACTTCTCATTACCGAGGGCAGTGCCGGTCAGTTCAAAGGATATTGGGAAGTCGCACTTAATCCGAACGGGATGACGAGGCCACTTAAGCCACTGCGGATTCAAACGGTGATGGCAGGAGATGTGACAGTGCCGACAAGCGCCCGAATTACTTCTTGCATGGGTTCAGCTTCAAGTGCTCCGCTCATCACGAAACGTTTGAACACAGTCACGGCATGGAGATGGCCCACGGCTACTGTTAATTGCTTGGCTGATGAATATGTCGTTTCGGGCGGTGGAGTTTGTGTCAGCCTAGGGCCGCCAGGAATGGGATATATGTTCTTGAATACCTCTAGACCTACAGCAATCGGAGAGGGTTGGACAGTCAGTTGCGACACTCCAATGAATCAAAATGCTCGAGC
>CAZPBD010000083.1:0-10280 GCA_964584655.1 uncultured Pseudobdellovibrionaceae bacterium | reverse complement strand
TCTTCGGTGCCTTCGCCGGTATCTTCTGCTTGATTTTGAGTCGGACTGAAGATGTGTCCCAACGAATGAATTTGATCGTTGAAAAACAAAACATCTGGAGAATCAACTTTAGAAACAAGCAGACTTAGCAACCTATCAAACTTTTCTGGCCCTTGTCTAGAAAGGTTTGCTGCAATTTCAAGCACGGTTTTTACACCGGCACTCGAGATGAAATTTTCAATTTTGCTCTCTGAAAATATTTGAAAGTTGGCACGAGATTTGATCGACAGAGAAAGGAGTGTTTGCTCAACACTTGGAGCATTTTTTAATTCAATTTCAAAAACATTTTCTGATTGTGTGGGCACAGGAATTGCTGCACTTGATTGAGTTGCCTCGAGTCGAGGAGTTTTCGATAACTGAGTTCGACCACCCAAGGCTTCAACTAACCAATTGGGATGAACTTGCATGGCCTGTGCGAGCTCCTGAACATAAAGCTTTTTCAGTCGAAGATCTGACATTTGCTCAAAAACTGGCTTTGCACGGTCTGCAAGTTGAACTTTTTGCTGAGCTTCGCCCCGGTATTGAGCCATCCAGTCCTTTAAAACGATCTTAAACAAATCCTCTGATTGCTGAATTTTAAGCTTTAAAGCATCCACTCCCTGGGATTTAACAAAGTCATCGGGATCTTGGCCATCTGGTAAAACCAATCCGCGAGGATACAAACCTTGTGAAAGCAGCACTGGTAGCGATCTTTCGGCTGCATTTTGTCCTGCCGCATCTCCATCCAACAAAACCAAAATATGTGGCGTCATGCGTTTGATCATTCGGCAATGATCCGAGGTCAAAGCTGTTCCCATGATCGCGACCACATTCTGAATTCCAGCCTGATAAAGAGAAACTGCATCCATGTAGCCTTCAACCACGATGGCTAAATCTTCTGCTCGAATAAACTTCGCAGTATGATGCAATCCGTACAGGGTGCGGCTTTTAGAAAACACAGGGGTTTCAGGTGAGTTTAAGTATTTTGGCTGACCATCAAAAATAATACGCCCACCGAAAGCGATGGCATCACCCAAGTGATTCTGGATGGGAAAAATCAATCGCTCTCGGAATAAATCGAAATGACCGCCACCCTGCTGTTTGGCTCGAATTAATTGTGCTGATTCTGAAACCTCAGTGGGGATGGACTTTTGAGAGAGGTGCTGAACGAGGCCATCCCATTCAGAGCCTGCATAACCAATCTGAAAAGTTTCAAGGGTTTCAGGCTTTAAGCCCCTTTTTTTGACGTACTCTTTAACTGGATGTTGAGCTGGCAACTTTTTAAATTGATCAAAAAAATACTTCGAAGCCAGTCGATTGGCCTCTGAAATCTTACGTTTTTTTTCTTTTAATTTTTCCTCATTGTCCATGGCCACTGGCGACTGAGGACTTGGTAAAGCGATGTTCGCTCGATCTGCCAAAAACTCGACAGCTTCAGGAAATCCCATTCCTTGATAGTCACGTAAAAATGAAAACAAATTGCCTGATTTTCCACAGCCAAAACAATGATAAACTTGTTTAGATTCTGAAACTGAAAAGCTGGGAGTTTTTTCAGCGTGATCAGGAAAAGGACAACGACCCATGAGTTGGGCACCTGATCTTTTTAATTGAGTGTATTGAGAGATCACTTCGACAAGATTGTTCGAATCTGTGATCTTCTCGATGAATTCCTGGGAAAACCGCATGAAACCCGCTTCTGGCTTAATTAACTCAGTTTAGCTCGGACAAGTTCGCTGACCAATTTGTTGTCAGCAGCCCCACCCGATTTAGCTAAAACTTCTTTCATGACTGTGCCCATATCTTTGATGGTTTTTGCATTGAGGGCTGTCATGACATCTACGACTAATTTTTCGACTTGTTCTTTGGTCATTTGCGAAGGCAAATACGTTTCTAAAATTTTGAGCTCAGCTGCTTCTTGATCCACCAAATCCTGACGATTGCCAGCTTTGTACTGCTCGATGGATTCTTTTCTTTGTTTCACTAACTTTTTAATTACGGCCATCACTTCGTCATCAGTGATCGGGGTTGGACGCATTTCAATTTCACGATTTTTAATGGCGGCTTGTAGGAATCGTAAAGTTCCCAGCTTCACTGAGTCTTTGCTTCTCATGGCTTCTTTAATTTCATTCATGATTTTGGGTAGAATTTCCATGTGATAAGCTCCTTAGAAGAAATAAAAAAACACCGACTCACTTATTTAAAAATGAGTCGGTATAATTTGATAATACTTAAATTATGCTGGATCGCCGAAACGACGAGTTTTTTTCAACGCGCGCTTGCGAGCAGAAATTGATTTTTTCTTCAAACGAACACTTGGTTTTTCGAAATGTTCGCGTTTTTTAACTTCAGAAAGAATGCCTGCTTTTTCACAAGATTTTTTGAATCTTCTGAAAGCTGATTCAAAACTTTCAGCATCTTTACAACGTGTAAATGCCACTGTAATCACCCACCTCTCGATGTGGCTAGGCGGCCCTATAAATAAGGCCGGGAATAAGTAATGACATGGAATAACAAATTTTGTAGAAAAACTTCAACATAATTCACTGAGTGGAAATTAATTGCAATGCGTCAAGATCATGAATACTGGATGAAAATAGCACTTCGGCAGGCCGAAATTGCAGCTCAAAAAGATGAAGTTCCAGTTGGCGCAGTTTTAGTGAGTGCTGAGGGTCAGATTCTGGGCAAAGGGCACAACCTGAAAGAAACTCTACAAACTCCCATCGGACACGCAGAGATCGTCTGTCTTCATCGAGCTGCACGTCAGCAAAAGGCCTGGAGACTGGTAAACTCGACTTTGTACGTCACTCTCGAGCCATGCACCATGTGCGCGGGGGCTCTGATTCAAGCTCGAGTCAAAACTGTGGTTTATGGGGCCCATGACCCCAAAGGTGGAGCTTTAAAAAGTCTTTATCAATTGGGCCAAGACACAAGACTCAATCATCAGATTGAAGTTTTAGGTGGTGTATTGGAAGATGATTGCTCAAAAGTTTTGAAACAATTTTTTAAACTCAAGCGAGGGCAAAAAAAATGATCACTCAACATCAGGCAATTGTAGAGCTAGAAAAAAATCTAAAAGAACTTTGTGAAACCCCAATGGGACGCCGGGCTTTTTTATCTTCCATGGGACTTTTGTTAGCTGGCTGCCAAACTGAAAAACAACATCGCACACGCGAAGGTGACAATACCGGCCAAAACACCGAGCTCACTGTGGAAGACGAACGAAAAATGACCCAAGAGGTTCTTCCGCAAATGCGCAAGGACTACCCACTTCTACAAAATTCAGAAGTTCAAAGTTATATCTCTCAATTAGGAAATCGGATTGTGGCTGCCAACGATCTCAATGGCAATCCCTACAAATATTCGTTTAGTGCTGTTGACGTGAATTACGTGAATGCCTTTGCACTTCCAGCTGGCACCGTCATGGTAACAACACCTTTGATCGCCATGGCAGAAACTGAAGCTGAACTTGCCGGCGTGATCGGCCACGAAGTCGGTCACATTAAGGCCAGACACACGGCTGAGCGAATGGACAAAGCTAAAAAAGCTCAAAGCAAAACCTGGGTGTACGCCGCTGGTGGCGGGGTTCTTGGCGGATTACTTGGGTACGGCGTCGGCACACTTCTTTGTAAAAAAGACGATCAAAAATGTCTGACTGAAGCTGCCAAGTATGGCGCCATTGCCGGCGCTGGTGGTGGACTCTTAATTCAAAAGTATGGCTTTATGGCAAATTCCCGCGAAGACGAAATGGAAGCAGACCGGATTGGATTTAGAACTTCAGTGAACTCTCAATTTCATAAAGATCACGTGGGAACTTTTTATTCAAAACTTTTACTGATGGAGAAAGAAGGCAAGGGTAAACAAGATCCTATTACAAGATCATTATCAGATGCCCTGAGCACTCATCCACCATCAAAAGAGCGGGTTCAACAAATGAATCAGATGGCTCAGGAACAAACTTTGAAAGCCAATATGATCGTCAGCTCGCAGCAGTTTGAAAAGATCAGAGCCATCGCTAAAAAAATTGTCCAGTCTAAACCGAAGGCTTAATTCCATTGGCTCCGAACAAAGATCGACCCTCGACTTGGAAAAAGTATCAACCAGAGATGTGCAATGGATGCACATCAGCTTGTTGCACGATGCCCGTGGAAGTGAAATCCAGCGATTTGATCAGACTGGGACTGGTGACTGAGGACGAGCTCACCAATTCGATCAAAAAAGTCGCCAAGAAATTAATTCGAGACGGAGTTTTAAAATCCTACCGAGAGGGCACCGAATTTTTTATGCTGTCTCAACGAGCCAACGAAGATTGTTATTTTTTAGATGCGAAAACAAGACTGTGTACGGTCTACGAAAAAAGGCCAGACACTTGCCGGGATTTTCCGTCTCGTGTTGGCCCTCGTGTGGGATTTTGCCCCGGCTTGAAGAAATAGGATCAGTGGCTTTTAAAGCCACCAACCCAATGTCACAAGCAAATTACCCTGTGTATAATTATCTGGAGAATCCGGTGTGATCAAAGCTTGAGCTTCGAAACCGATGGAAAGTCCGTGTTCTGTTCGAGTTTTGAAACCCAAATGTGGACCTAAAAAGATCTTCACTTCACTGTCGTCATTGGCATCAAAAAAGGCAAAGCCTGCTGTTCCGCCCACATAGAAATAATTTCCCATGTGAAAGCTGGATTGAAATCCCAATGGAACGAGTGTTGCGTCGTCTCCGCCAAAGAAAGCATCATTATCATGATTAACAAGACCGATAAATCCTGCCATCGATAGATCATTGCTCATTTGGTAGGTCAAATTGGCTTGAAAAGTGGAAGCACTTGTTTGTGCTCCAAAACTTCCATCGTCGGGATCTGCAACGATTGCACTGGATCCAAAATAAATGCTCAGAAGATATTTTTCATCAAAATGAACATCACCAGATTGATCCCGCATTTTTAAAAGCTTCTGAAATTTTTCAGCTTCTTTTTCGTCTGCTGGTGCAATTGTGCCGATCACATCTTTTTTATCGTTATCCATTGGTTCAGCGGCAAAAGCCACTGAACCCGATATGAAAAGTGAGAGCGCGAGAGCAAGATTCAACATCTAGCCCTTACCTTGAGCTTTACGTCTTTCAACTTCAGTCTTAATTTTTTGGTACAAAGTTTGGTAAACTTTAGCATCTAAAATTTCGTTACCTTGTGAACCGCCGCTTTTCATTAAGCTTTTTTCTTGAAGAGTCAGGCGAGTCTCGATTGTGCTTTTGTTCACAGACTCGAGGTTCACAGAAACTTCGTAAATTTGACCTGTTTTGTAGTCACCAGATCCAGCCAAAGCTCCCCAAAAAGCAGAATTCGAATCTGTTTTTTGAATTTCAGCAACAATCAAACCACCTTGCATGTCTTGGTTCTTGATCACGTAACCTTCATCTTGAAGAACTGTTTTAAAAGCACGAAATACATTGTCCATTGTTGTGCTTTCAAAAGTTCGGCTCTGAAGAGCACGACGTTGCTGAGGTGACATAGGAGGTTGAGTGGCACATCCTACTACAAAAAGTACGCAGAGAGCGGCTAACAATTTTTTCATTTATCTAATCCTTGTTAAAGTGGTTTTGGGTTTGTTTTTTAAAAATTAAAATTGAGCTTGAACAACTGAGTAATCACGAACGATATCTTTGGAATTAAACGTGATGATCAGATCAAAGCTATTTGAAGACTGAGAAGAAAAAGCCTTGCTGCCACCAAATACAAGAAGTCCTCCGCCGAATCCACCCTCTTCAGAGTCAGTTGATTGACGACTGTAAGTCCAAACTTCCTCGTTTTCTCTATTTTTCGTTACGATATTGGGCGAGCCCAACAATTGAACCACTTCACTTTGTGAAGTTTTGCCTTTTACAATGGAACTTTTAATGGTTCCAAAAGACAAATTTGATTTTTGTGGGGCTTTGTTTGATGAAGCACAACCTGCGAAAAACACAGAGGCCACAATGACAGAAGCCGCTAAAACTTGCGACAATGATGAATTCATCTCTACTCCTTAAAATTTATTTACATGAATTTCGTACTCCATGAGGCTAACGATATTAGCCTCATGAGACAAGAGAGAGATTTGAGGGTCTGGACGCATATTGGCATGCCTCAAAAGCAGCCCTCAGTCAGATCTAGTTTACTTCTTTTAAGAATTCGCGCATCGCTACAAATGATCGTTTGTCTGCTGCTTCGTTATACGCAACTCCGTTTTTAGGATCATTGCCTGCTGCTTTTTGAGAGAAAGCATGAACAGCTCCACTGTAGGAAATAAATTGATAGTCAACTTTTGCATCATTCATTTCCTTCATAAAGCCGTTCAATTCATCTGCAGAAATGTAGGGGTCAATTGCGCCATGAAGGACCAACAACTTTGATTTAATTTTAAGAGCTTCTTTAGGCTGGACTGCACTTAAGCCACCGTGAAAACTGATAACACCTTTAAGTGGTAAACCAGATCTAGCCATTTCTAAAACAGCAGTGCCACCAAAACAATATCCTGCAGCCGAGATTCTTTTTTTATCAGCTTGTGGATGTTTAGCAACTTGATCATAGGCTGCTTTCGCTCGAGCTCTTAAAAGTTTTCGGTCACCATTTCTGAATTCACCTGCTGCTTTTGCTGCCTCTTCACTATTCTTAGGTCTTAGTTTTTTTCCGTAAATATCAGCTGCAAACGCAACGTAACCCATTTCAGCAAGTTGTTGAGCACGCATTTCTGTGTATTCACTAGGTCCCATCCAATCGTGGACAATAACAACCGCAGGTTTACCGGCAGGAGTCGCATCATCATAGGCAATAAAACCTTCGAGCTCTTCGGATCCGTGTTTGTAAACGACTTTTTCCGTTTTGATAGCCGCCACTGCTGAAATTGAAGAAACCAGAAACAACGCTGTTAAAAATTTGAACATGAAATCCTCCTGGATTAAATTTTTGATTTGCAGAAAAAACTATAAATGAGTCGTTGTCATAAGATCAATCCCTTATGTAGTCTTATCCGAAGATGAAATCCTATTTTCAAGATTTGAACTATTCTCTTTCAAATGAAGACACAAAAATTGAAAGCGATTTGCTCGCGCGCTTGCCAACTGACAAGACAAAGGTCTTAGCTGTTTGCGGTGCTGGCGCTCGAGTGACTCCACTGATGCATTCCCATGTCAGTCAAATCAATGTGGTTGATATTTCCGAACCTCAATTGAAACTTCTTAGACTGCGCCTTGAAAGTATCAAAAAATTTGATCACGATGAATTCCTTCAATTTTGGGGATATCAACCTGCTGTCTCAACACGATTAAAAATGATCAATTCTTTAAATCTCACTGCAGATGATTCTCAGTATTGGAAAAGTCAAAGTGAGAAGTGGGAAAACGGTTTTTTATTAACAGGTCGGTGGGAAAATTTCCTGACAAAATTGGGAAAGATGTTCCGAGACTTTTTCTTTGTTAATTTCGAATCCCTTTTCGAGTGCCCATCTCCAGAGGCCAGAAGAATTTGGTTCAATAAAAACTTTCCACAAAAAAGACTTCAATTATTCCTGAAAATTTTTGCTAATCCCTTTATCTTTAATCTTTTTCTTTATCGGGGCAGATTTGCCAGTTCAAAAGAAAGCTTCCCTGATTTTTTAAATCAGGTTTTTCATCAAATTTTGATCGTGAAAGACCCTAAAAGAAGTTTTTTTGCTCAAATGCTTTTCTTAGGAAAATTAAAATATGCTGAAGGTTGGCCCATTGAAGCTCAAATTGAAGTTTTTGAGCGATCTAAGAAATTTCAAGGTGAAATTATTTTTCATCAAACAGACCTTGTGGATATAATCGAACAAAGTTTGGACTTGAATTTTTTATCCCTATCGGACGTGGTCAGCTACCTGAGCGAGGCACAATTAACTCGGCTCGAAAAGGCTTTGTGCCGGCTTGAGCGAAATCAGACAACTGTGATGCGTTCGTTCAGGCGACATCCCCAATTCAGTCCAGATTTTACGAATCGATTGAGCTTTGAAGATATTAGGCATGCCGAGCAATCTGACTCGATTGGTGTTTACAAGTTTCATATCTTCTCTCATCATCAAAGCCTATGACGCCAACACATTCTCTTCAATTACGATTTTTCTTTTGGGCCTCTGATCGATTTCCCATCTTCAACGCGATCGTGGCTTTCACTATGGCTTTTTCAATTAAAGGGCTTTACCGAACTGAAGGTCGTTTCAGTTGGCAGGTTGAAGACTTCTTGTTGGGGCTGGTTTTTCTGACCCATCTGTTTATTCTTCGGGTGATGGATGAGTTTAAAGACTTCGAATCTGATAAGATCTTTCATCCCACCAGAGCTGTACAAAAAGGGATCATCACACTCGCCGAACTCAAAAAATTAGGCATTGTAGCTGCCATCATTCAAATCGGCTCTATCGGCTTATTAGCAAAGCAGTTTCCAGCTGTTTTCATGGTTTGGCTTTTCGTATGGGTCTGGTCGTTCTTGATGATGAAAGAATTCTTTATCAAAGAATTCTTAAGAAAAAAGTTACTTCTTTACAGTGCATTACACCTGCTCGTATCTCCATTGATGTTTTTAACAGGCTGGATTTACTACTCAAGCCTTCAAGGCGAATTCGACTATTTTAAGCTTGTGCTTCTTTTGACACTTTCATTTTCCACAGGACTGATGTTCGAGTTCGCCAGAAAAAATAGATCTGTCGAAGAAGACAAAAAAGGTGAGATCAGTTTCAGTCTGATCTGGGGCCGTGGTCGAACTGCAATTGTGATTTTTGCCGTGACCTTACTTGCACTCTTTATGGGCTATCTGTACTTGGATATTTCAAATGCTGATGTGATGATTTACTTGCCAGTTGCCATTCTGACCCTTGCTTATTCGATTAGCTGCATGAAAAAATTTATTGCAGAGCCAACAGAAAAGAATCACAAAAAAGCAAGAGCCTCTGTTGAGCTAAATGTGGTTTGGTCGTTTCTAGGTTCGTTTTTGATTGTGCTCTTGAGCTCTTATTTATGAATGTGTTTGAGCAAATCCAATTTCAGAACGGAGTTTATCTCAAGACTGAAATGGGATTTGTTTTTCATGTACCCCACTTAAAAATTGAAAATCAGAAAACAGCCTTTTTTGGAGGTTGGAAGTGGGTTGATGAAAATTCAAACCGTCAATTTATTGATCAAGCAATGGCCTGGGCGGTGGATCAGGGATGTCACAATTTAGTCGGTCCCTACGATTTCTCCACTTACTACTCTTACCGATTCAAAATTGATGAATTTGAAAGGCCCGCGTTTTTTGGTGAACCCAATAATCAAAAGCAAGATTTAAGCTTGCTTGAAAGTTGTGGTTTCCATTCATTACAAACATTTGAAACTTACCATTTTTCGGATATCAAACAGCTCATTCAGCAAGCCCATACACAGTTAAATGGGATCGAAGAATTATTACTAACAAAAAATCTACGTGTTCAAAAAGCACGGTTGACTGATATTGATAGTAACCTGCAAGAATTTTTTGAATTAAGTCACAATATATTCTTAGATAATTATCTGTACAATCCGATTACTTTTGAGTCTTTTAAAAACTACTTTGCCTATGCCATTGCTCCACGAGCCTGCTGGGATTCAACCGTTTTTTTAATTGATGAGCTCACAAACAATAGAGTCGGCTATTGTCTTAATTTTCGAGATCCCCAATTTTCGCGTCACTTATTAGTTAAATCAGTGGGTGTCCTTCCAAATTACAGGTTCATGGGATCTAGTTTTTTAGGAATGTTTAAAAAAGCACTCGAACTAGCACCAGCTACAGATGAAAAGGTTTCTTTTTGTTTGATGAAAGCAGGAAACTTTCCTTCACTTATTGCTGGTAAAATTCAAACTCAAAAACAAAATTACGCTTTATTCATTAAAAAGCTGATCTGAATCTTTTTCTTCATGGGCTGAAATGAGAATGAGTTTATTTTGTAGCTGCTTTTTCAAATCAGCTATCTGTTTTGCAGTCTTCAGGCGAAGAATCGAGTTTGGACTTATGGAGGCTTGAACCATTTCACTTAAGATATGCCGATCCTTCAGGTTTTCATTTAGATCATCTCTTAAAAAATAGGCATCACCCACATGAAAAATCCATTGTTCCTGAAACTTGATGGCAACTCCGCAGTGACCACCACCCGTGTGCCCAGGCAACAGAACAAGGTAAGCCTCACAGGATAAAAACTCTAACTTTTCAGCTTTGAATCCGAACCAGTTGTTTTCAAATTTTTCATGGAAAATGAACCCTTCAATGTGTTCCC
>CAZPBD010000082.1:7248-10290 GCA_964584655.1 uncultured Pseudobdellovibrionaceae bacterium | reverse complement strand
TGTTCTTTTTTTAACAGGCCTTTTGGTCATCGCTGTTATTTATAGTTTTCAACATCTTCCCATTGATTATGTTCCGGATATTACAAACAACCAAGTTCAGATCAATACTGTCATCGAAGGTTTAGCTCCTGAAGAAATTGAACGGACAGTCACATTTCCCGTGGAATCGGCAATGAGAGGGGCTGCTGGAGTTGAGCAAGTCAGATCTATAACCCGATTTGGACTTTCTCAAGTGACAGTGGTTTTTAAAGACTCAGTGGATATTTACCGAGCCCGGCAACTTGTGACCGAAAGATTGCAAAACGTTGCCAATGATTTACCTGGTGGTGCGAAACCGCAGTTAGGTCCTGTTTCGACGGGACTTGGTGAAATCTACCAGTATATTTTGGACTTTAAAGAGAAAAAATCAGGACAAGCTCGTACTGAACAGCTGATGGAGGTGAAAGCTCTTCAAGATTGGTATTTAAAACCGCGCCTTTTGACTGTAGAGGGTGTTGCAGAAATCAATACTTCAGGAGGCTTTGAAAAGCAGTACCATGTCCAGCCAGATCCGCAAAAAATGGCAGCCTACGGAATTCATTTTGAAGAGATTAAAGAAGCTTTAGAAAAAGTGAATCGAAATGTGGGTGGTGGATACGTTGAGCAAACAGCAGAGCAATTTCTAATTCAAGGTGTGGGACTTCTCAAATCTCCTCAAGAAATTGAAAGAATTCCTGTTAAACAACTTGAATCCTTTAGAACAATTAAGATAGGTGACATAGCAAAAGTCGTTTTAGGTAAAGAGCTCAGAACAGGAGCCGCGACATACGACGGAAATGAAGTTGTACTCGGAACCGTCATGATGCTCTTGGGTGAGAATTCTAGAACTGTTTCAACTCGAGTCCATGAAAAAATTGAAGAAATTAAAAAAACACTTCCCGAAAATGTGGAGCTCGAAACAGTTTACAATCGATCTGATTTAGTGAACCAGACACTGGGCACTGTGGAGCACAATCTTATTTTAGGTGCTATTCTTGTTACAATTATTTTATTGATATTTTTAGGCAATATCAGAGCTGCGATCATCACAGCGATCACAATTCCATTATCTTTGCTTGCTACATTTTTAATGATGAAGCCACTTGGTTTATCAGGAAATTTAATGAGTCTAGGAGCTTTGGATTTTGGAATTATTGTGGATGGAACAGTTATCGTTTTAGACAATTGTGTTCGCTTTATACAAATGCGCTACAAACAATTGGGTCGGAACCTGACCGCTGAAGAACTTAAGCAATCTGTCTACGAGGCGACAGTTGAAATTAGAACAGCTGCAGGCTTTGGAGAATTGATTGTGATCATGGTGTTTTTGCCTGTATTTGCACTGACGGGTGTTGAAGGAAAAATGTTCACTCCCATGGCAGCCACTTTTATTTTAGCCGTTTTCGCAGCCCTCGTTTTTTCATTTACGACGGCTCCAGCATTGGCGAGTCTTTTTCTTTCTGGAAAGGCTCAAGACAAAGAACCTCGCTTGATGGTCTTGTTTAGAAATCTGTATATTCCATTCTTTGAGTTAGCTTTTAAATACAAAAGAGCCACCATTTCTGTAGCTATCCTTTCCGTTGTTTTGGGTGTGGGCTTGTTTCAAACGCGTGGAGCAGAGTTTTTGCCTCAGCTCAGTGAGGGATCTTTTGCTTTCCATATGATTAGACCTGTTAATGCTTCACTTTCTCAATCTGTCGAATTTCAAAAAAAGGCAGATAAAGTTGTTGAGGCTTTCCCAGAGGTTGATCACGTTTTTTCTAGAATCGGAACAAGTGAAGTTGCGACAGATCCGATGGGAGTGAACGTGTCTGATACTTACATTATGCTAAAACCAAGAGAGGATTGGCCGAAGGTTGATGGCAACAAGCGAACTTATGTTGAACTCACATCATTGATGGTTGCGAGTCTTGAAAAAGAGTTGCCGGGTCAAACTTATCTGGCATCTCAACCTATTCAAATGAGATTTAATGAATTACTTGAAGGAACTCGGGCCGATGTGGCAATTAAAATTTTTGGACCCGATCTTGGAAAGCTTGTTGAGATTGCAAAAGAGACTCAAGCCATTGTCTCTAAAGTCAAAGGCGCTGGAGACGTCGAAGTGGACCTAGCTGGAACTTCACCAGTTTTAAGAATTGAGCCTCGTGATGACAAATTATCGAGCTACAATGCTTCAATTAAAGATGTTCTTGATACAGTTTCAATAGCTTTGGGCGGTCAAGAAGCGGGAATGATCTACGAGGGGGAAAGAAAATTTCCGATTGTGGTCAGGCTTGAAGACGATCTTCGAAGTGATTTGGCTGCTATTCAGAATCTTCCGGTAGGAATCGGAGCTAATTTGACTGTACCACTGCAAAATCTTGCCAATGTTTCATTTAAAGAAACCTATGGATCAGTGAACCGAGAAAATTCAAACCGAAGAACAGCCGTGCTTGTGAATCTTCGCGGTCGAGATACTGAATCTTTTGTCTTAGAAGCTCAAAAGCTTGTGCAAGATCAAGTGAAATTGCCAGACGGATACTACTTTGAGTGGGGTGGAAACTTTAAAAACCTACAAGCTGCAAAAAGTAGATTGCTCATCCTAGCTCCCTTGGCTCTCGTTATTGTTTTGATGATGGTCTATGCTGCTTTTGGCAGTATCGGTGAAACACTTTTAATTTTCGGCTGCGTGCCGTTGGCTCTCGTTGGTGGGGTTCTGGGGCTGATCATTAATGGTCTGCCGTTTAGTATTTCTGCTGGAGTCGGATTCATCGCACTTTCGGGAATCGCAGTCTTAAATGGCGTTGTTTTGGTGAGTTTCTTTAATAAACTTAAAGCAGAAGGAAAGACGGGGAAAGAACTCGTACTTGCAGGAACACTTGTCAGATTGCGACCTGTATTAATGACAGCTTTAGTTGCAGTTTTCGGTTTTATTCCGATGATGCTTTCGACAGGTGTTGGATCTGAAGTCCAAAGACCTCTAGCTTCAGTTGTTATCGGAGGAATTATTTCATCGACTTTGCTGACGCTTATTGTTCTTCCGGT
>CAZPBD010000082.1:0-7238 GCA_964584655.1 uncultured Pseudobdellovibrionaceae bacterium | reverse complement strand
AATGACAGGCCGAGTGGCTCATTAAAAAATAACAGACGAACTTATTCGTCAAAAAAAGGAGATTTATGAAACAAGCCCTCTTAATCACAGCCATCTTTTTTGGCATCAATGGATCAGCTTTAGCGAGCGATGGTCATGATCATAAAAAGGAGAAGCAACATCAACACAAGGAGCATAAATGTGAGGCTTGTAAAAAGTCCGAGAAGGATTGCAAGTGTGATCACAAAGACGAGAAGCACGGTGAGCACGATGACCACTCTCACGATGAGGAAAAAGACGGAAAAAAACAAGAGAAGAAAGAAACGAAGTAATTTATGAAAAAATCTGGGTTCATTTTACTCATTGCAATTGTTGGTATTTCCTTTGGTTGTGCTAGTTTACCTCGACACGAACATTTGATAGGAGAGGTGAGAAGGGTGGGCCCAGGAAAAGAGAGCTTGGTCTGTTTGGATGGAGTCGATGCCCAAGTCGGCCAAACGGTCTCTGTTTTTGAAAGAGTATGTCGATCGCAAGTAGTACAAGGTCGCTGGGTCAAGCGGCCTGGCACTTTGTGCGAATTAGTCCCGAAAGGTGAGGCGAAGATTATGTCTAAGATAAGTTCTCACGATGTGTCAATACTGCCTATAAATGAATTCCAGTTGAGCCCAGGTTTCGTAGTGAAAGTTGTGAGATAATGAAAGCCCTAATTTTTCAAAAACTACGGCTCTCTCTAATCGGATTTGTTTTAGTCCTTTGCGGATGCGCCAGCTTTCAAAATCACGAACACTCCAGAGGAAGTGTCGTTGCTCTGGATTCGAGCACAGAAGGCCATGTATGTATGAGCTCTTCAGAAGTCCAGCTCGGAGAACAGCTTTCTCTATTTCAAAGTGTTTGTACAACCACTAAGAAAAGGAAAACGAAAAATGATGTTGAGTCTAGCGAAAAAACAACTTGTTTAAAGGTCTACAAAGGATCTGCAGAGGTTATTGAAAATTCTGATCCGCATTTTATTAAAGTTAAGACATTAAATGGGGCTCAACTTGAGGCTGGATTTATTGTTGAAAGCTCCACAATTTAAAGAGGAAACTTATGGATCAGACGACTAATCATGATAACTGTTGCAGCCCTGGTCACTCACCAGATGAAAAAGTTCTCAATCAGATTGAGAATACAATTGTCTCTGTTTTTTCAGTTTCTGGAATGGATTGTGCCGATGAGATTTCAGCTATTCAAAAGTCGCTGAACCATCCTAAGGTTGCAAAAATCTATGCAAACCTAATGACCTCACAAGTGACAGTCAATCACGATCCTTCTTTTGAAAAAAGCGAAATTATAAAGCTGATCAATAAATCTGGAGTGAGAGTTCGTGAAACGACGGCTCAACTCTCATTTGTAGCTGAAAATAAGACTCGAGTTGTTTTGGTTTCAACTTCAGGAGTATTGGTTACAGTTGGTTTATTACTTCAATATATGCTGAACGTTTCAGATGAAATTTTGTTTGTGACTTTTTTAGCGGCGACACTTGCTGGTGGAACACTCATTTTTCCAAAAGCACTTCGATCTATCAGACAGCTTTCTTTAGATATGAATGTGCTTATGACGATTGCAGCCATTGGAGCCTTTTTTATCAAAGAATACTCCGAGGCGGCAGCCGTCGTTTTTCTCTTTTCACTTGCGGAAATGCTTGAGGCTTTTAGTGTGGCTCGCGCAAGAAAAGCCATTCGAGAGGTCCTGTCGGTAGTTCCTCAGTTTGCAAATTTGGTTAAAGGAAGTCAGTTTGAACCCGTTGCCATTGAAGAAGTGATAGTGGGTCAAGAAATTCTAGTGAGGGTCGGTGATCGAGTTCCACTTGATGGAACTGTAATAGCTGGTAGCTCCTACGTGAATCAAGCGCCACTAACCGGGGAATCACAACCGGTCTCAAAAAGCGAAGGTGACACTGTATTTGCGGGAACAATTAATGAAAGTGGAAATCTAAATATAAAAGTGGTTCACGGTTACAAAGATACTAAAATTGCCAATGTGATCAGACTGATCGAGGAGGCACAAAGTAAAAAAGCACCGTCTCAAATCTTTGTCGATCAATTTGCCAAAATTTATACTCCCATTGTCACACTTGTGGCTGTACTTGTCTTTTTACTTCCTCCTCTTTTGTTTTCTCAAAGTTGGGATATTTGGTTTTACCGGTCGCTTTTATTTTTAGTTATTGCATGTCCATGTGCTCTTGTTATCGCAACACCTGTTTCAGTTGTGTCAGCCCTGACTGCACTTGCTAAAGGTGGAGTTCTTGTTAAAGGAGGCGTGTATCTCGAAGCTCTTGGAAAATTACGTGCGATTGCCGTTGATAAAACAGGTACGATTACTGAAGGTAAGCCGCATGTCGTATCTGAAAAGACATGGAAAGACAGCTCAGAAGATGAGTTTCTAAAAATAGCGCTCTCTTTAGAAAAAACTTCGACTCATCCGCTTGCAAAAGCAATCGTCGAGCATTGCTATAAAAAAAATAAAAAAGAATCAGCGGTCCTTCAGTTTCAAGTTATTCAGGGTCAAGGAGTTCAGGGGGTCATTGATTCGCACTCTTACTTTGCAGGAAATCATAAGCTCGCACATAGCTTGGGTGTGTGTAGTCCTGAGGTGGAAAGCTATTTACAATCTCTAGAAACCCAAGCTCAATCTGTTATGATCGTGGGACACATGCCACACGATGGATGTGCTGGAGAAATTCTAGGAATCTTCGGACTTGCTGATAAACCTCGTGAAGGTGTGAATCTTGCAATCAAAAATCTACACACGGCTGGTATTCAAGAAGTCATTATTTTAAGTGGTGATAATCAGCGAACAGTTGATTCAATTGCTAAAATTGTAGGAATTGATCATGCGCAAGGCGATCTACTTCCAGAAAATAAAGTGTCTGCAATTCAGTCGCTGACTGATAAGCATAAGTTTGTTGGAATGGTCGGAGATGGAATCAATGATGCTCCGGCCCTGGCTTTGGCATCAGTTGGAATTGCAATGGGAGCGGCAGGTACTGATGCAGCAATCGAAACAGCCGATATAGCTCTAATGACAGATGATCTAGGCCAACTTGCAAAAGCTATTGCCCATGGTAGAAAAACACTTGGTATTATTCGATTCAACATTGGTTTTGCATTGGCGATTAAAGCCGTATTTATAGTTTTGGGGATTATCGGACTTTCAAATCTTTGGCTTGCCGTTGCTGCTGACATGGGGGCCTCTTTACTTGTCATTGCAAACTCAATGAGACTTCTTACTGTTGATGAGGTTTCATAAAATGCAGAAGAAATTTCAATTCAATCATGAAAAGTTTAAGTATGAAATCCAATTAGCTCTTCAAGCAAGATTGGAAAAAAATTATAAAAAAGAATGGAACCACCTTGAGCGTGCACATATCCTCGGGCAGTTCAATCCATGGAAGCATTTTTGGGTTCACTTACTCATGATGAGATTCAGTCTCGTGAATTTAAAATTATTTGAATTTTTAGGTCAAATTCCTCGAATTATTTTAGCAATACCTGGCTCTGTCACGGGTCTAGCACCAAAGGGTAATACGGGAGGCTCAAACGTGGGAATGTTTACACCTATGGATATTCCTGAAGATCTGCTGAGTTAAATTGTAAAAACTTAAATTTGATCTGACAATATTGGCAATTAGCTTTGACCAAATCGAACAACCTGAAATTATGGCTAATAATGAATAGAGTCTCGTGATTTATTTTACGAAGTTATTTTCTCTATCAACCATAAAACTAAGTTCTCTTTTTGAAGCCACAATAGACAAAATTCTGACTTGATCCCCATGGGGTTTTATGAGTGTCTTCAAGGCACCGAATATTGGTGAAGTATTTCTCAAACAGAGCCTTTAGATCCTCTTCCGAATATTGTGAAATTGGCAATCCACTGCACTTTTCTGGGCCAGTTTTTGAAAATGTGCTAACTATCAGGTATCCACCTGGTGCAATTGCGTGATTTGCTATTTTCAGATAAGTGGTTACATCTTCAGCGCTCGTCAAAAAGTGGAAAGTTGCTCGGTCGTGCCAAAGCTTATATTTTTCTTTTGGGTCAAACTTAGTTATGTCTGAGGAAATAAATTTGACAGAATTTGAATGTTTTCTAAGCCTTTCTTTAACTTTATCCAAAGCTGCGGATGAGATATCAAGAATTGTGAGGTGTTTAAATCCATATGCTAACAGGTGATCAGCCAAGTGAGAGTCGCCACCGCCGATATCAATAATCGAGTCGTCGGGTGACATTTTAAGTTCAGTTATAAGTTCAAGCGATCTCGAAGGAACCTCTTGAAACCAACTCACTTCTTTTTCATTCTTGTTTCGATAAATATTTTCCCAGTGATTTTCATCCATCTTCATTCCTCAAATCTAAATTTATATTCAATTATGGTAGTAAAGTGCGAGGACATCAACAGGAACTAACAGCCAAATACCAGCGCCAGATTTAGTGGAAAAAATGCATTTTCTTGTGGCTGTCTGGTGATATAAAACTACCTATAGAAATTGCCATTCCAAACCGTATTATCTACACTACAAGGTATCCTCGAAGGTTTTAATTTTCTTTTCTTTGTCGATGCAAATTACTCTTAACCCTTGGTACGTCGGCTGATCCTGAAAAGTTTCGATTTGACCTCGACATATGGTTTGATTTTTGAACTTAACAAAAATGAGTTGATCTATATAAAACACGAACTTTCGAGAGTCTGTACTTATTTTATAGGGATCAGCTTGTACATTTTCAGATTCTTCAACTATGGAGCCAATCTTTTTTTCAATGATTTTGAGTGCATTTTTAATTTTTTCAGGTGGAGTCGTTTTTTTTGAATTCTTTTCCTCTAGACGTCGTTGAAATTCGCTTTGTAAGTCAGCGTACGATATTTTGGTTGAGCAAAAAAATAGCACAAAAATTAGTTTTTTCATAATAACAGCCTAACTGAGCTCGACAATGGCTGGGAGAAAAATGGTCCCGATGGCACATAGCGAGAAATGCAGGTAGTTTAAACTTTTGATCTCATGTTTTTTTGCGGTGCTCGAAAATTATATTGAACCTAGGGGATGTTTGTGGTTCCATTTAATGGTGCGGATACTAACGTCTTTTATTTTATCATTGGTATTTTTCTGCTCTGGGCTGGTGTCGGCTTCGGGGTTTAGCTCGTTGGAGCGGCAGATTGTTGTCAAAGTTTCTCATTCGCATGATCATGATCACGATGACCACTCCCATAGTCACGAGAGTCAAAATTCTCAGGAATCTAAATCATCAGATGACACCCACCAAAGTCAGCACACACATGAAATTGCAGTTAGTTTTGCACATGTCTTGTTTGTTTCTGCTGGTTTAACAATTTCAATTCAACAGTTTAGTGAAAATCAGTTTCCAGCTCCATTTGACACCGAGGCGCCTTACAGCTGCTCTCTCGATTCTCTTTTTAGAAAACCCATTCAAGCATAAACCGCCAAATTTAAATTTTACTCTCATCGATGTCGCGAGATGTTTTTCAAGGTCATTTTGACCTTCTCAAGAAAACATCTTTGAAAGGGCTTTATGCTGAATTACTTGATTCAATTTTCGCTTAAAAAAAGACTTTTAGTGGGTCTCATGACACTTGCGATTTGTGTCTACGGTGCCTGGCTATTGCAAAGTCTTCCAGTGGATGTGTTTCCAAATCTGAATCGTCCAACAGTTACCGTATTAACAGAGGCCCATGGCCTTGCACCTGAGGAGGTCGAGACTCTCGTCACCCTTCAGGTGGAAACTATTCTTAATGGAACTCCCGGAGTACTCAGAACTCGCTCAAGCAGTGGCATCGGCATTTCGATTGTCTACGTCGAGTTCGATTGGGGAACTGAAATTTTCCGAAATCGTCAATTAGTCGCTGAACGATTGCAGCTTCTTGAAGGACGCTTGCCTTTAGGCATGCAGCCCGTGATGGGACCGGTTACATCTATCATGGGAGAAATCCAATTTGTAGGTGTCACAAGTCCAGATGGCAAAGCCTCTCCCATGGATTTACGAACGCTCGCTGATTGGAACTTAAGACCACGTTTGATGACTATTCCTGGAATCAGCCAGGTCGTTGTTATGGGTGGTGAAGTTAAGCAATACCAAATTCATGTTTCAAGCGAGAAGCTTCAGCGTAAAGCCGTTTCGCTCGAAGACTTAAAACATGCACTTTCAGAAATCAGTGAAAACACAACGGGTGGCTTCATTGACATCAATGACAAAGAATTTTTGATTCGCCCCATGGGTCGAGCCTCTAGTATCGAGGAAATTGAAAACTCACTGGTCTCTATGCACTTCGGTCAGCCTGTCTTTGTAAAAGATGTGGCTGAAGTTAAAATCGGTGCCAAAATTAAACGTGGTGAAGGCAGCATTAATGCAAAACACTCAGTCATCATGACTGTGCAAAAGCAACCAAGTGCCAGCACAATAGACCTCACTCGTGCGATTGATCGCGAACTCAAAGAGATGGAAAAGTCCTTACCTGAAGGCGTAAAACTTGAAACTGACTTGTTTAAGCAGTCCCATTTTATTGAGTCATCCATCGGAAATGTAGAAGAAGCTCTGAGAGACGGAATCATCATGGTTATGATTATTCTGTTTTTGTTTCTGATGAATTTCCGAACGACCTCAATCACGTTAGTGGCAATCCCACTAAGTCTTCTCATTACAGCTATCGTGTTTCATATTCTTAACATCAGTATTAACACGATGACATTAGGTGGACTTGCAATCGCTATCGGAGAACTTGTTGATGACGCCATTGTGGATGTGGAAAATGTTTTTAGAAGACTCCGCGAAAATCGCTTAAATGGCTCACCTAAGGGCAACCTACGGGTGATCTATGAAGCTTCCAGTGAAGTTCGAAATTCGATTGTTCTTTCAACGATTATTGTGGTGCTTGTATTTATTCCGCTTTTTGCACTAGGTGGTATCGAAGGAAGACTTTTTGTTCCGCTCGGTGTTGCTTACATCATTTCAATCATCGCATCACTTTTTGTTTCACTGACCGTGACTCCAATTTTATGTTCCTACCTACTCCCAAACTCGAAAGCTGTTCATCAAGAGCAAGACGGCCCACTTGTCAGGCGACTTAAAGCATTTGCTTTGAAGGTTTTAAATCTGACTTTGCCAAGACCGACAGCCGTATTGATTTCGGCCACTGTGCTTTTAATAGGAAGTCTTTTGTTGCGTCCGCGGATGGGTCGAAACTTTCTGCCGGAATTCAACGAGGG
>CAZPBD010000081.1:0-10559 GCA_964584655.1 uncultured Pseudobdellovibrionaceae bacterium | reverse complement strand
TAGGGGTGATCTTCATCTTTGGGTTTAGAAACGAATTTCATAACGACTAGAGCAAGAGCTGCAGCTGCCACATTCACTAAAGTTTCAAGTGCGTCAGATAAAAGTGCAGAAGATTGAGTTTGAAGGGCTGCAACCAGTTTTAAGAGAAAGACAAGAAGGCTAACGACAAAATAGACACTACTTGCAAACAAAAGGACCCCATCACAAAAAGATTAAGAAACTTTTTTCTTTTCCTTATCTTTCTCGATTTGGTCAAAAAAGCAAACACGATTTCTTCCCGTGCGCTTTGCGTGATAAAGAGCATTGTCAGCTCGTCTGACGATCTCACGAGCGCTGACGGATTCCCCAGGCTTTGTAATTGCAAACCCGATGGAGGCCGTCAGTTTTATCGTGTCAGTTCCATTTTTAAATGTTGTCTTTTCGATGGTTTTTCTAAGGCGCTCACAAAAAAGATGAGCTCCCTCATAATTCACTTCTGTTAAAACCATCAAGAACTCGTCCCCGCCGTATCTGGCAGGAATATCAATATTTCGAGTGCTTTGTTTGACAATTTTTCCGATTTGAGAAATCACGTAGGATCCAAACAAATGATCATGTCCATCATTGACACTTTTAAAGCAATCCATATCCATCATGATCACACAAATGCCACGCTGAAATCGTTTGCCACGCTCAATTTCAAATTCAAGTTTTTGATACAAAGATCGCATGTTGAAAAGACCCGTGAGATCATCTGTGTCCACAAGCTCTTTGAGTCGCTCATTCACAAATACGAGCTGCTGAGACAAATCTCGAATTCGCAGTTGAGTTCGAATCCTCGCGAGCAATTCCAAAGGAACAAAGGGCTTAATGATGTAATCATCAGCACCTGAATCCAGAGCTGCGATAATCGATTCCGTCGAGCTATCATCAGAGATCAGCAAAATCGAAGCATGGGGTAATTTTCGTTTGAAAAGTTCCAATGCTTTTAAAGATTCATCATTAATCAAAGTATCGATGATCACGATGTGAGGTTGCCAGGTACGAGCCACTCGGAGAGCTGACTTCAAAGAGGTTTCGCTTTTTGCGTCGTAACCTTCCCACTTCAAAGGCTCAAGCAAAACGCCAAGGCTATGCTCATCTTGATCAATGACCAAAATACGGCGAGTCCCTGAGTTCTGCTTTTTCTCTAACCTCATGTCCATAAGATCGACAAAGTTTGAACTTTTCTTGAGTCTGGCCCAGTCGAATGATGACTTTTCTGTGGGTCCAGAGTTATTCTAAAAGCTCGAAATCACCAGGAGCCAGACGATGGGACAGTCCCAACAGGATATTGAAGCCAAGTGGAAAAAAATTTGGGCCGAGCAAGACGCTTTCAAAGCTCAAACCAATTCCAAAAAACCTAAATACTACGCACTTGATATGTTTCCGTATCCTTCAGGGACAGGACTGCACGTAGGTCACATTGCTTCTTACACTCCAGCAGATGTGATTTCCAGGTACAAACGCTGCAAAGGGTTTAATGTTTTGCATCCCATGGGCTACGACGCCTTTGGATTACCAGCCGAACAATTTGCCATTCAAACCGGAATTCATCCCGCAATCACAACGGATAAAGCCATCCAAAGCTACAGAAGTACCATGCAAAATTTTGGTTTCAGTTTTGACTGGAGCCGCGAAATTTCAACCTGTGATTCGAAGTACTACAAATGGACTCAATTTATTTTTACAAAACTCATGGAAAAGGGCTTGGCCTACCAAAAAGAAGTGCCTGTGAACTGGTGCCCGGCCATGCGTACTGTTTTAGCCAACGAAGAAGTGATTGATGGCAAAAGTGAGCGCGGCGGCCATCCCGTCATTCGCATGCCGATGAAGCAGTGGATGTTGAAAATCACAGATTACGCTGAGCGATTACTACAAGATTTAGAAACTGTGGACTGGCCTGAGCGCACAAAAGAAGGCCAAAGAAACTGGATCGGAAAATCTGAAGGTGCTCTTGTGACTTTCAAAGTTTCTGGGCATGACGATACCTTTCAGGTTTTCACAACCCGCCCCGATACTCTGTTTGGAGTCTCTTTCATGGTGCTTGCTCCCGAGCATCCTTTAGTTAAAAAAATCACAACAGCTCAACAATCAGCAGATGTGAATTTGTATGTGGAAAAATCCGCACGAAAATTAGAAGTGGAAAGAAAAGCCGCCACAGAAAAGTCAGGCGTTTTCACGGGAGCCTATGCAATACACCCACTGACTCAAGAAAAAATTCCTGTTTGGATTTCTGATTACGTTTTGATGGATTACGGAACAGGTTCCATCATGGGTGTTCCCGGACACGATGCTCGGGATTTCGAGTTTGCTCAGAAATTTCAATTACCAGTCAAACGAGTTTTAGAAAGCGAACAAGATCTTCCTTTCGAAGGAAACGGAAAGCTTTGTAACTCTGAATTTTTGAATGGCTTAGATCAAGCGGCCGCCATGAAAAAAATGATCGAGCATTTAGAATCTAAAAAATTAGGTGAAAAATTAATTCAGTATAAATTGCGGGATTGGTTGTTTAGCAGGCAACGTTACTGGGGCGAACCTTTCCCCGTCGTGCACTACCCGAAAAAAGGGATGCACACTTTACCTTTAGCTGAACTTCCCGTTTTGTTGCCAGAAGTGGCGGATTATCAGCCCAGCGAAAGTGGAGAAGCTCCATTGGCCAGAAATCAAGATTTCGTGAATTATAAATCCCCAACGGGTGAAGTGGGAATTCGCGAAACTGACACTATGCCTGGATCTGCGGGATCCAGCTGGTATTTCTTAAGATTCACTGATCCTCATAACGAAAACGCGGCCTTTGATTTTGAAGCTCAAAAATATTGGATGCCTGTGGATCTGTATGTGGGAGGCCCCGAGCACACAGTGGGTCACTTATTGTACGCCCGTTTTTGGCAAAAAGTTTTATTTGATGTTGGACTTGTTTCTCATCCTGAGCCTTTTAAAAAGTTGGCTCATCAAGGAATGATCTTAGGGGTCGACGGCGAAAAGATGTCGAAATCCCGCGGAAATGTGATCCCAGCTGACGAAATCCGTGAAAAAATGGGAGCTGATGCTTTAAGAACATTTATTTGCTTCATGGGACCTTTGGACAAGGACAAACCTTGGTCACCCACCGGTATCGAAGGCGTTCGAAGATTTTTAGATCGTCTGGAGCGTTTGATTTTAGATGCAAATGGGAACTTGAAAACCACTGATGAAGCCCTGAACCCTGAAATCGAGAAGCTTTTGCATAAGACGATCAAAAAAGTCACAGAAGACATCGAAGGTATGAGTTTCAACACAGCGGTTTCGGCCCAAATGATTTTTGTGAACGAATTGAACAAGCACAATTGCCATTCGAAGAAGGCATTGATGCCGCTTGTTCAACTTCTGATGCCTTTCGCTCCGCATTTAGCAGAAGAGCTTTGGGAAAAAATGGGTGGAACCGGATTGGTGTCGCTCGCGCCATGGCCTTCATTCAAGCCAGAATTGTGCGTGGACAACGTAATTACCTTGGGTGTGCAAGTGAACGGTAAAATGAGAGGTACCATAGAAATCGCTCCTGATGCCGATGAGGCGACCGCGATTTCTTTAGCCATGGAAGTTTCTACAGTTCAAAATGCCCTCGCCAGTCAAAAACCAAAAAAAGTCATTTACAAAGCTGGAAAAATACTGAATCTCATCGTGTAAGAATTTATTTTTACAAAGAGGAGTTTGAAGCAAATGCCTACTTCATGGAGTTCAGAAAAAAGTGCCGCTTTGTACGGGATCAATAATTGGGGAACTGGCTACTTTACAGTGAATGCTGCAGGTCACGTCATGGTGACCCCCGATGGACCCAACGGCAAATCCTTGGATCTTTTTGAGCTCACTCAAGACCTCATGGAACGTGGAATCCGCGTTCCTATCATGATCAGATTTCCTGACATCATCAAATCTCGCGTCGAACTGATGCATAACTGTTTTCAGAAAGCCTTTAAAGACCACAACTACAAAGGTCAGTATCAGGGCGTGTACCCGATCAAAGTGAACCAACAACGTCACTTGGTGGAAGAACTCGTTTATTACGGAAAAAATTTAAAACTGGGTCTTGAGTGCGGATCTAAACCTGAACTTCTTGTGGTTCTTGCATTGATGAACAATCAAGACGCTCTTGTGATCTGTAACGGTTTTAAAGACGCGGAATACATCGAAACAGCGATTTTGGCTCAAAAATTAGGTCGCAACACCATTATCGTGATGGACCGAAAAGACGAGCTCCCTCTCATTATCCAAGCGGCAAAAAAGTTCAATGTTCGTCCTAAAATTGGCTTCCGTGCAAAATTGAACACGCAAGGGGCTGGCAAATGGGTGGATTCCTCTGGAGCCCGTTCAAAGTTTGGTCTGACAACTGTTGAAATCGTTGAAGGCCTCGAGCTTCTGAAAAAAGAAAACATGTTAGATTGCTTGGAACTTCTTCATTACCACATTGGCTCACAGGTTCCTTCGATCACTTCTATTAAATCATCACTTAAAGAAGCTGCAAGATTCTACGTTGAACTCATAAAATCTGGTGCTCAACTCAAGTACATTGATGTGGGTGGCGGTTTAGGTGTGGATTACGATGGCACTGGCAGATCTGATTCTTCAGTGAATTATTCCGAGCAAGAATATGCCAACGACGTGGTTTCAACTCTTCAGGTGATGTGTGACGAAAAAGGTGTTCCACACCCTAATATCGTCACCGAATGTGGCCGTGCTCTTGTGGCCCATCACTCAGTTTTGATTTGTAATGTGACTGGGCGAAATGACTTAAGAAGACCAGAACCTCCGAAGCCTGCAGAAAAAACAGATCCATCAATCATGCAGGATCTTCAATACATTTTTGAAAAAATTAATAAAGACAATATCAACGAGTGTTTCAATGACTTGGCTCAAGCTAAAAATGAAACTTTGAATTTGTTTGTCTACGGAGTTCTCAGCCTACAGCAGCGCGCTTGGTGTGAAAGCATGCACTTTGCGGTGGCCACCAAAATGTTAGCTTTGGCAAAATCACTTCCTGATTGTGAAGACATCGTGAAATCCACAGCAGAAGAATTATGTGACACTTATTTCTGTAACTTCTCCGTGTTCCAATCCGTTCCCGATTCATGGGCTGTGGGCCAACTGTTCCCAGTGATGCCCATTCACAGACTCACTGAAGCTCCAGATCACGAAGCGACTTTAGCTGATCTCACCTGTGATTCTGATGGTAAAATCGAAAAGTTTATCGACACTGAAACTGGCGAATACAAAAAAACCATCCGTATTCACGAATATGACGAAAAAACTCCTTACTACTTGGGTGTTTTCCTCACCGGTGCTTATCAAGAAATTCTTGGTGATTTGCACAATCTGTTTGGTGATACCGATGCGGTTCACGTTTCGATGACAGATGTGGGATACACCATTGATCACTATGTACCTGGCGATACAGTGACAGAAGTTCTTTCTTACGTTCAATACGGTCGCGCTGAACTTGTTGATAGCGTTCGACAAGCCGCTGAAGAAAGTATTCAAAAAGGCACCATCACTAAAAATGAAGCCAAACTTTTGATTCGTCACTATGAAGACGGCCTGTCAGGTTACACTTATCTCGAAGAGGCAGATTACTAGTCGTGCTTATCAAAAAAGAAGACCGCGCTATCTTATTTAACCTGACGGTCATAGTGGTAGCGCTTGGCTATTTCGTCGATATTTTTGATCTGACCTTATTCAATATGGTCAGGCGCCAAAGTCTTCTTGATATCGGAATTCCAGAATCAGAACTTGTCAGCAAGGGTCTGTTTTTACTGAACACTCAAATGATCGGCATGCTGATTGGTGGAATTTTTTGGGGTCAATTAGGTGACCGCAAAGGTCGAATGTCCACCTTGTTTGCGTCCATTATTTTATACTCAGTTGCAAACCTGCTGAACGCCTACGTTCAAACTTTCGATCAATACGTGGTTTTGCGATTTATAGGCGGGGTTGGATTAGCTGGGGAATTGGGTGTGGGAATCACGTTGGTGGCAGAGCTTTTACCAAAAGAAAAGCGCGGGCTGGGAACAACCTTTGTTGCCACCATTGGAGTTCTAGGTGCTGTTCTTGGCGGAATTTTTGTCGAAGTTTTTTCTTGGAGAACTTGCTACATCATCGGTGGGGTCATGGGTCTCTTGCTTTTACTCCTTCGAGTCACTGTCAAAGAATCTGAAATTTTCCACAAAGTGTCGGCAGATCAAGATGTTCGTAAAGGAAACTTTTTTGATCTCTTCCGCTCAAAAGATTTAGTTAAAAGGTTTGTGACTTGTACTTTGATTGGCATTCCCATTTGGTTTGTAGCGGGTATTTTAATGCCCTTTGCCCCCGAGCTTGGAAAGGATATCGGCGTCACTGACGTTTTACTTTCCTCAAGGGCCATTGCAATTTCCTATTTGGGTTTAGCTGTGGGTGATTTTTTAAGTGGTCTTGTCAGCCAAATTTATTCCAGTCGAAAGAAGGCTCTCTATATTTTTCAGGTGGCTTGCCTTTCCCTTTGTGCGATTTTGTTGCTAACGGCTGGTGGCAAAGGTCATTACTACTTCTACACTCTCGCCTTCGTTATTGGTGTTAGCGCAGGATTCTGGGCTTTATTCGTAACCGTCGCTGCTGAAAGCTTTGGAACAAACCTCAGATCTACCGCTGCTACATCAATTCCTAATTTCGTCAGAGCCGGCGTTTTTCCCATGAGCCTGATGCTGACTCCCCTTCGCGAATACCTTCCCTACTGGCAAGCCACGCTGACCGTAGGTGTGATTGTTTTTGTGTTGTCTTTGATCGGCACTTACTTTTTGAAAGAAACGTTTGGCGAGTCTCTGGAATTCGTTGAAAAGAAGTAGCGCTCCCAAGCTTGAACCCAGCTCTGGTCCTGATTCTGTTCAACCTCTGATTTGATGACCGATCCATCGGTCAGTTTGAACACGTTGGAGACCTCTCAAATCAATACTTTAGCTGTCTTTTATCCTTTTCCAAATTTCGAGAACTAGCAGAACTAATTTCAAAATTTGACTCAAGATTTTAAACAAAACTCCGATCCACCTACTATCACGTTGGTAGTTCTTCATTTTTGGCCTCCTAAAATGGAGGTTGGTAGAATCGAAAGAGCGAGTCTTTGCCTGGGAGCAGCTCGCTCTTCTGCATTTTTAGGGACACGTCGCTCAATCAATCAATTTGATCAGGGCCAATAGCTGGTCCGGATTCCAGCAAACCAACTCAAATCTCCTGGTCGTTTCTCCGATTAAATTAAGGTGCAAATAGTCGTTTTATTTATTGTTTTGATCAGTCTTAATGGCTGGTCGAAGGATTGCATTTTAAGAACCAAACCTTTTGAAGGTGAACTTCAGTCTTTAAGTCGTTCTATCGAATCCGGATCAGTAAAAGCTGTCGAGTGTGTCGAGCAAGAGTTCGTTGATATGTTTCTTGATCCCATCAGGTTGCAAGATTTTGCGATGAAACAGTGTGAAGCGAAACCTGAATGTAAGGTTGCTCTGGTAAAAGAAGCTGCACGAGTTTCAAAGCTTGAAGAAAGTCGATTTGAGAAACTCAATGCAGTTGCGCTTTGGGGTGAGATCCAAAAATTTTCTGGTGCCAACAGAATTGCAACAATTCAATATTCAGATCTACCTTTAGCGGATGATCCAGAAGTTTTATTTGAAAAAATAAAGTCAGAAAAAATTGCGGCCAGATCACTCAGCAAAAGTGAAAACCTGAGTATGGCCTGCACAGCCCTTGCTGCGATCATTGGCCCTGGAAAACTTAAGGCATTGAAGCTTGGAAAATCGAGAGCTGTTGCACAAGCCCCAGTTAAGGCAGATGAAGCCGCAGCCAAATTTATGGCAGACTTTCCAATCGTGAATCCCTTGAAAGTGACAATCTTTAAGAAGTTTGATCAATCTAAAAATGCAGGCTTCAAAGATCGACTCGCTCAATTTCGAGGAAATGATAACATTGATTTTGATCCCGCTATGCACGGACGTGAAGGGCAAATCTTCACAGCTGCTCAGCGACCTGGACTGGCCATCAAAAGATTCTTTTCAAGTAACGAAATTGACCCTTGGGTGGGTGTAAGAATGCTCGAGGAAGCCCACTCTACAGTTCAAGCTCAGCCTAAAATCAGTCGACTGCTATCGATCGTTAAGGTTGTCGAGCGAGGACCTGATTATATCGTCAGAGAGTTTGACGCGAAATCAGTTCCTTTAAAATCGATCATGGACCGAGAAGAGGTTACTAAAGCCATCATCGAGCTGAAGCGAGAACTCAGATTTTCAACCGACAGCAATTTAAAAAAGATTTACAAAAAATTAGACCATGAAAAGCCATCAGAAAATTTGCATTGGTCACCGGAGCAAAAAAAGATTTTGTTGATCGATATTACTTTAAATTTAAATGAAAAATTTCGCAATCTTGTCTAAAAAAACTAAGCAATCTTTGAATCGAAAGCGTCACGTATCGCAAGACCTATATTAATTAATAAAGTCAGAGTGATGACAACTGCACCTAGAGAGGACCACACGAGCCACTCTGAAGTTGTGAAGTATTTCTGAGCTTGGCTCATCAGCTCGCCCCAGCTAGGTGTGGGTGGACGAAGTCCCAATCCCAAATAATCCATAATCGAGAGATAATAAACATTTGAGGCAATCGTGAAAGGTGCGAAAGTCACAATCGGAGTGAGTGCATTCGGTAAAATATGTTTTAAAATAATTCGGGAATTACTTGCACCCAAAGCACGTGCTGCTTCGACATACTCGCGGTTACGAAGCTGCAAAAATTGCCCCCGCATATACTGAGATATTCCAGTCCAACCGAAAGCAACAGTGATCAAAATTAGAATTGGCAAACCTGGGGCAAAGATTGAAATCAAAGTGATCGTCACAAAAAGCACTGGCGTATTTTGAATGACCTCTACGATGCGCATACCGATCAGATCTAGTTTGCCACCCCAGTAACCCATGTTAGCTCCGATGAAGCAGCCTAGGATATAGGTCATGATCCATGCCCCGATCGCGTAAGCTAAAGTGTATCTCAGACCGTAAAGCAGTCTGGTTAACACATCTCGACCGCTATCATCTGTTCCAAACAAGTTTTGTGCTGTCGGTGGAGCTGGATAGCTATCTAAATTGGCATTAGTTTCAAGCGGATCCCACTGCAATAAAGGCCATACAGCCCAATCGTTTTCGGTCAACTGGAGGGATCGATAATCCATAACAAAAATATCCGTGCGATCAAAAAGAGTAGGATGATAATCCTTAATTATGGGAGCGTAGAACTTACCTTGGTAATACATAAAGTGAGGTTTGTTATTGGCCCACCATTCAGCAGTGAAACTTAAAAAGAACAACAACAGCAAAGCCCAGACAGAAAACACAGCAACACGATCTTTTTTAAATTTTTTATATCGCTTCAGCGTGAGCTCGTTTGAAATGCGGCTTTCAATTATTCCACTCATTTGAAGTCGATCCTAGGATCTACAAAGATATAGATCACATCACTAATTATGTTTCCCAGCATCAATGCTGAGCTCGAAAGAAAAATCATACCCATGACCACATTGTAGTCTCGAGACAAAATGGATGAATAACTAAGCAAACCAATCCCATCCAAGTTAAAAATTGTTTCGACAATTAATGAACCAGTTAAAAAGACTCCTAGAAATCCACCCAATCCTGTTGCCACAGGAATCAAAGCATTTCGAAGCGCATGCTTAAAGACTACGATTCGCTCGGGCAAACCTTTAGCTCGAGCAGTTCTGATATAATCAGCTTTGATAATATCCAGCATGGAATTTCTGGTCAGCAAAGTCAGCTCTGTAAATCCACCGATCATGTAGCAGATCAATGGCAAAACAAAATGATGAGCACGATCCAAAAATTTTCCAAAAAATCCCAAAGTTTCGTAATCGTCCGAATACAAACCACCGATGGGAAACCAGCTGAGGTAACTACTCCCTGCAAACACAACGATCAGAAAAATTCCAAGAACAAGAGGTGGAATTGAGTAGGCAAAATAAAGTATAAGACCTGAAATTCGGTCGAAGGACTTCCCAGCTGTTAAAGCCTTCTTTACACCTAACGGGATACAAACCAAGTAAGTTAAAAATAAAGACACAATTCCAAATTGCAACGACACTGGAAATTTACTTTTGATCACATCAATCACAGGCTCGCCGTAGGTAAAGCTTTCGCCAAAATCAAGTCGGCTGATATTTTTAAGCCAAATCCAGTATCTCTCGATCACAGGCTTATCAAAACCATACTGCTTTTTTAAAGCTTCGATGACTTCCTCGTTGACGCCGGAAGTTTGTTTACCACTATCACCCGCACTATCACCACCCGAGCCAAAGCGGATTTGCTGAAGCTTTTGCTCGACGGGCCCACCCGGAGCCAAGTTGATGATCATAAAACACATCAACGTGATTCCTAGGAAGGTGGGAATGAGTAGAATGAGACGGCGTAGAAAATATGAAACAAATTTGAGCTGTCCTAACTTTTAAATGATGACAAAAAAATTACTTTTGTTTCCACCAATAA
>CAZPBD010000080.1:0-10724 GCA_964584655.1 uncultured Pseudobdellovibrionaceae bacterium | reverse complement strand
ATCACTTGATCAAGCAAGGTCAATGAATCCCGCATACTGCCGTCACCTTGACGGCCGAGGATCCACAAAGACTCTTCTTCAAATTCCACTTTTTCTTGAGAGCAAATATTTTTCAATTGCTCAACGATGGATCGTGTGGAAATTCGTCTAAAATCAAAACGCTGACATCTGGATAAAATGGTCTGAGGAATTTTATGAACTTCCGTGGTCGCCATAATAAAAACCACATGGCTGGGAGGCTCTTCCAATGTTTTTAATAAGGCATTAAAGGCAGAGCTTGAAAGCATGTGCACTTCATCGATGATATAAACTTTGTAGCGGCCGGTGTTGGGTTGGTAAGCGACGGTATCGCGGAGTTCACGAATTGAATCCACACCGTTGTTAGAGGCTCCGTCGATTTCAATTACATCCAAGGATCTAGAGCCTGCGATTTCTTCGCACGAACTGCAAACTCCACACGGAGTGAAATCTTTGGCATCAGGACACCGAAGGGCCTTTGCTAAAATTCTAGCAGAGGAAGTTTTTCCAGTTCCTCGGGGACCTGTAAAAAGCAATGCGTGAGGCAGGCGATTATTTTTAAGTGAATTTTGTAAAGTTTGAGTGACATGATTTTGCCCGACCAGATCTTGGAAAATTTGCGGTCTAAATTTTCTTGCGATCACTTGATAGGACAAAAAAAGCTCCTAAATACGCGAAAGAAATAAGCGGCCCGCCGCTTTGTCGCAGAAGCTCCAAGGTACCGTTGCTTCCTTTCGGACCTAGCGGAATTATTCGAAGCGTTCTCGCAAAGGGCGAGCCACTCGAGGATGTACCCGAAAAGGGGGACAGGTACATTAAACGTAACGCCGCGTCAGGCGCTAGTTTTAGCTAGAGGAATGTCATTTAACGACCGTTCAGAGAAGAGGTCATATTATTGATAATTGTGATCGGCGGAGACCAGGTTAAAGTCAGATAGATCTGAGTGGCCTCAGCAAAGCTATTGGAACCAATATCATCTGTTTTTTTGATGGGATTGACTGTGTATTGTCCTGAAATTCCCATCAGCAAACTATCACTAATGGGATAATCAAACCCGACAGCAGCACTCAGAACAGAGTTCTTAACTTTAAAGTCCTCGGTCGAACTTTTGAAATTTTGAGTCATGCTACCCATGCCAGCCTGAAGAAACATGAATCGATTCGCGTAAAATTTTAAACCAAAAACCAGAGCATTATTCGTCAGCTTAAAGTCTCCTGATTTTTCCTTGAGCTCATCCTGATTCCAAAGTCCAAAAAGTCTGACATCACCGTCATTTGATTGAGTCAGAGAAATTTCGAGCTGAGCTCCGTAACTAAAACCAGAAAAACTCGAAGTGGTTGCATCTTGATTGAGAACAGTCGAGGAAGAGGATCCCACCATAGATCCCAATGAAAAAAAACCTTTTTCAAATCGAGTGGAAACTGATGTTTTTGCTTGCGAGACAGGCGAAAAGGCCAAAGCAAGAATAAATAAAATTGTATTTATTCTCAAGGGACCACCGTGATCGATGACACGTTTTGGCTGAAGATTCCAGGGCCCACTAAGGGACCAGATAAAACACGAGTCGCAACACCTGTCCCATCGTAGGTGAGCTTCTCAACAGTATCTGTTCCGCTGCTGCTCACATATAAAAAACCATTGGCGTCCGAAGTGATCGCACGGGGCGTATTGATGATCGACGAATTGAGATAAATTTGAGTGGGGCTGGTACCATCTAGATTCATACTATAAATGGCGTGAGTGGATGCAAAGGTAACAATTAATTTGTTGCTCAGGGAATGGTAAGTAATCCCGCTAGGGGTACCCGTACTGAGGGGTGCAGCTGTCACATGTTGAATGCAAGTGCCGCTGGTATCGTAAACTGATAATCGACCCGCAGTCCCGTTAGCTGAAATCACATACAATCTTTGATTGTTCGGGTTGAAAGCAACGCCGTAAGGATTAGCAAGA
Organism: uncultured Pseudobdellovibrionaceae bacterium; assembly: GCA_964584655.1. GTDB lineage: Bacteria > Bdellovibrionota > Bdellovibrionia > Bdellovibrionales > Bdellovibrionaceae. The sequence continues at coordinate 8,756 of CAZPBD010000080.1, read as the reverse complement.
ACACATGACCCTGTTGTTGTGGCTATAAAAGGATTTCCTAATCTTTGACCAGAAGCTAAACCAAATTTTTCGATTGTGCCCGTATTGCCTGCTTGAGTTTCTAATACGTAAACTGAATCTTCACTTTCACTGTAAGCCATTTGTCGAACTGGGGCTCCAGATAAAAAAGTACTAAACAAAACTGCGTTGTTACTAGCACCAGTTCTGAGATTCACAAGATCTGCCACATCCAAAGTGCTCTCGACCATAATCAAAACGCTTTCCGGGGGAATAAAAGCTGAACCCGTCGCAAAGCTCGTGCCTGTTGAGTAATAATCTTTAAGTGAAGAAATAATTTGCCCAGTTGAGCTTAAGTGAGTCACTAGACCAGGACCGGTCGATGGGTCAGTGGCAACAGTTGTAATGATGATAGATCCCGAAGGAACAGTTCCCTGCAGATCCAATGCGTTTTCATCGCCGCTGCTACATGATGAAAGTATTAAAAAAAGCAGACTATATACCAAATGCATACTATGTTTATCGGACCGAAGGGTTGGTCGGATGAGGGGCTAGAAGTCTAGATGTCTCATTATTTTTTACTACCTAGGTCTAGTAATTCATGAAAAACCGGAGTGATAGATGGAATTTTTTGAAGTCGTAAAAAAAAGAAGAAGCATTCGGAGATTCACCGATCAAGCGATTCCGGAAAGTCTTATCACGCAAGCTTTAGAAGCGGCACTGCTCGCGCCGAATTCCTCCAACACTCAAACTTGGGATTTTCATTGGGTGAAATCAGCTGAAATGAAATCAAAACTTGTGAAAATTTGTTTGGATCAATCGGCGGCTCGGACAGCGAACCAATTAGTTGTGGTCACAGCAGATCCTAAACTTTGGAAAAGGTCTCAGCAATCATTGATTGATTGGGCCATTCGATCCAAAGCACCGGAGGCAGTGAAAATGTACTACGAAAAATTAGTGCCGATGATGTACCGCTGGGGGTTTCTCAACATTTTAGCTCCGATTAAAAGTTTGATTTATTTTGGAGTGGGAATTTTTCGACCCACACCCAGAGGACCTGCCAGTCGAAGGGATTCCCAGGAAGTGGCGATCAAATCTGCAGCACTGGCTGCTGAAAACTTCGTACTTGCTGTCACAGCTCAAGGGGCTGCGACTTGTATGATGGAAGGCTTTGACGAGTGCCGCCTTAAAAGTTTATTAAAATTAAAAAGCTCTGCTCGGATTCTGATGGTGATTGGAATCGGCTATGAAGCCGAGCGTGGAACTTGGGGAGAGCGCGAAAGACTTCCCTTTAACGAGGTTGTTCATGTCCATTAAATTTTACCAGTACAGTATTTGCTCAACTTGCCAGAAAGCTTTGAAGTTTTTAGATGCTAAAAAAATCAAAGTTCAAAAAATTGAGATCACCGAAACTCCACCCACAATTTCTGAACTGAAAAAAATGATCAAGCACCTCGAAAAACAGGGTGGAAGTTTTAAAAACTTATTCAACACTTCGGGCATTCAGTACCGTGAACTTAAAATGGCAGACCAACTTAAAAATGGACTCAGTGAAAAAGAAGCTCTCGAAATCTTGTCTAAAAATGGCAAACTCGTGAAGCGACCTTTTGTATTGTCAGATGATGTGGGTGTTGTCGGATTTAAAGAAGATCTTTGGAAGAAGCTCCTTCTTTAGTCTAGCTTGCGACGCTTTCGTTTTACTTCACACTCGATTCACCAGATCGTTAAAATATGAAAAATATTTTATTTGTATTCATTCTTATTTTTGGTTTTCAAAACTCGGCTTTCGCAGAGCTCAGCGTGACTCAGGTCAAAGGCAACCGAGTGCTTGTAAGTTTTGATAATCAAGAGCTTCGGGCCAATTCGAGTTACGAAATATTGAATGAAGATTTTAAGACTGTCGCCAAGATCAAGGTTTTGAAAGTTCAAAAACAAAAAGGACTTTTGCAACTGCTCAGCGGAAAGCTTGAAGTTGGAAAAAAATATTCCATTCAAGACGACAGTTTCGGGCAAGATAGCAAAGCCGAGGTTTTCACATCAAATAACCGTGAACCCGAAGTTACCAACGACTACAAAAAATCATTTTCAGTTCAAGCCTTCTACACGACGGGTGATGCGAAAATTCAATTGGCCAGTGGATTCGGTGGCGGCGAGGCCGAAGCTGATCTATCAGGATTTAGCGTCGGCGCAGATTACACTTACTGGCTTGATAATATCGCACTGGGTGCAGATTTCAGATACACCATGTCCACAATTGAAGGAACTGCCTCACAAGATGCAAGTTCGAGTGAATTAGGTGTGTTTGCAGGGTATTTAGTGTCTGATTTGAATTTCAAAATTTTTGCAGGCTTCTATTTTTATGGAACATTTGAAACCAAGGAAACTGCTGGTGCTAGCTCTTTTACTGCCAATGAAACCACTGGATTTAGATTCGGCGGGCAATATTACATAACGCCACAATTTTCGGTCATCGGCGAATACAGAATTTTAGTTTCACAGGTGGACGGTGCAGAGGCTTTGGTTATAAAAGATATCGAAGTGAGCGCACTTTCTATCGGTGCAGGTTTTCATTTCTAATCTGAATCAAGATCAAAATAAAAAAAGCCTGGTTCATCACCAGGCTTTTTTTGTTTCTTACCTTATCTAAAATTTTAGTGTCAGTTCAGAATTAACCCAAAGCTTTTGCAAGATTTGAATTAATCTTTTCTAGGAAAGGTTCAGTGTTCATGTATTTGTCTGCAGGAATTTTGTCCCCGTAGATACAAACAGCTAAATCTTTTGTCATAAATCCAGCTTCCACAGTTTCTACGCAAACTTTTTCTAAAGTTTGAGCAAAGTGAACAAGCTCTTTGTTGTTATCTAAATTTCCACGGTGCTCAAGTCCACGAGTCCAAGCAAAAATTGATGCTATTGGATTTGTTGAAGTGGGCTGACCTTTTTGATGTTGTCTGAAGTGTCTGGTCACAGTTCCGTGAGCTGCTTCAGATTCCATAGTCTTTCCATCTGGAGTGATCAAAACAGACGTCATCAAACCCAGTGAACCAAAACCTTGAGCCACTGTGTCTGACTGCACGTCACCGTCGTAGTTCTTACAAGCCCAAATGAAATTTCCATTCCATTTGAGTGCAGAGGCCACCATGTCATCGATCAAACGATGTTCGTAAGTGATCCCAGCATCGGCAAATTTACCTTTAAATTCAGCTTGATAGATTTCTTCAAAGATATCCTTAAATCTTCCGTCGTATTTTTTCAAAATTGTATTCTTAGAAGAAAAGTACAAAGGCCATTTTTTAGTCAAAGCCATGTTGAAGCAAGATTTTGCAAAACCACGGATACTTTCATCGGTGTTGTACATGGCCATTGCGACGCCATCACCTTTGAAGTTGTAAACTTCATGGGAAATCTTTTCGCCACCTTCAGCTGATTCGAAAGTGATTGTCAGTTTGCCTTTACCTTTAGTTACGAAATCTGTCGCACGGTACTGATCACCAAAAGCGTGACGGCCGATGCAAATAGGAGCTGTCCAGTTAGGAACAAGTCTGGGAACATTTTTGCAAATGATGGGCTCACGGAAAACTGTTCCATCTAAAATATTTCGGATGGTTCCGTTAGGTGATTTCCACATTTGTTTGAGGTTGAACTCTTTTACACGGGCTTCATCAGGTGTGATGGTCGCGCACTTAATACCCACATTATATTTTTTAATCGCTTCAGCCGCTTCGATTGTCACCTTGTCGTCAGTTTTGTCCCGGTATTCCATACCCAGATCGAAATACTTAATGTCGATATCAAGATAAGGAAGAATCAATTTTGTTTTAATAAATGACCAAATAATTCGAGTCATTTCGTCGCCATCAAGTTCAACCACTGGATTTGCTACTTTAATTTTTTTCATAGTTTTCCTTTTAATTGCTGAAAGCACGTTCAAAAAACAGGCCTTCAAATTTGAATTTAAAGAGTCGGCTGACTATAGAAATCATTAAGACTTTTTTCAAGAGCTTCCGTTTCCTCAGCCCAATAACTATAGGTGTTAAAGTGAGGAAACAGTCTTGGAAAGCTAGGATCAGTCCAACGTCTAGCAATCCAGGCGGAATATCCAATCAAACGAAAGGCTCGCATCAAGGGCACCCATTTCAGTTGCTCTTCGGGAAACTCTCGAAGTTCCTGGTAGCCAGTCAAAAACAGATCCACTTCTTTTTCAAAAGATTCATGGTCTGAAAATAACATCCACAAATCTTGAATTGCGGGGCCCATCACATGATCATCAAAATCCACAAGGAAGAAAGTTTCATCCCGCTGAAGCAAATTTCCCTTGTGAAGATCTCCGTGAATTCTAAAAAACTGCCTGGGGTTGACGTTTTCCTCGTACAAACTCAATAGCTCTTCAGCTGCGTTCAAGTACCGATTTGCCACTGTGGGATCAATCCACTTTGATAATTCATCCAATGCCGGCCAGCCGTTGGGGTGATGCACATCAAAATTCAATCTGTATTTTGATTTTCTTCGCTCTCCGATATTATGAACTTGAGCCATCAATCTTCCCACTCGAGTCCAATCAGGATCTAAAAGCTCAGTCACTTGTCGGCCTTGAAAAAGTGGGAAGTAGGCCACATAGATATTTTCATAATCCATCAGACTTGATTGAGACTGATTTTTATTACCAGAAAGATTGAGCTCCAGTGGCAAGTTCACAGACACATCTTCTTCGTTGAGTTCTTTTAAGAAGGAATGTTCTTCTAAAATTTGCTCCCGACTCCAGCGACCGGGGCGATAGAATTTTGCGACCACTGTGGATCGATCTTCAAGTTTGATTCTGAAAACTCGATTCTCGTAAGAATTCAATTGCAGAAATTCTCCCGTGGGCTGAAAGCCTGCTTTTTCTGTGGCTTTCATCACGGCATCGGGATCCAGGTTGTAAAAATCAAGTGCCATATTTTTGAACCAAGCGCCGAGTGGTGATCACAGTCACAATAATTCCCAAGCCCGCCCCTAAAATCACATCACTGACAAAATGTGCAATGGTCAAAGCTCGAGTCATCGCAAAGTAAAAAGCAAAAACAAACAAGTAGGGTGAGGCTTTTGGAAACAAAAACGAAAAGAAAGTGGCTGTCGTGAAAAGTGTTTGGCTGTGCCCTGAAGGCAAGCTTTGAAAGTGGTGATGAAAATTAAAAAAATCAAAAACAAAGGGATCATGATCTGGCAATTTGTGCGGGCGAGATCTGCCGATGAGAAATTTAAACAAATGAATCACCAATCCACAGGTGGCTAAGGAGGCTGCAAAAAAAGCCGCCCGCTTTCGGAATTTTGCAAATAAAAGTCCAATCAATGCGAGGGCGATGTAAGGTTCAGCGGCTCCGACCTCGGTGATATTGCGATGAAACTGCCACAAATCAACGCGATCAGGAGATGCAAAATACTGAGCCCATGATTGGTCGATGAAAAAAATGGATAAAACCGTCAGCGTCAAAATCACTAGGAAAAATCCCAATGTGGTGGTCCAAAAAAGTCTATTTTCCTTGAAAATCCAATCTCTTATCATGTGTGAGCATCTTCCTTCAGAACAAGCTTTGCGTCAAATCACAAGGGTCAAAGTGGCTCGAATATCGATGAATAGGGAAGGCACGTCACTTGCTCTATTGATGTGCGGGGAATCTTTTCATCCATAACGGGGGACACTATGACACTACTCAAATCACTTCTTTCTTTAAGTTTATTAGCTGCTCCAATAGCTCAAGCACAATATGGTGTGGGCATTGGCGGCTCTGGCGGAAATAATTACGGCCCGATACCGGGACCAGGATACGATCCGCTTCCGCCATATAGACCTGGTCGTCCCGAAAGACCCGAGCGTCCTGGCAGACCTGGTCGCCCAGAGTATCCAGGTCGTCCCGGTGGAAATCTGATTCAAAAAACGGCTTACATTGGAAGAACTGTTCGAAATGAAAACTTACCACTTCGGCAACTGGCTGGCCTTGGCCGCGAGTACCGCGGTTACACAATTGATTCAGTTGAACTTCAATTGCGACCTTCCAGATACTCAAGTGCTCGAGTGGCTTTATTGATCGACCGAGTTTCTGAAGAAGAACGCACGGTCACAACTGAAAGTTTTGTTGTTCTCAGCCCTCGCGGATTGCAAGAGTTGGGTGACGAAGCCAGATCTGTGGCCTTAGCTGTTCGTGGCGAACTTAACGTTGACCGCGTTGTCGTAAATCTCAGACAGAATGTTTACAATCCAAATCCTGGATACGGTCGCGATGTCATCGTTCCTATTCAACTGCCTGGTTACATTCCGCCTTCTAGCCGAATTGATTTAACTCCGCTTATCGATGTTTATAACTACAGAGGTTACACACTTGTAGGTGTTGAAATCACAGCTTTAGCTCGCTTCAATGCAGCGGTTCTAGAAGTGGTTGTGAACAGTTTTAACCAAGGCGCAGTTTCTTTGGGCCGATACCAAACCACGCAAGTTGTCAACATGCGACAAAACTTCGTGATTGGTCAGTCATTAGGCAACTTGCAGCTCGAGCCCCGTGGTGATTCTGCTCTTTACGGTGTTCGTTTAATATTACGACGATAATTTAAAATATTTTAGTTGAAGGTCGAGATCAATTGTTGATGGAATAGGTATGGAAGGAGGTTTTAAATGCAGCAGGCTCCAAATGTAACTGAGTATATGGACTACCGAAAGTATTTAGCCGACTTCTATGCTTATCGCCGAGAACAAACCAAAAAAGATCTCAGACCTTACAGCTATCAAATGTTTTCAGCGGCAGCGAATATTAAATCTCCGCAATACTTAAGACTGATCATCGATGGAAAAAGAAATCTTTCTGACGACATGATCGGCAAATTCTCTAAAGCCCTCAATTTGAATCGTGAAAACACAGAAGAGTTAAAATCTTTAGTTCATTACACGCAGGCCACAGATCCTTCAGAGCGAAATCGTTTCTTAAAAGATCTCATGGAAAAGCGAGTGAACCAAAAAATTAAATCCGGCGAGATCGACTCGAAAGCTTTCGAGAAAATCCCGGGTTGGGTGGCATGGATCCTTTATTCAATGACAGATGTGAAAGGTGTGAACTTCGAAATTTCACAACTCAAACAATTGCTCGGTGAAAAAGCCACGCAAGATGAAATCCAAGAAGCTTTGAATAAACTTTTAGAATCAGGGCAACTCGTTCGCGACCCTGAAACTCAAGAAATTAAAAAATCTCGTCCTTTGATGGAAAACGCAGACAATATCCCGGTGGCCTTAGTTCGTAAGCTGCAAGCTGAGCTTTTGTACTTAGGCATGGAATCACTTTTTCAAGATGATCCCACGGACCGCGAGTTTGGCACTGTGACTTTATCCATGACAGAAAAAGAATTCGAAGAAATTAAATTTAAACTTCGTCAGATCCGAAAACAAATGACCAAGGATAATTCCATCGCAAGATCGCAATCTGCGGGCGAGCGAATTTACCAATTGAATATCCAACTTTTCCCTGTGACTAAGAAATTAGAGCAGGAAAAGGTCAGCACCACCGAAGAAAAGATGAAGACTTTGCTGCAAAGTCTTGTGGAAAAGAACGAACCCTCCCCCGAACTTTAGTCCAGCCAGGCTCACAGAATCTTAAAATTTAGGGCCAAAATGCCCCAAAGTTAGGCCCAGTATGTGGATAACTCTGTGGAGACCGTTGATAACTCATCGAAACTGCTGCATTTCGACACTGAACTCTAAATGGATTTTAATAAGCAGGCGTATGGTGAATATTAAGTCATTCAAGTGCACCACTTGTTGGGTTGTCTGGTGAGGCGCGTGTTCCTGCTTCTTTTTATGATCTGAACCGGGGAATGTGTTAGGTTAATCGAGTTCTGAGTTCTTTGAAAATGTGGGGGTGTCACGGTTTCGACGTGGGAAGTGAAGCAAGGGGAGCATTCCGGAGAGCATGAGGTCTTCGTCAAAAACATGCAAATTGTTAGTTGTAAACAACGACTACGCACTCGCAGCTTAAATGATGCGCGATTTTCCTGAGAGTGATTCCGGCTCTTGAAAATCGTCGATTTGGAATCTCGGTTGCTGATGTTTTCTTCAGGTCAGCGGCTTAAGATGTTTCTGGGGGATAGTTGCTAGTAAGTTTGTACTTGTACTAGCTAGCAGCAAAATTGAACAAGAACTAAGAATGTAGGGCCTTTCTGTGGAGCTCTTGCGGACGCGGGTTCGACTCCCGCCACCTCCACCAATTTTAAAATACCGAATCCAGAATACTGTTAACGGTATTCTGAATTCAGTATTTGATACGTAGGAAACCCATGATTAAAAAAGCTCTCTTACTTTTGTTATTCTTGAATTCCCTCTCTTACGCAGAAAGCACAGCCACAGACGAAGCTGCACTCAAAAAACTAAACATTGAAATCACAACTGCAGAAGACAAGGGCGACATCAAAAAGCTCGAAAGCTTTCTAGCCCCTCAAATCGGATTTCGTCGTGCAAACGGAATGGTGATTGGTAAAGAACAATTCTTAAAAGATGTAAAACCACGTGAACCTACAAAAACTGAAATTGAAACCATTCAATTTTTCGGAAAAAATCGGGCACTCGTTACTTGTGTCGTGACGATGAAGATCGACAAACAAGATGCAAAATTTCACAATGTTCGTTTATTTATTCGTGAAGGATCTGAATGGAAACTTCTTGGTTGGGCCAATGAGCGACTCTAAATGATTTTAGAAATCGAAAAAGCTCTCGAGCAAAAAATTTCAACAATTGCATCGGCTGA
>CAZPBD010000079.1:0-11014 GCA_964584655.1 uncultured Pseudobdellovibrionaceae bacterium | reverse complement strand
ACACTTTGAATATGATCCGGTGGAATGACCGGATCTTTCATTGGCTGAATGGACAGAATTAGAAATCCAACAGGCATCTTTGATAGCTGCTTACGAATATCAGCGTGAAATTTCAAAGACCAAAAGAAAGAAAAGAAGATCATCAAGTATGGATTCTTTTGCTGCTGAATCGCTAAATTCCATGCGGACCTCATAAATTTTCCACTGGGGCCCGAATCACAAATCAACGCCGTGATATCATTTTTGTCCAAGCGATTTGCAATGGATTCAATGGCAGATGCACTTGGGTTAGAAAACGAAAAAATAATTTTCTTTCCCTCGATTTGATCCAAATAAAAATCCAGCATTCTTGAATAAAGATGCTTGAGACCAAATTTAGATGAAAAAAGAAGGAGCCAGCTGAGGTCAAGCCTGGCTGGCATATTAAAGGCAAAAGCGTCATATCCAAGTTCATTCACCATTTGGATATGCCTTTTTAAAATTCGCTGATGACCACCAAAAAAATGAACGAAGACGACTAAAGCAGACCCCGGTTTTTTATTTGTACTTTTATAAAACCGGGGAGAACTTTGTGGATAATTTGGGTAGCTTTGAATCTCTGACACTAGTGTTTAGTAGAACTGGGACTTGTCGGCCAAAGCTCTGTCCACGATTGAACTTGAGAGCTTTTGTCACTGGCTTGCGAAAGTTCACTGGTGGGGACCACAATTTTTTCCAACGCAGTTTCAGCCAAAGCTTTGCCAGCCGCTTCAACAAGGCTTTCAGCGTCTATGCCGTGATAAGCATAAATGTCCTTGGGCCGACCTACTTTTGAGTGTTTTCGAACAGCACAGGAAATTTGTTTCACTCCGATGATAGAGCCTAAATTATCTAAAAGACCTGCTTCACCATCGTGAACGCTAACAATTGGAATTCGTTTTCCAGAAATTGTTGTGAGCTCTTCAGATGAAATTTCATCAGGCGTTCTGATGTAAAGTTTAGAATCAACCTGTAGGCCGTTTTTTAAGTATGAATAATCATTCTCATGAGCCAAAATGCCGCACAACAAGTCAGGTGAAGTCACAACGATCACATTGGCGTAAATGCCTTTGCTTAAAAGTTCTTCAGACGCCTTGATGGCCTCAGTGGTTGGTGAGCCCATTGAAAATAAATGGACAACGTTTTCGCCAGGTTCGTAGCCAACGTATCCACGGTAGTCGATGAGGTAATAAGCACCGGATAGAACTTCATGGCGAATGGTTTCTAAAATTGCAGACTCGTCCATTGTGGACACCTGTTCTTCGCTAGTGGCTCCGTCCAAAGGAAAGCCAGAGCGACACAAAGGCACAGACTGAGTTTTAAATCGTCTTTGCATTTTTAAATAGGTCATCATGTCTTTTTGTTCTGCACCACGAGTCACACCACGAATCAAAACTCCGTTGCGACCTTCGTTATCATTCAGAACATGTCGTTTAATGGACTCACAGAAAATCCAGTCGAGCTCTTGGCAGAAGAAAGGCTCCCACGTGATTTGATTTGGAATTTGAATATCAGACTTCCAACCATGTTGAGCACCTTCAGGAGAAAGTGTCACGCCCGATGGAGTTCCCACACAGATGTAAGAACTTTTCCAATACAAATTATAAAAATACTGATCCAAAGCTCGTTTGATAAAGAAATCGTAAATAGTCATCAAAGGCATAATCGGAATGCCTAGGGTGTCACGTAAGCGACCAAAAGATCCCACGCAGCTCATCACGTTACATTCTGCAATTTCGAAGCGCAGGTATCGATCTGTGACCTCTTCACCAGGCACGAGATCAGGAAGTTTGTTATCTTTCACACCGAGATCTGTTTCAAGATCTGTCACGATCGGAGCTCCAAAAATTTTACCATCCATCGCTGGATTTAAATTTGTCGAGGTTCCCACGTCTGGTGCCATGGAAATAAAAAGTTCACCGGGTAATTTCCAAGGTTTTTCTTGGGCGGTCAGCGCTTTCTGGTTCTTAGATAACTTTGATTCATCCAACGGCGTGTTTGATATTCTTGTCAGCTTTGCTGTCAATTGTCCCAGCATCCATTGGGTGTGCGGATAGCTTGTCATCTTGGTGTTGATATCAAGTGTGGCAGGAATTTCACCAAATTGAGTCAGCTGCTTGAGGAACGAATCCTGATTCTTTTTCTTCAATGCATTCTGAGCTTTGATTTCACTGTAGAGTTTTTCTCCACGAGCTTTTAAAAATTGGCCTTCTTCTGAATTGGCAGCAAAACGTTCAAACAATTTACCGTCAGAAATTTTTTGTTTTTTTGCGAGCTCAATAATTTCTTCCTCTTGCAACAATGCCGAATGGTTACCCGGAGCCGCTGCCATTCGGAGTCCCCAGCCTTTGAGGGTATGAGCGATAATGATTGTGGGTCTTCGAGTGGATTTCTTAGATTGCTCAAGCGCTTGAACAACTTCAACGAAGTCATGGCCACCGAAATCATAAAAAGCTTCCATCAATTCTGTGTCAGCAACAGCATCGATGAATTTTTTCATGTTGGGGTGTTCTTTGACGATGCCTGCCTTTAAAAGTTTTACGTCTTTCACAAGCAACAAAGCTTGCAGCTCGTAATCTTTTAATTCTTTTTCTAAAAACTTTTGGAAAACATCGCCGCCAGGTTTTGCAAACAAGGCTTTTCGTTTTGATCCATGACGAAGTTGAATCACTTCCCAACCGTTCGCCGCCATGGTGTTTTCAATTCGGTGGGCGTCAGTGCCTCCCCAAATGTGTTCATTGGTAATTCGATGTCCGTCCAAAGATTGTCGATTGTAGTCTACAATCCAAGTCAGATTGCCAATTTCTCGTTCGGCAAAATCGGGAGTGGCTTCGAACATACTGCCTTCACGAAATTCAGAATCCCCAGAGACTGCCCAGAAGTGAGCATCGGGCACATCATAGCCATGTTCTTTTGCGTATCGATAAGCCAGTGCTAAATAACCCGCTTGAACTGGTGGAATACCCACAGTGCCTGAAGGAAAAAAGTTGTGGTGATCAGAATCGTAAGCAGAATGATAACTTTGAAAAACGGGTTCTCCATTTTGAGAGAATTTGCGAAGTCCCATCATGGCCGTATCGCAATCTTCTTGGCTGAGTTTTGATAAATCAGATTTTAAAAACAAATCCAGCAGGTAGTTGTAGGAGTGATCGGTGGGTGATGCGTGGGGTTTGTTGGCGATGTGATCAAATCCCGTTTTCACAACCAAGTGAAGAGCACCCAAAATATGAAGTGCAGAAGCCGAAGCAGAAGAGTGTCCTCCGACTTTTGGATCTCCCTTTTCTTTATCATCCCGATGATTGGCTTGATAGATCATCTGAGTCGCCAAATAGTGAGCTCGGCGGGCGATGGAATTGAGAGTCGAAATTGGCAATGAACTTGTGGTTTTAGATGTGTTTTTCATAGATCTCCGGTTTAGTAGCTGAAGACGAACTCTCCTAGTGGTTAAACGTCGCGTCTAGAGTTGCTGCTCAATATAGAGGGAGATTGGAAATACGTCTAGGATTCGAGAACAAAATCCCATCGAATTTTGACCGTTCCGTCGGGTTCGACGATGCCCAGGGGAGGGTTTGGAAATGGAGCTGCCGATTGAAAGGCTTCAATGGCTGCATCATCCAGATCTGTGACTCCAGAATCCTTCACCATTTGTACATTCACAAGGTTTCCCTTTTTATCCAATATTACGATCAATTTTGTCACTCGGTCCGTTGCTGATGCTAAATACCGACCTTGTTTAAACATTCTCGATAGCTTTACGCGCACTTTAGGCTCCCAGTGATGGGACAACTGCTTACGGATGCGATTGTAATAGGTGTAATATTTAAATTCCCGCGTGTTCAGCAAAGTCTCTAGACCTTGATCCACATCTTTTAAGTAATCTTGAGTCGCACTTCCGCCACTTGCGGCTTGGGCAGCAGCTTCACTCGCCTCCTCGGGCGTCATTTCCTTTTTCATCGCACTTTCGTCAAACACACTGGTTTTGCCTAATTTTGGAGCTAATGAACTGATGCTAATTTTCTTAGGTGAATCACTTGCAACGGCTGTTGCCGGCAGATTTTTTTTGTTATTTTTAAATTCACCACGATTTTTTGAGACAGATTCTTTTTCAACCTTTTGATTCTGAGCGCTCAGGAAACGAGTGTCAGGAGCCTCTTCGGTGCTAGGTCGGACCTCTTGCTCAACGATTCTTTTCTCTTTATCTTCAATTTTTTTCTTCTTCTGCCCTTCGGTTTTTGCATCAGTGACAGCGACAGGTTCAGACAAAAGTTCAATGGAAATATTCTCGTTCAGCGGCTTCACAGGTTGCTGCATCAGAAACGAAGTCAGGACAAAACTCGAGTGAAGAAGAAGAGAAACAACAACAAACTGAATAAAACGATTTCTCTTGAAGGTCATAATGTGCTTATCGGATGACGAACTTCGAAGTTTGATATGAAAAGTAAAAAAAGAACCTATGCTTAAGTCTAGTTTGACCAAACGCCCGAGTGTCGAGACAATATCCGCATGCGAATTCAACATTGGGCTGTCTCAGACAAAGGCAATAAACGCGAATCAAATCAAGATTCTTACTTGGTGAACGAGTCTTTGGGGCTTTTTGTTGTGGCTGATGGCATGGGCGGCCACAGTGGCGGGGAAGTGGCTTCCAGCCTGGCAGTGCAGACTCTTGAACAAGAAATTAAAGTCGTAAAAACAGCCGCACTTCCAAGCCGTGAAAAACTTTATAAAGCCTATGAACAAGCCTCTGTCAGGATCTTTGATAAAGCGGCCACTGACAGCCCAGAGCTTCTTGGCATGGGAACAACGATGGTTTCCTGCTATTTAGAAAATAAAAGAATCTATATTTCCAATGTTGGGGATTCACGTTGCTATCTGTATTCGGATCAATACTTGTGGCAAGTGACCGAAGATCATTCCTTGATGAACGAGCAAATTCGAAGCGGTTTATTAAGACCCGACCAGATGGCTAATTTTACCGGAAGAAATGTCATCACTCGCTCTGTTGGTTATGAAAGACTTGTGCATCCAGATATTGTCGACCGTGAAGTGTCTGCGGGCGAAACCTATTTACTTTGTTCGGATGGCTTAACAGGAATGGTCACCGATCAAAAAATTGCAGAAATTTTTAATTCGAAACCCTTACAAGAAGTGGCTTTGGCTTTGATTCAAGCTGCGCTGGCCAATGGCGGTGACGACAATGTCACAGTCTTACTGATTCACATTATGGATTAGGGTTTAAAAATGGATAAAAAAAACATCACACTTTATTTTGTTAATCATGAATCAGGAGCTTCAAAAAAGCTGATCCTTCCCTTGACCACATTGAAAGTTGTTTTGTTCACAGCGGGTCTCGTGGTTTTGATCTTTGTTGCAGGTCTTGTGGATTATTTTGGACTGATGGTGGAAGCCCTAGAAAATAAAAAGCTTGAGTCCGAGAACGTACAACTGAAAGTTCAATTTGAAAGAATTGAAGGTAAGCTTGGGGCCTTAGAGAATTCCCTCGAGCGAGTGAAAACTTTCACAAATAAGTTAAAATTGATTACAAACATCGAAACTGAGGATCGAATCACAAAGCTCACCATGGGAACCAAACCCGCACCCGGGCAAGCGGTCGAAGAGTACGAACCCATGGGACAGCGAATGACCAACGAATCCATGGCAGAGCAAGATCAACTCTATCCCAAAACAAAACCTGTGGATGAAGCTCGAGATCACATCGCAGAACAGGCTTCGAATCAGGATTACTCAACTTTGGTCATTCGCATTGATAAGGCCGTCCGAGAGACTCAATTAAAAGAGCAAAGTGTGATCGAACTTTGGGAAAGCCTCAGTGAACGCCAGTCATTGTTAAATGCAACGCCTAATATTAAACCCGCCCGAGGTTGGCTCACTTCAAAATTTGGTTATCGTCTGAATCCTTTTACTAACAAAATGCAAATGCATGCAGGTCTTGATATCGCAGCTGCACCGGGTTCACCCGTTTATGCACCTGCAGACGGTGTTATCATTTTTGCGTCCTATGATGAAACCTACGGAAAACTTGTCAGTATCGATCACGGTTACGGAGTGACGACTCGGTTTGCACATAACTCTCAGATTTACGTGAATTTGGGTCAGAAGATTACGAAGTATGATGTGATCGCATCTGTGGGTAATACCGGAAGATCGACAGGTCCGCATTTGCATTACGAGGTTCGAATCAATGGGACCCCAGTGGATCCCATTAATTTTATCTTAGACGAATAGTTTAGTTCACTTCAGCAGCACGCGGAAGACGGCAGCCGATTTCGATCATTTTTTTAGCCACCATCTTGTATTTCTCGTTAGGACTTAAAGATCTTGGGTTTGGCTTTTTATCAAGTTCCAAAGAGGCTCTCTCGAGAATTGATTTTTGTCTTGCGTTTTGTTGACCTGAATAATCAGTCACGCCTTGGCAGTATTGTTTAATTTTTTGATCAACAGAGTTGTCGAGGTGATCAAAAATCATATCACACATAAAGTTTGTTGCACCCAAGTGGTCCAAAGACTCTGCATGATCTTTCACTGCTTTTTCTAAATCGATACAAGCAAATTCCCATTGCTTCGAGTTCATGGGTAAAGTTTGTTTGTTCAAAATCTTCAAGCTGCTGGCCATATCAAGATCGGCAATCAGTCTTTTGTTTTGTTGAGCCATCGTGCCCTGGGGATACTGATGACGACCCGTTTGTGTCAGCTTGAAAGCCTTGTTAGTAATTTCCTGCATAGAAAAATCAAACATACCGCGGGCTTTTGCATACTGAGTTCGTTTGTAATCTAACCATGCAAAGACTGGAGACTCACCAGCGGTGATAAATCCACGTCGAGCTCCCATCAGGCTTCTTTTTAAATTATTAGCAGCTTCATTAAATTCTGATCGGTTGTAGCTGGCATTTCCGTTTGTGAGTTCCATAAGAACTCGAGCCATTCGGCTTGTGTTTTGTTGCTCGACGGCCACTTTGTCGAATTTTTCTTTCCATTTTCTGTATTCTGGATCCTGAGCCAGTTCAGCTTCAAACTTATCCAAGTCATCCACCATGATTTTAGTTGTTTCATTGATCATATTACGAATGTGCTGAAGAAAAGCCATTGTTGTGGCGGCACAGGCAGACACATCATCAGCTTTGGGTACTGGTGGAAAGCTTGCCAAAGTGACTTTTAATTTTTGGTAACGACCAATCAGCGACAGAACTTTTGTTTTCAATCGTTTGTCAGCTTCATCCTGGCTGTCACGTCGTCGTCCAAATCCAAATTCGAAATCAGTTAAATCGATATTTTTAAGATAGTTGTTTTGATCGTAAGCATCTAAAACACCATTGCTGACTGAATCAGGAAATGAGTTTTCGTCGATCAACTCAGAAAGCTGCTTACCTTCCAAACAAATCAAATAAGGGTTTCCTTGGGCTTCTTGAATTCGTTGGTAGATCTCATCATTGGCTTCCTTGTCAGATCGAACTCGGGCTTGAATCGCACCGATGTTATTTCGAACAGTTCCACGCATGTTAATGGTCGAGCTAAAATCATTTCCATTATCATACAGCTGCATTTGCACGGCGTAGTTACCAAGATTTTGACTGAGTTCTTTTTTCAGAACTTCAAATTCGTTGGTTTGAGCTAACTGAATGTATTTAATTTTTCGAGCCACTTTCGTGTACTGACATGTATTTTGTAAAACTGCGTTTCTATTTTCAGCGATTGTCATGTCAATCGTGTTAGCTGCAATCACTTGAGACATTGCTGAGACCACATTGCTGGCAACAACAGATCCCATAATAGTTCCCTTAACAGTTAAGGAAAGGGCGGGATTAGAAGCCAAAAGAAGAAGTAAAAAAGGAGAAGCAGAGTTCACAACGTTGTTAAGTTCTAAAGCCACACGGCTCCAGGATAATTTTTCTCGTCCACATCGATTTGAAAGTGAAGTGGTATTTTTGAAAACATCAGCCATTCGATCAATACCGGTGACAACCTTAGTTACACTCTCTTGAAGTGCGGCAGAATTGGTGTATCCACTTTCAGGGCTGACAACAAATCCTTGCAAAGAATTGATTGCCGCTCGAATTTCTTCATTTGTCTTTTGAATTCCAGCGATCTGGGGCTGGGTGCTTCGGCATTCATCAGCCACGTTTTGGATGGCATTTGTTAAATTTGCGATAGCAAGATTGAGATCTTGGTAGGAGTTATTTTCGAAAAGGGGACAGCTGTACTGACCAGGAACGATGGCTGTTCGAATTGTATTTCCAACCACTGGTGGACCACTGTCATATCCAGGTCTTCCGTTGCCGCCGTAGCCCGGTCGGGGGCGTGGATTAAAAATTCCACCATTTCCATTGTCGATGCCGTTTCCGTTTCCAATACCCGGGAGTGGAATAAAAATATCATCTCCACCATCAGTTTCATCGATCACGATTGGATCGTTTGGATTTTGATTTCCAGTCTGACCGTTGGTTTGATTCTCGCGAATGTTCGGAAATAAATCGTTGTTTTGAGAATAGGAAACAGACGTCTGAATGGCGATTAAAACAGACAATAAAATTCTGAAAAGCTTCACGATTTCACCTCGGGTAAAAAGGGCTTAAGTGGTCGAATCATAATGTATTTTTGAAGAGTGAATCGTTTAAAAGTGACACGTCTGTAATTTTAACAATTCGTAGCCGCAATTTAGACACCTCGAGAAGAAATCCTTCCAGTTTGATTTTTAAATCAAAATTAAGGGGGTTTCACAGGCCCGTTCTGGCAAGAATCTTGAACCTACCAATAACTGATGAATCTAGTGACCTTATGCTCCTTAGGAGTCTCATTATTAGTCAGTCTGAACTTGATGGCAGAAACCGCTAAAACGACTGAAATTCCCAAGTCTTTTAAGGGCTACAAAATCACGAAAATTCCTAAAAATGATCTCCCTTCTGCATTCACAAAAGAGGAGATCAACAAGTACTTACCCTCGCAATTGGTCGCGACAGATTCCTCTCAAACAAATTTAAGAAAAATGAGTGATCGGGCCATGCAGGTTTGGATCAAATCACCAACGATGCAGCAGTTTAGCGTTGTCCAGTCAGCTCAGGTTGTAGAAAAGGCGATGAAAGCTGAAGTGGGATTTGGTGGTGGTGACCCGGATTCAGATGAAAAACAAATTCAGCATAAAGTGAATTTTCAGATACAAGCTTTTCAAGCCCTTTCAAAAGTGGACTATAAGGGCTACGTGAATGCATCACTGACTTACAACTTACGTGATCAAACAACAGGTTTAGAAGTTCGAGAAAAAATTCTTCGAGATAAAGATCTTTATGTGAATCATAGCACATCAAAAATTGAAAGTTTAAGTTCTGTCGGCGTTAAGTGGAACTTTTAGCTCCGATATCATTTCGCTGGTGACAGCCTTTCCATTTAATTTTACTTGCGATTAAATAGGCTTCTTCTGTGGCTTTTTTTGAGTTCTCTGCAATACCCACACATCCAAGAACCCGTCCCCCATTTGTTACAAACTGGTGACCATGTTTTTTTACAGCAGACAAAATCACCCATCCGTTGGGAGTATCTTGAAACGGGAGACCCTCAATTGGATCACCAAATGACGGAGAGTCGGGATAACCAGCAGAGGATTTGACCACGCATGTGGCTGCCAAATTTCTGAATTTCAGTGGCTCGAGTTTTCCTTTTGATAAAGAATAAAAAAGCTCAGCGACATCGTTACCTAACAAGGGAAGGATCACTTGGGTTTCTGGATCTCCAAGTCGAGTGTTATATTCAAGAACTGAGGGGCCGTGATCTGTCATCATCAATCCAATGAACAAAACGCCTCGGTAAGTCATTTGTCTTTTTTCAATTTCCGCAATGGAAGGCTTGATCACTTGATCAATGATCTGTGACTTGATCGTTTCTGAAATTTGCACAGGTGCGACTGTTCCCATGCCTCCGGTGTTAGGACCGGTCTGATGATCATTCAGCCTTTTATGATCTTGAGCGATGGGAAGAATCTCGAAGGTTTGACCATTTGTTAAAACCAAAAGGCTGAGCTCGAAGCCCGGTGTGAATTGCTCAAGCAAGGCTTTGGATCCTGCATTTCCGAATATTTTTTTCTCGAACAACAGTACTGCAGCTGATTTTAACTCGTCTTGATCTTTACAAATAAAAACACCTTTGCCAGCGCAAAGACCATCAGCCTTTAAAACATAGGGCGCAGTGAATTGAGGAAGCGCTTCTAAAGTTTTTGATACGCTGTCGACCTCAATTGAGAATGCAGTTGGAACTCCAGCAGTCTTCATGAAATTTTTAGAGAAAATTTTTGAGCCCTCGAGTTGAGCCGCTTCTTGATCTGGGCCTACTGTTAAAATTCCATGCTGCCTGAGTGCATTTGTGAGTCCACTGACCAATGGATCCTCTGGACCGATCATTACGAAATCTATGGCAAACTGATTGCAAAATTGAATCACACTGGAAAAATTGTTCCAAGAAATGTGGGGGTGGCAAAGGGCCTCTTGAGACATTCCGTCGGACCCAGGAATGACGTGAACTTCACCGACCTGGGGTGAAAGTTTGAAGGCTTTAACCAGGGCGTGTTCTCGGCCTCCAGAGCCTATGATTAAAATTTTCACTTCAGCTGGCCTCGAAGATCCTTTAAAATCTTTTCGCCTTCTTGGTAGGATTCTGGAGACACATAAAGACGATCTATGATTCGAGTGCCTTCGTATTTTTGGAAAATTTCAGTGGTTCTTTCAACCTGAGTGGGCTCGACCCAAGGGTCGTATTGATCCACAACATACATCGGAAAAGATTTTTGCTCTGCTGTTGAGTGATATTTACTTAAGCGGACATGAGAGGAGGCCCAAATCACATGCAGACCTTTTTCTTCGAGATGCTTTTTTAAATTTTCAGGACGACCCGAATCAGCCACATTGTGCATTTCAATCAAAACTTTGTAGGTAATACTAGATGTGATTCTTTCATCCCATTCGTTTTTGACTGAAGAGAGATGTTCGTAAATTTT
>CAZPBD010000078.1:8322-11074 GCA_964584655.1 uncultured Pseudobdellovibrionaceae bacterium | reverse complement strand
TTTTTGGAGATGACTCGTCCAGTGGAAATCAGTTGATTGCGAATATGGCAGAGGTTCTGATTTATCAGGGCACAATGATTCAATCCACTCGCGAAAGAATCGAAGGCTACTTAGCTTGTAAGTGGGGCACTCAAGGCCGCCTGCCAGCGGCTCATCCCTATAAAACTATTTGCTTGTAAAAGGCTGCAACAAGACCCACCCGTGCTGATGGACGGACTTGCTTTCTACTAGTCTGCAACCGAACAAAGATGACGTTTGTAATAAGGCAGTCTTGCGCAAGGGTCCACTGGCAGAAGACTTCTTTTGTAAAGATATTGAGTGGGTGCGACGATGCTATACCCAATTGTGCCGTCAAACATCCATAGATAGCCAGCACCTGAAAGTGTTGCAAATCCTCCAACAGGTAAAACTAAATTGGATAAACTGTTGAGTTTGTTTTGCCCCCAAGTGATGCAATGATTTGTCATCACTTGAGTGATGGAACTTCTTTGAGCCGCACTAAGTGAGGCGTAGATATAGCTGCCAGGGGAAACGGGTGCTGTTTCGATATTTGAAGCTAAAATGATCTGTCCAGAGTTATAGGTTTGATAATTTTGCGTGTAGAGCTGGCAACTAAAAACCAAGTTAGAAGCCTGAGCTTGAGAAGTCATAACTGTAGCAATCGCCATGAGGACTAAATATTTCAGCTGTTTCAACTTGAACCCCTTTATTGAATTGATGGCGACCCCCCGCCCGAACACCCGATTAGAGTTCACCGATTGTGCCACCTTAAATTCATTGAAAAGAGGCTGTTTTTTAGGACCAAAGCTGTCGATCTACAGTCGGCTAAAAAGACAAGAAAACAGTCTAAACTATTGAATTTTAATAGTTTTTATTGGAATTTTGAACTTGATCAAGTGACTGATTCGTCGTCGAGCTAAAATGGAATGTATCACTTTGAGACAAATCAGTTTTGGTGGCCCCGGGGAGAATCGAACTCCCACGTCCTTGCGGACACTGGATTTTGAGTCCAGCGCGTCTACCAATTCCACCACAGGGCCGCGTGATTGGGTCTTTTTAAGAGCTTCGAAATCTAATGAATCGCGCATCAAGCGACAAGGGGTTTCTTTATCCTTTTTTCACGGTGCGTCACAAACTCCGTCACCTTTTTGCTCTTGTAAAGCTTTCACGCTTCTTCAGAACTTCAAATATTTCCAAGGCTTAGGATTTTAAAAATTTCGAAATTCCATTGGCACAGGGACTGCTTTGTTCATTTCTGGAAACAAAACCAAAACCAGAGAACTTTCAGGGGAAAGTTCCACGCAAGGAGAATTTTTATGAACAAACCGTTGTCTCTTGTGTTGGTACTTAGTGTGCTTGCCAGTATGGGGTATGCTCAGTCCAACAATCTAGATGCAGAGGTCGATGCTGAGCTGAACCAGATGTATGAATCATCTGCAAAGACTCCAGCTGCACCTCAAATTAGCACTGTTACGATACCAAATGAAAGTGTCGTGAACACAAACACAAACAGTCAGGCGCAAACCACAAGTGCATCTGCTGTTAACTCTCAACCGATTTATATCGTGAACCAGAAGCATGCAGCACCAGCTCCTCAGGTTCAAACACAGCCCACGGTGACCATTGAAGCGTCTCCATTGATTGATTCTCGAGCTGAAAACTTGAGAAGAGCTCGTCAAGATGCCGAGATGTCGACTGAGGCTAAAATCGTTGAAAAGCTTGAGCAATCAAGACTTGAAGACGAAAAAAGAAGAGCTCAAGTGCTTTTCGGAGATAAGCTTTCTGGACAAAACCCAGAAGCAGCTGCTGCGCCAGTGGCGCCACAAGCTCCGGCACCAGCTCCACAACCGCAAATTATTATTATCCCACAACAGGCACCAGCACCTGCTCCAGTTGCTGCACCTGTAGTAGAAACTAAGACAGAAGCTGCTGCTGAAGTCCCAGCTGAAAAAGAAGTGGAAGCCGCTGTTAAAGCAGAGCTTTCAATGCCTTTAGAAGTTGTTCCCCATGTGCCAGTGGCTCAAAAGTATTTTTCAGGACTCATCGGGGTATCAGAAATTGATTCCTCTGCAGTTCAGGCGAATTACACATTGGGTTTCACGTATGGAACAAAGTACGATGATGCTTACGCTGTTGAGGGAACATTTATGTACTCCAATAGCGAAGTTGAGAACGTGAACAATCAGTATTCTTTCTATTACGGTCCACAAGTGAATCTTTTCGACATGAACCAATACAGCGGTTCTATGGCTGTTAAGTATTTCTTGCTCAACGGAATGGTTAAGCCAGTGATTGGTGGTTTGGGTCAGTACTCTTACCGCGAATTCCAATGGTCTGATAAAAACGGATACTCTCGAAGCTTGAGCCGTAGTTCTTCACACGCTTTCGATATCGGCGCTCTGATGGGTGTTGAGATCGAATTCAGTCCTAAAATGAAAATGGGATTTGATGTTCGATACTTAAAGAACATCGCAGTGAACCGAGATTACAGCACAGATCAACTGCGATATAGCGGTGGTGCACCATTAACTGCTCAGCAAATTGCCGATGCAGATTTTGGTTACAGAACGCCAATCGAAGAACTCTCTGCTTACAGTTACACTTTTAATTTTACAGTTAATTTCTAATTCTTTTGCAGGTTTTGGTTAGTTCCAGAAGGCGTTTCTCACGAAAATGAGAAACGCCTTTTTTTATTTTCTTGATCATGAAAGGGCTGATCAGAGATGATCTGAGAATGAAACGACTGTTTATT
>CAZPBD010000078.1:0-8222 GCA_964584655.1 uncultured Pseudobdellovibrionaceae bacterium | reverse complement strand
TTTGATTCGCAAAAAGAGTCCATCCGAGTGTTTTTGCAAAAGCAAAATCAAAAGCTCAGAATTCAAGAGTGGGTGGCCGCTCTCAAAGTAAAATATCAAGTCAGAAACGATGCGTTGACTGAAAAAGCGCCGTAATGATTGAAAAGTTAAGCTCAGCCGTTCACCAGCCTGCCTTTGACAAATTTGCTGGACGTCTTTTGCAGAACAGCTTTATGAATTGGTCGAAAGGTCAAATTCAAGAATGTTTAGTCCTTTATCATGTCTGGGCCCTGATGGATCAGGGCAAAATTAAGTGCGCGCTTTGCGTGAGGCCAGTGGATCAAAATTGGGAAATCCTTTGGGTTCAAACTCTACCTGAGTTTTTAAGGGCAGGGTGCGCCACCCAGCTCATTCGCCATTGGCTCGATAACGCCTCGCATTCGGGTGTGGAGGTTTGGCTGGAGGTCCACGAAATGAACCTTGGCGCTGTTAGGCTCTATGAGAAACTGGATTTCGCAAAACACAGTTTTCGAAAAAATTACTACCCTGATGGGGCTGGAGCCCATGTTATGTGGAGGCTTTTGGGGTCGCAAAAAAGGCTTTCTTGATTCTTGGAGTAAGTTTGGTTATAGATTCATCAAGGCCCGATTTGGGCCTTTTTTGTTTTTATGACCTAGTCACCCGAGTTTGAGAGAAGAATGAACGAGACCCATCCCCAATGGATGATTAAATTAGATCAAATTTGCGAGCAAGTGGCTCTGAAAGCCAACTGTTATCTTTATGAGATGGAAATGACCGGCACCGGTGGTGCTCGAACCCTCAGAATTTTTATTGATAAAGACGGGGAATCAGGGGCTGGAGTCGAAGATTGCTCCAACGTTTCCAAGTACTTGAACGAAGTTTTGGACACTGACGAAGATCTTATTCCTGGTGGAGCTTATAACTTGGAAGTTTCCACTCCCGGGGTCGAGCGAGTGCTTCGAAAGAAGTGGCATTTCGAAAAAGCGGTGGGAAGAAAAATTTGGCTCAAAACCAAAGTCCCCATGGAGCAACTCGGCGTGCAAGAGGCCTCTTTAGTGAAGGCCAAACAAGTGGAAGCGAAGCTTCTCAGTGTTAAGGGCGAAAAAATTGAATTGGAACTGAAAAAAGGCACTTTTGAACTTCCGATGGATGGAATTGAAAAAGCGCACACAGTATTTGAGTTACTAAAAAAACTAAAACCGTAAGTGTTGAAAGTAGGTTGATTAAAATGGCTGACAATATGTTTTCCGAATTAAGTCGCGTAATTGATCAAGTAGGTAAAGACAAAGGAATCGACAAACAAGTTGTGGTCGATGCCATCACTCAAGGCATGCTGATCGCAGCTCGTAAAAAATTCGGAACTTACCGAGAAATCGAAGCCAGCTATAACGATGAGACCGGTGAGATTGAACTTTTTGAATTTAAAGAAGTTGTTAAAAAAGAAGACTTTGTCGATGAAGAAGTGGAAATCACGCAAGAAGATGCTCACAAATTAGATCCTCAAGCTCAGCTGGGTGATTCTATTGGTATTAAAATGGAATCCAGCGATTTGGGCCGTATTGCAGCTCAAACAGCAAAACAAATTATCCTCCAAAAAGTTCGTGATGCTGAGCGAGAGATCATTTTCAACGAATTCGAACAACGCAAAGGTGAAATCGCCTCTGGAATTGCAAGACGAGTTGAAAAGGGCGCAATTGTTGTCGACCTCGGTCGCACAGAAGCTTTCATTCCTCCTCGCGAGCAAATTCCTGGTGAGCAGTACAAACCTGGTGATCGCTTGCAGGGATTTCTATTAGAAGTTCGTCAAAGCACTCGTGGTCCTCAGATCATTATGTCTCGTGCTTCTGAACAGTATTTGATCAAATTATTTGAGCTCGAAGTTCCTGAAATTTACGACGGAATCGTTGAAATCATGAATGCAGCCCGTGAACCTGGGCAACGTGCTAAGATTGCAGTTCGATCAAACGATGCAGCTGTTGACCCTGTTGGAGCTTGCGTTGGTATGAAGGGTTCACGAGTTCAAAATATCGTTCAAGAATTAAAGGGCGAAAAAATTGATATCGTGCCTTGGGACGAAGACGTCACACGATTTGTTGTGAACGCTTTAGCTCCTGCTGAAATCGCGAAAGTATTTGTGGATGAAGTGAATAAAGAGATGGAAGTGGTTGTTCCTGATACACAACTCAGTCTTGCCATTGGTCGAAAGGGTCAAAATGTCCGGTTGGCTGCAAAGCTCACGGGTTGGAAAATTGATATCTTGTCTGTCAGTGCTTCATCATCAAGAACAGCTGAAAGTATTTTCAATCTGACTTTGATCCCTGGCATGAACGAGACCATGGCTCAAAACGTTTACCAATCGGGTTTTCCAACTTTCCAAACTGTTGCTCAAGCCACAGTTGAAGAAGTGATGGGTATCCCTGGATACGATGATCCAACAAAAGCTGAAAAGTTAGTGGCTGATGCAAAAGCATTGGTTGAAAAATACAAAACAGAAGGAACTCCGATTCCAACTCTTCCAAGCGCAAGCAAAGAAGTGAAGGCCACTGGATCTTCTAAAGAACAAGCTGAGCAAAGATTAAAAGAAGAGTTATCAAAGTTAAGTGAAGAGTAATTTTTAGAGTTGTTGAAGTGAGTGATTTTTAAGGAGAATGAGTGAGCAATCCAAAAGTTTTTGAGTACGCAAAAGAAATTGGCATGACGCCACTGGCCCTCATGGATAAAATTCGTGAATGGCAACTTCCCATTAAATCACACATGGCAGAACTCGAGCCCAGCGTTCTTGAGCAACTGAAATTAAAACTTTCAGGTGGCAACGGAAAAAGCTCCGATGAAGTGAAGCCGAAAAAAGCGGTGGCTGCAAAAAAAGCCCCGGCTAAAAAGGTTGTCGAAGCAGTCGCACCAAAGGCAAAATCAAAAGCAGCAGCTGTTGAAGCAGCTCCTGCTCCTGCGACTCGCAGCTCAACGGTTGTTCGAAGAAAAGCAACAGCTGCTGAAGAGGCCGCAAAAAAACTCCAAGATGAAAAAGAAGCGGCCGCCTTAGAAGTTGAACAAGAAGTCGTCGAGCCAGTTGTGGCAAAGCCTGCAGCTAAAGCAAAAATTATCGAAAAAGCGCCTGTTGTTGAAGCAGCTGTTGAACCTGTTGTTCAAGCCAAAGTGGTAAAACCAGCGGCGGCTCCCGAAGTGGAAGCTGAAAAGCCAGTGGCTCCTGTGGCAACGCCACAGGTAGCAGCACCTCCTGCAGCTCCGACAGCACCTGCGGCTCCTGTTGTTCCTCGTAAAAAAGAAGTGGTGGTTGGAAATAGCGGATTTGCGAGTTCTTCAACTCCAGTGAATGCTCCTCGACGTAATATCGTGGGCCGAATGGATTTATCTCGCGTTCAGCCTCCGCCAGGATCCACCCATCAGGGTGGATTTCGTCCACAAAATAATTCAGGTGGACCCGGTGGACAAAATCAAACTGGCCCAAGAACAGGTGGATTCTCTGGTCCTCCAAGAAGTACAGCTAATCGCGGATTGCGTGCAGGATTTGTGGCTCAAAGTACACCCAGTGTCGAGCCCATCACTCCTGGGGGATTTGAATCTCCGGCGGATCAAGCGCGAAAAGATTTTGCTAAAAGAAGTAAAAAATTAGAAGGAACTGGGGCGACGCAATCTGCAAAAGAGCGTGAACAAGAAGAACTTCTTCAGTTTAATGCCGTTGAATTTAGAAAACGAGAAATGGTTTTCCAGCCGAAGAAAAAACGAGACATTCTAGGTCGTGTCGGTAAAAAAACTGAGCTCACTCAAGCCAAAGCTTCAAAAAGGGTTCTCGAAATTTACGGAACTATGAAGTTGTCTCAGGCCGCTCAGAACATGGGAATCAAAGCGCCTCAATTAATTAAAGTTTTAGTTTCGAATGGTGTGATGGCAAACATGAACACCGATCTTGATTTTGATACTTTGGCACTCGTCGTGACAGAGTTCGGTTGGGAAGCAAAAAACATTCAAAGAACTGCTGAAGAGATCGTGAACGAAAACTCTTACGGTGATAAAGACGCCGTTAAAGTGACAAGACCTCCCGTGGTCACAATTATGGGTCACGTCGATCATGGAAAAACGTCCCTTCTTGATGCGATCAGATCTACAAAAGTGGCCTCAGGTGAAGCGGGTGGTATCACTCAGCACATCGGTGCCTATTCAGTGACTTTAGATGATGGATTTGTGATCACGTTCTTAGATACTCCGGGACACGCGGCCTTTACTGCCATGCGAGCTCGTGGTGCCAATGCCACTGATATCGCTGTCATTGTAGTCGCAGCAGACGACGGAATGATGCCTCAAACTCAAGAAGCCATCAGTCACGCAAAAGCAGCAGGTGTGCCGATCATCGTAGCTGTGAACAAAATGGATAAGCCCGGTGCCAATCCTGAAAAAATTAAGCAGCAATTAACAGAAATGGAGCTCGTCCCTGAAGAATGGGGAGGCACAACAATTTATGCTCCAGTTTCTGCTTTGAAAAAAACGGGACTAACGGAACTCCTCGAGCAAATTAAGCTCGTTGCGGAAGTT
Source organism: uncultured Pseudobdellovibrionaceae bacterium (assembly GCA_964584655.1). GTDB lineage: Bacteria > Bdellovibrionota > Bdellovibrionia > Bdellovibrionales > Bdellovibrionaceae. Next base: position 3,674 of record CAZPBD010000078.1, on the reverse strand, counting down.
CAAGAACTCAAAGCCAATCCGATGCGCTCGGGAACGGGTCTTGTGATCGAAGCCAAAATGGAAAAAGGAAAAGGACCTGTCGCCACTCTTCTTGTTAAGGATGGTTATGTGGAAGTGGGTCAGTACATTGTGGCGGGCACAACTTGGGGTCGAATTAAATCCATGATCAACGATCAAGGTAAAAAAGTAGACAAAGTTTTACCTGGATTTCCTGTGGAAGTTTTAGGTCTTGCTGACGTACCAAGCGCAGGAGATCGATGGGATATCGTTCAAGATGAAAAACAAGCCGAGAATGTGGCGGCCACTCGTCGTGAACAAGCTCTGTCTTTGCTGGCTCAATCAGGCCAGAAGAAAACTTTGGAAGAAATTTTCTCTAAAGTAAAAGCCGGTGATGTTAAAGAGTTACCAATCATTGTGAAAGCCGATGTTCATGGATCTCTTGAAGCTGTTCTTGGTTTGTTGAATAAATTGAACACTGCTGAAGTGAAGATTAAAGTTTTAATGACAGCTGTGGGTGGAATTTCTGAATCTGATATCTTACTTGCCCACACGGCAAAAGGAATGGTCATCGGATTTAATGTTCGACCTGACACGGTTTCGATGAATAAAGCCAAACAAATGGGCGTGGAAGTCAGAACGTACTCGATTGTTTACGAGATGGTTGATGACATGAAGCGTGTGATGGGTGGACTTCTCACTCCTGATATCGTTGAAAAAATCATGGGTCGGGCTGAAGTTCGAAACACTTTCACAGTTCCAAAAATTGGAACCATTGGTGGATGTTTCATCGTGGATGGAAAAATTCAAAGGTCCAATCAAGTGCGCTTGATTCGTGACGGTAAGATTGTATTTGAAAGCAAGATTTCAAGTCTTAAGCGCTTTAAAGATGACGCCAAAGAAGTGGCTCAGGGCTTTGAGTGCGGAGTTGGAATTGAAAACTTCAACGATCTTAAAGTGGGCGATGTGATCGAAGCTTTTGTTAAAGAAGAAAAGATCCGCGAACTTTATCCGGATGCTAACGCTTAAAAAATGAAAAATGTAGGTGACGGTCGCAGGATCTCTAGAGTGGAAAAGGAAGTTCAGATGCAAGTGGCTCAATACTTGATCTCTGGACTGTCCACTCCACTTCCAGGTCTGGTGACAGTCACCCACGTGAAAATGCCTGCTGATCTTAGAACAGCTAAAGTTTTTGTCAGTGTTCTCGCAGACGAAGTTTCGGTGGAAAAAGTGATCGAGCTTTTACAAAAAAGAGCTTTTGAAGTTCAAGAATACATCAGTCACCAATTGAAAATGCGATATTGTCCCAAGCTGACTTTTATGAAAGATCACACAACTGAAGAAGTTCTAAAGATTGAAAAAATTCTTCACGATCTTAAAATCAATCGAAAACCAGAATCTGATTCTGATGAAGCGTAGTTCTTTTCCATGACGACAAAAAATAAATCTTTGTACGACGGACTGCTGTTGGTTCATAAACCCACCGGCATCACTAGCCATGATCTTGTGGATCGTGCCCGAAAAATTTTTAATACTCGTGAAGTCGGGCACTCGGGCACGCTGGATCCATTAGCCTCAGGCCTGATGATTTTACTTCTTGGCCAGGGCACCAAGCTCAGTCCTTACATCATGGATGGGGATAAATCCTACTCCGTGGAAGTACTATTGGGATTGAAAACAGATGCTTTGGATGTGACCGGAAAAACAATTGCTGAAGTTGAAGTCTCAGATCAGCATTTATCAAAACTAGATTCGATTCTGCCCACTTTCGAAGGCGAGTTTCAGTGGCCAGTGCCGATGCATTCAGCGGTGAAAGTTAACGGTCAAAAACTTTATGAGCTCGCTCATAAGGACCAAAAAATCGAGACACCTGTTAAACCTATGAAGTTTTGGAGTGTTAAAAAAACGTCCACAAGTTCACAAAAGTCATTCTGGGTGGATCTAGATTGTTCCAAAGGTAGTTTCATTCGCACATGGGTGGATCAACTCGGGGACACCTTGGGTTGTGGGGCTTGTATGAAGTCTTTGATCCGAACAAAATCCAGCCCCTTCAATTTAAATCAAGCGATGACTCTGGAACAGATCGACTCGGCTTTAAAACAAAATCAAAGTTTGAAGTGTTTTATCGAAATGCATGAAGCCATGCCTTACATGAAGCGGGCCCGAATTCAAAACTATGATCAAACACTTTTATTAAACGGACAGATCAGTCATGATTTACGAAGGCTTTTGATTTCACTTGTAGATCCGCAAATCAGTTCTATGATTCAGATTCTATCGAATAAAACCGGTGAGCTTTTAGCATTGATTGCCTACGAGCAGGGTATCGGATTTAAAATAAAGCGGGTGATTGCAACTCCTGCTCAAAAATCAAATTAATTACGAATTCTTGCCAGTGAATTGAGATCGACTGCTTGTTCGGTTTGGTTAGAAAAAACGACAATTCCATTCAGATTCCGCTCAATCTGTACCGAGTTTAAATAGAACTTTTGAGCGGGTCCATTTTCAACAAGCTCCAAAGTTTGTGTCGACTGGTTCCAATGTCGAATGTAGAAATTGTTGTGATTGGTGACCTGAAGATTGATTTGTAATTTTCGAATCACTTGAAGTGATTCTTTTGGACAATTCGCAAAAGTTCGAGCCACAGCTTTTTTTATATTGTCGTCTGAGTTGCTCAAGAGGTTTGTCACCACATCGCTCTCTGCTTCACAGCCCAATTGTACGTAGACTTGTTTAAGAATATCTCCGGCTTGGCGGGCGTGAATCACAGATCCAAAGGCTTGGCCACCGTTGATGTGGGATTCCGTGTTGTGAGGAAAGTCAGAGCCAGCTGCTATGTAGGCCAAACTTGATGAAGTCCAAGTGATCAAAATAAGGGAGAAAATAAATTTTTGCATAGTAAGGCCTCCAGCTTAGAGGCTCTTACTGCGATATTGAGTCCACATTCAAATCAAATAAAATGGGATCTCGGGTCGAAAAATTGTATAAATCTTTATCAGAGTGACCAAGAACACGAGTTTATCTCGATCCTCTTCGGATTCGATCAATTTTTGCAGGACTTGCCATCCGGCCCTGGTAAAGAGCTCGATTTTGCACATCACGAAATTGAATATCGATGTTATTTTTATCCACTTTCACAGTCACAAATCCCAAAGCTTCCTCTTCAAAAAAGACTTCGTTGCGATCATAAAGTTGAGTTGTGCTGGCGCCAGATCCCGAAACAATTAAAAGAGTGCTGCAATCAGCCTGTCTGCCATCGATCAATTGGAGGTTGTGCTCATGGCCATTGAGGTAAAGGTGAGCCTTACCGCATACGTTTTCATCAAAAAATTTCTTCACGTCTCGGCCTGAAACGAAGCTAGGAAAAGACACGCCTTCGTAAAAGCCGGCGTTGCCATGTTTGCCATTGGATAAATAGGGATGATGACCCATGACAATTAAATACTTCCCTTTAGCTTTGGCTTCGGCCTCGAGAAGCATTTGTTTTTGAGCTTCTAGGTCCTTATTCCACATCATTCGCGTGGTATCGAGCACGACTAAGACGAAGTTTTCAAACTCTGTGTAGTACCAGTAATGGGGAAGCAAAAACTGAGGTGTGCGCTTCGCATATTCCAGCTGATAAGCTCCCCGAGCCCAGCTGTTGGATAACAAACCGTAATCATGATTTCCAAGAGCCA
>CAZPBD010000077.1:5199-11165 GCA_964584655.1 uncultured Pseudobdellovibrionaceae bacterium | reverse complement strand
ACTGTCATGAGCTTTTTAGTTTGCCGGTACTTGAAAAAGACGGCTCCTGAAAGACTTCAAAACGCTGCGAAAGTGCTCCCGAACACAGTTCGATAACCACAACCAATACTGGTTAGGCCCCTCGATTTGGGGCCCTCCTTTGGCCTAGTTATGTTGCCCACACATTTTTTGGTTCAGCTCTTAAGCCTAAAAATCTTTAAATCCCTTAAGCAGCTTTAAAATAAGTAAAACTAATCTTAAAACTCGACTTAAAATCTTTAAAAATACACCGATCCACTTAATACTTCTTGGTATTAAATCTTTCTTGCTCATTTAGGCTCCTTTTTTAAGGGGCCTAAATTTTTTCGATTATAGTCAACTGTGTCGGGAGCAAACGACGGCTCTGCATTTTTTGGATTATCTTCAATTCAGCTTATTTGGTGATTGATCAGTTTCAAAAACCGGATGTCGGTCGAATCTTTCAATTTTTGAAGTTATCAAAACAAACACTATGCAGCTCGTTTTTTACATATAATTTACATATTTAATTTGCATTTCTTTGCAACTTTATCTACTTAAGTATCCGAAACTACTCGGTTTGATAATTAGGTATAAAAAAGGTATAATTTAGTGAGATTTTCGTGGGACAACTCAAAAAATGAGCTATTAAAGGCTAATTCCAAACGCGGAGGAATTGGTTTTGAAACGGTCTTACAGGTTTTTAGCGGCCGTCATTACGTTGCCCTTAGAAATGATGATCCAGAGCAATTTTTTGCAATTGGATGGGTGGGGTTAAAATTGTACACGGTTATTTTTGAAATTCGTGAAGATGAACTTTCAGAGTTTTACCATCTTGTCACATTTTGGAAATCCACAACTTTTGAAAGGAAATTTTATGCCGAAAATTCAAAGTAAAAAAAGAAAAGTTTCTGCTGATCAAATCTCGAAGCTTGCTGATCGAAATCACGACGTCACTCAATTTTACTCTGCAGGTTCCATGCAAGAAGGCTTTGATAAAATAGAGCTCATGCCAAGTGTTCAACGTGTGAATGTGGATTTTGCAGTACCCATGCTTGAAGAAATTGATCTTATTTCATCTGAGCTTCATGTCTCTAGACAAAGCTTAATTAAAACTTGGATGCGTGATTCGTTGGATCGATTCTACCAAAATAAAAAAAATAGAATCGGTTAGATATTTTAATTTAATTTCTGCAAAAAAACTTAAATCCGTCCAAGCTCGGCTAAAAAATCCATCCAATCACGAACGGCACCTTCACCGCCCTTGGCTTTCATCACTTTTATACCAGGAATGGCTTTGATTTGTGGTCTTGCGTTCGCAGGACAAGCCCGATATCCCACATGACTGAGGATTTCTAAATCGTTGATGTCATCTCCGATAAAAGACACATCACTCAAATTGATTTTTAATTGCTCACATAGTTTTTTGACCCGGGTGAGTTTATCTTTTTCGCCAGGGTAGTAGTGATTTAATTTTAATTTATCAACCCGGCGTTGATTCAGCTGCCGATCTTCTGCCGTAATGAGCCCTGTTTGAATGCCCTTTTCATGAAGCAGCACAAAGCCCATGCCGTCTTGCACTTGGAACTTTTTAAACTCGTCACCACTTTCTGTGTAATACATTCCGCCATCAGTCAGAACGCCGTCCACATCGCTCAAAAAAAGCTTCACCTTGGTTTGGGGAAGCCTGAAGTTCCAATAAAGTTTTTCTAAAGAAGATCGCATAGTGACTTAATTAAGTGCTTTCAGTGCCGCCGCATAGTTAGGTTCTTGCACGATGTCTGGTACAAGTTCTGTGTACAAAACTTTGTTATCGGGACTGAGGATGATGACGGCCCGGGCAAGTAATCCCGTTAGCGCCGTATCAGCTAAAACAAGTCCTGCGTCTTTTCCAAATTGGCTTCGGAACGCTGATAAAGTTTCACAGTTTTTGATTCCTTCAGCTCCGCAGAATCTTGCGTTAGCAAAAGGAAGATCCATGGAAACATTCAAAACAACCGTGTTTTTTAAATTGGCTGCTTCTTTGTTAAAAGTTCTTACAGAGGCCGCACAAACACCCGTATCAATGCTTGGAAAAATATTAAGCACTTTGTTTTTACCAGCGTAAGTTTCAGTTGAAACTTCAGATAGATCGTTTCTGATCAGGCTTTTGAAAGTCATTGTTTGGCCGACTTTTGGTAGATCACCGACAGTGTGAGCAGGGGTTCCTTTGAGAGCTAATGTGGCCATTTTTATTGTCCTTTTTTAAAGTTGAAATCGAAATTCACAGTAGATGAAGGCTATCAAAATGAACACCTTTAACTCTTGGGGTTATAAGTTCGAAGTTGATTTGTTAAGCCAATCTCTAGTCAAATATGTTTGAATTCTAACATTTTTCAGGAGTTTTTATGGCTATGTGGATTGTCTCTTTGATTTTTTCCCAATTTGCATTTTCGGCAAGTTTGCCAGAGTTTGCTGGTAACTACGCTTTCTCTTCGGACCTGCTTCAGTATCAAATCGCTCAGCATCGCCTGACAGTTTCCAGTACAACTCAGCAAGCAAAAGCTTTTATGAGCGATCTCAAAACAAATGGCTATTCATGCCAAGCCATCACAAGTGCAACTTTTGATTGTAAAAAACTGAGCAGAAAAATTCCTGAGAGCCTCACCGTTCGAAATGCTGTGATCGAAAAATATGCTGGGCAAAGCATTACTTTTCAAGCCACTCAACCTGGTTACAGTCTGATCAATGATGCACCTTCAGTTCAAGAATTTGAAAAAAATCAACTTTCTGTCATGGGTCAGGTTCAGTTTCAAAAAACAAAACTCATCTTGAATGATCAATTGGTGAAAGTGAAAGTCACAAGCGTTACTCAAAATGCTTCGGCTTATTTTTACCTCAATCAACGGTCTGAATTAGCATCTCAGATTCAAATTTCCATGCAAAAAAAGGCCTCTCAAAATCCCCGATTTATCATCAAAGACATCACAAATTTTGTGTTTGAAGCCGTCTGGGTCAAGACCCAAAACTAGCTCCCAAAATTGCATTAACCTTAGGCTATGAGTGGATTCAAACCCGTAGCCTTTCTTATTTTCACCTCATGCTTTTTTTGGCTGAGTTTTTCAGCGGGTGTTGGCCTTTGTCGTCACTCTGTCAGCACTCACTCGGTTGAGTTTCAAAATGAGACAGCTCTTTCGATTCTAGTTCCTGCCAAATCCGTGAAATCAAAGCTTTCAAATTGGCTGTCTAAAAAGCCTGAAATTCATGTCAGTCTGACCCCAGAAATGGTTCAAACGGGCCTTCATACATTGTTAAAAAATCGGCCTTTTTTAAATGAATTGTCTCAACACCTCAGTCTTGAAAAAGCCCACGCAGACCTGAATATTGCATCGGCCAGCTACTCTGTTGTAGCAGGCAATCAACCCCGATCCGTCAGCATCGAGATCAAATTAGAATTGAATCAAGTGCGTGTGAAGTTGGATCGTCCTCAATTTTCAATTTTTGGTTTTCGCATTCCACTTTTTTTTCTTAAACGCTTAAGTCTTCCAAAATCTCAAACCATCTCTGTCGAATCAAAACTTGATCTGCAATTTTCATCGGACGGCGAAATTGTATCCGCTATTTCGGATCATCTCAAGGTCGCTCAATTTTTGAAAGATCATTGGAATCAAAAAATTCACCCCGTGTTGTTAAAGTCACCTGTTAAACTTTCAACTCTTGATGTGAATCCAGATGGGGATATCTCTGTGGGTTTAGGTGTGAAGGGTTTAAAAGCCAATCAACCGAAGACCTGTAAGATCACGTGCGAGAATTTTGATTTTGCTCTGGCTTTAAATTCGGCCACGTTGCTGGATCTTGTTCGAGAAATCCACAGGATGCCGATGGTTCAAGAAAAGCTCAGAGCGTCACTGCCTCAGATGAGACTCGTCAACGCACCGGAAGTTCGATTTTTAAAAAGTGAAGGTCGAAAGAATCTAAACTTTGAATTGAATTTTCAGCTTCAGCCGCTTGTGGGGCATAGCTTGAGAAAGTTTGTGAATCAGGATTTTATCATCCACTTTCAATTGCAGTTTCACGTGCTGGTGGATCAAAGTGGTCAGGGTTTACAAATCAGAATGGGTCAGTTAAACCCGCATTCTATTCAATTTTCTGAAACTCATTTTAAGCGTCCACTTAAAACTCTGGCTTTTTTCACACCCAATTTCATTAAAAATGGACTTCACCGGCAAATTCTGTCGATCATCGAGCAAGAAGTTCATTTGTTCTCAAAACCGCTGCAATTCAAAGATCTAAAATTGCCAGGAATGCCTGAGAAATTTCCAAGCCTTCAACTTGTGGCTGTGGGTTTAGACCCAGAACAAAGTCATCCTTATTTTGCATTTAAAATTTTAGATGGAAGCTTGTTAGATTAAATTTGAGGAGGTTTTTTAAAGACTTGGTTTGTTGAAAGAACCAATATTTTTAAGCCTAAATGGCGGAGAGCGAGGGATTCGAACCCTCGAGCCCCGCGAAGGGCTGCCAGTTTTCAAGACTGGTGTATTCAACCGCTCTACCAGCTCTCCGGGATCAGTTCTATTGGAATTTGACCCCGGAAGTCAAGCGCAGCGCCTGCCATTACTTTTTTAATACTGATGGCCATTTGAAAGTGCCATCTTCTTGCTGGTAATTCTCGAGAACTGCAATCAAAGTTCGTCCAACTGCCAGGCCAGAGCCATTCAAAGTATGTAAAAACTGAGGCTTTCCACCGCCGTTGGGCTTAAATCTGATGTTGGCTCGTCTGGCCTGATAGTCCTCAAAATTTGAACACGAAGAAATCTCTCGGAACTCACCTGGGCCCGGAAGCCAAACCTCTAAATCGTAGGTTTTTGCTGATCCAAAACCCATGTCACCCGTGCACAAAAGCATACGTCTGTAGGGAAGCTCGAGCATCTCTAAAACTTTTTCTGCATGAGAGGTCAATTGCTCGTGAACCTCATGGGATTTATCTGGATGAGCAAAAGTCATGAGCTCCACTTTATGGAACTGATGCTGCCTGATCAAACCTTTGGTGTCTCGGCCGTGACTGCCGGCTTCAGACCGAAAGCACGGAGAATAAGCACAAAAAGATTGCGGCAATTGGTCTTCGTTGAGGACTTCGTTTGCGTAATAATTTGTGACTGGCACTTCAGATGTGGGAATCAAAGAATATTGCGTACCTTCTAGGTGAAACAAATCCTCTTTAAACTTCGGCAGTTGTCCTGTGCCAAGTAAACTTTGTTGGTTCACGATATAGGGCGGAATCATTTCGGGGTAACCATGTTGAGTGCTGTGCAAATCCATCATAAAACTAATCAGCGCGCGCTCAAGTTTTGCAGCTTCGCCTTTTAAAAAGGCAAACCGAGTCCCTGTGACTTTGCCAGCTCTTTCAAAATCAATGATTCCTAATTTTTCACCAATCTCCCAGTGCTCTTTTGGTTTAAAAGAAAATGTTCTTGGTGTACCCACGGTTTTAACAATTTTATTTTGTTCAGCACTTGCGCCGACGGGAACTGATGAATGCGGCTTATTTGGTAAATAAAGAGCAAGCCTTGTGACTTCTTCATCCACACTTGCAGCATCAGTTTCCATTTTTTTAACAAGCTTTGAGAGCTCGCCCATTTGCTCGATCAGCCCGCTTGCGTCCTCACCCTTTCGCTTCATCTGAGCAATTTCACCGCTGACTTTGTTAAGTCTGGATTTTTCAGTCTCAGCGAGAGTGATCAATTCTTTTCTTTTTTTATTGAGCTCAAGAAGCTGATCTAAGGTTTCCGTGGTAGCACCGCGATTTTTGAGAGCCGTTTTGTACTCTTCTAAAAAATTGGCGGTTTGATCATTTTTTTTATCAAATAATTTAATGTCGATCATGTTTAAAACAACTTTCCTGAAATATTAAAAAATAACTTATTATATGAAATTCTTCTTCGAAGTTACGGTGCCAGCATGATGTACATGCGCAAAATCTGAAGAACAAG
>CAZPBD010000077.1:0-5099 GCA_964584655.1 uncultured Pseudobdellovibrionaceae bacterium | reverse complement strand
TTCTTCGAAGTTACGGTGCCAGCATGATGTACATGCGCAAAATCTGAAGAACAAGAGCTGTCACAAGGTCAAAAACCAAAAGTTTCACAAAGGACCACTCTTTTGAAACCTTCATAAATGCAAAGGTCATGACAACAACAAAACTAAGAACCACTAAATTTCCCGACTGCAAAATCTCTTGAAAAACTAATCCGGCGATGTAGCCCAGAATGATTCCTGTTAAAAGTCTGAGGCCGAACATGGCCACCACAGCTGATGTATTTTGAGCCGATGTTTTCACTGAAGTTGTTAAATTATCGAGGCCTTGTGAAAAACCCAAAGCTATCCTCCTAGGTTTTGAATCAAGAGTTGAATTTGAATTCTGTCAGGTGCGTTCGGAGAAAGTTCCATATACATCTGATAGGATTCAAGTGCTGCCTCGTTGTCGCCGCGAAGCTGAAACAGAGCCCCTTGTTCTTTATAAATATCAGCATAGCCATCTTCTCGCTGTTTCGCTAGTGCCAACATGTCTTGTGCAATTTCCAGTGAACCCGATTGCCGGTAACAGCCTGCGGCCTTCACGTAAAGATCCACCACCGGTCGAACCTTCAGTGCGTTCGTAAATTCCTGAGCACATTCTGCATATTGTTTCGTGGATAAATAGACCTCGCCCAATAAAACCATGGGATCCGCCAGCTGGGGATTTCTCTTTTTTTCTTCCAAAGCTGCGTTTTTAGCCTCTGCCATATCTCCCTTTTGGAAATAAGCCTGACCGATTGCATAAAGAAGTCTTGGATAATTGGGATTAATTTTAATCGCTTTTTTATAATTATTAATCGCCTGATCAAACCGGGCCAAATCCCCTAGCACTTGGCCAGTCATGTAAAACGCTTCTGCATCTGACGGATCAATTATGGCTGCTGATAAAAATGTTTTTAGCGCGGCCTCATTATTTCCTAAAGCCCTGTGGCAATGGCCAAGACCCATGACGGCTCGTTTGTTTTTTGGATCAACTGACGCCACCTGCTCAAAGATTTCTTTGGCCTGGTTGTAGCGCTCTTCTTGTTTGAGCAATGTGGCAAGTCCTATTCGGTACTCTAAAGTATAAGAAAATTTCTTGATCAGCTCATTAAAATATTGAACGCCAGTATCCACACCATGTTGTACGGATAACATTTCTGCGTAAACCATTTGGGCTTCGGTGTTTGTTGCATCCAGTTCCACTGCCCTTGTGGCGTAGGATCTCATGTTTTTAACGGCCTCTTCTTTTTCTTTCGTCAGTTTTGCAGTCTCAGGCAATATTGAGGCCGCTCTTTGTCTGTAAGCCCTTGATAACAAGACGTAGGTTTCAACGTCCCCTTCAAACAATCCTTTTGCTCTTTCGCCGTATTGAATGGCACCGATCATATTATTTTTTCTAAACTCAAGCCAAGCAAAGCCCCGCATCACTTCAAAGTTGGGAGGACCCTGTTGTTGAGCACGGCCTAATAAACTAAAGGCTGTTTGAAAATCAAATCTTTGAGACAAATAATCAGCTTGCAACACATAAGCTGTGATCAGCTTGGGGTTGGCACGAATCGCTTTATTGAGCCATTCCAAAGCATCATAGGTTTGATTCAGCTGCCATAAACATTTTCCGGCCTTCATGGCAGCTTCTGCATTTTTGGGATTGAGCTCAAAGGCCGCTTTGTATTCTGCCTGCGCAGATAAACAATCCCCTTGGCGCATGTACTGATCACCTAGCATTGTCATGGATTGGTTTTGCTCAGCATCCAGTCCTAAATCTTCTTCACCACCAAGCCTGATCACAAGTTCGCGGGCTGATTTATTTTGCGGCATTGCTCGGTAGGATTTTTGAGCGGCCTGCAGGGCTTTTCGTTTCTCACCCTTATCAAGCCAAAGTTCAGCAAGTGTAAACCAGGCCTCTGATTCCATTCTCATCTGCAATCGCCCGGGTTGCGCGAGAGCCGCATCCAAGGTTTTCAGAGCTGAATCTTTTTTGTTAAACCCAATGGCCTCAACGAGTCCGAATAAAATAAATCTCTCTTTTATTTGAGCAAGCTTTGGATTCATATTTTGCAAAACCGAGTAGGCCTCTTGGTATTGTTTTGCTTTTAATTTTATGTGGGCCAATGCCAAAACGGGCCTGCCCCATGTGTCCCACATCTCCGCCGCTTTTTCATAGTAAGAAGCTGCATTTAAAAGTTCCCGGTCCACCTCTAAAATTTCGCCTTTGATATAATATCCAATCGGCAAAAGTGAAAAAGCAGCATTGGTTTCTAAAAGACTATCCACCTGAGCGCGGCCTTCTGGATATCTGCCAGTAATTAAAAGTCTGATGGATTCACAGAGCTGGCCATGGGGACTTGTTAAATTAAGACCTCTTGTCGCTTGAACTAAATTTTCCACGGTTTTTTGATCTTCAATGTCTTGATAGGTAAAGGGCCAGAGCTCTTTATACACAAAACACAAAAGTCCACGGGCCTCAAGATTCGCAGGCTGACCTTCAATTAAAGAAATCAATTGGTTTTGTGCTCGCAAAATACTTTCCGTGTGACTGAGCTCAATATTTGCAATGGCTGCAGTCATTTTCTCACGGATTTGCTGCTCGTTGAGTGCAGGCCTGTTGGCTTGTGGCCTGAGCAGTCGAATCCGATCTGATTTTTTCCCGCTTGGCAAAATCAGCATGATTCCTAAAAACAAAAAGCAAATCCCACTGGCAATGACGAAAATTTTCTTTCGGATATTTTTCTTAGGAATCTCAGGGTCTTGAAATTTTAATTCGATGACTGTGGATTTTTGTCGAACTTGATTCTCAGCATCTCTATCAGCTGCTGTCTTTTTGATTTTTTGAACCTGCTCATCATTCATGCTGATGTTTTTCAGATCCATCTTTTTCGGCGGCACTGTCGCAGGTTTAGTGTCGTCTTGCGGATGGCTTGTGCTTGCAGTTGGCCTGGGCATAATAATGGTTTCTTCGAAATCCACTTTTCTGGCCGCTTTTTCAGGTTTTTTGTAACCCGCATCGGTGGCTTTTTTTTCCAGCACATTTAAAAGCTGATCGTAAAATTCAGGCTCCTTAGAAATCGAAACCCACTTGCCTTGAGGATAAGAAGAAATCATTTCATCGCCCAAAAAAGCGCCTTCAGAAATTCTTTGCAAAACTTCTTTGGTTGTTAAAGGTCCTAATACTTGACCCTTTTGATTTCGAATAATCCAACTGACCTGGGGGCGACTCATCTATTTGATTGTAGTGAGGTTTTTTTAATTTCGTTAGCTTGCAAAGAAGGATCCCTTCTTTGGTCTTTAAGATTGTTTGGTTAAGTTCCATATCGGGTTTATGTGATTCCGTTTTGGAACCAATAAATGTCCGATAAATACTTGAAACCCTTATATATTTTAGCTGAGTGTCTAAAAGTTTGGCACTTCTTTTGCTTCGCCTATTCGTACTGCTCTGTTTTTGAGTTAACACCGTGAGGTCCAGGCGCAATGAAGGTTCGAAGCAAGATGAAAAAAAACAGCATAGGTAAACTGCTCATCGCGATTTACATTTTGGCTGTTCTTGCGATTTCTGCCAACGCGCGTGCGAATCAAATGCAAAGCACTTTGAACACAAGTTTATATAAGATTTCGAATTAGGATAAATTTGAGGACCCCCTCCCCAAGTAAGTCTCGATGAGAAGTTGAAAGCCCGAGCCAATCCCCTCCAGGTTCGGGCTTTTTTTTGCCTAAAATTTCTGTTTATTTTTGATTCTATGGATAAAGAGAGGGTTTTTTAAACCCTGGAGAGCTTTGCACCAAGAGAAGTCAGCTTGTCTTCCATCTTTTCGTAGCCACGATCCAAATGATAAATCCGGTTCACTGTGGTCTCGCCCTTAGCAACCAGTCCTGCCAAAATTAGTGAAGCACTGGCGCGAAGATCTGTTGCCATCACAGGTGCCGCAGTCAAAGTTTTACCCTGCAATCCACGCACAACAGCCACGTGAGTTTTCGGAGTGATATCTGCACCCAAACGCATGAGTTCTGTGACGTGCATAAATCGATTTTCAAAAACAGTTTCAGAGATCACACTTGTGCCGTTGGCTAAAGTCATTAAAGCCATGAACTGCGCTTGAAGATCTGTTGGAAAAAGTGGGTGAGGAGCTGTTGTGATATCCACAGCTTTCCAGGATTTCAATTTTTTAACTGTGATAAAATCAGTTCCAGTTTCAATCGTGAATCCAGACTCACGAAGCTTTCCGATAAAGGCTTCAAGATAAGTGGGATCAATGTGCGTGGCTGTGACTTCTCCACCGGTAATAGCACCTGCAATCAGTAATGTGCCCGCTTCGATTCGATCGGAACATACGGTGTGCTCTGCCGGTTTTAGCTTTGATACACCTTCAATTTTAATCACACTGGTGCCATGACCTGTGATCTTTGCACCCATCTTGATCAGGTAATTGGCAAGATCAGAAATCTCGGGCTCTTTGGCCGCATTTTCTAAGATTGTTGTGCCGTCAGCAAGGGTCGCTGCCATCATCATATTTTCTGTTCCACCCACAGTGACTTTTTCAAACAGAAAAGAACAACCCTTTAATTTTTTTGCTCGAGCGTGAACGTAACCTTCTTTGAGTTCAATTTCTGCACCCATGGCTTTCATTGCATCCAGATGCAAATCAATGGGACGAGTCCCGATGGCGCAACCGCCAGGCAAAGAAACAATGGCCTCTCCGGTTTTTGCAAGCAGTGGACCTAAACACAAAATCGAGGCTCTCATTTTTCGAACTAAATCATAGTCTGCTTTTTGAGAATTACTTTGTGAGTTAATCACCAAAGTGTTTTTTTGAAACTCACTGGAGCAACCTAAGCTTGCAAGCAAATTTCTTGCGGACTCCACGTCAGCTAAAATAGGCACGTTGTGAAATGTGTGTTTTCCGTCGGCTAGAAGTGAGGCAAACATCAGTTTTAACGCCGAGTTTTTAGCTCCGCTCACACGAACTGAGCCATTTAGCTGATGGCCACCTTGAATTACCATTTTATCCATTTTTCTCTCCTAAAATCACACGCTCGTGCCCTGAAAGATCTTTTAAAACTTCTACTTTTTCAAAACTCTTTAATTCTTCAAAATGACTTTTCAT
>CAZPBD010000076.1:0-11171 GCA_964584655.1 uncultured Pseudobdellovibrionaceae bacterium | reverse complement strand
CGGGACAAAGTCACTTCTCAGTCGGGATTGTACTGTGATTTTGTGAACGGCGAAAAAAATCGCCAAATCGAACTTGAACTGAATATTCTGATGGCAAAAAAATGTGATGTGGATAAACCCTACACAATTTCTGATTACCGATCACCAGCAGAAGTTTCTGGAATGATTTTTTGCTGCCGAGTTAAAGAATTGCAAACGGCAAAAGCGGTGGCTGCCCCTGTTACGAAAGCTCCGGTAAGCACGCCGGCAAGTTCTGCGGTTGTGCCCGCAAGTAAGCCAACAGCAGCTCCCGCATCAGCGACGAGTGCTCCTGCTGCGACAGCGCCTGCAAAAAGTCCTGCAGATTCAAATATTAAAGTAGAAGATGAAATTGATTTTGGATCGAACTAGAGCTCATGTTTAAATTCTTGAGCTCGAGTCTATTATTGACCCTGTTTGCTTTGATGGGGATAGGGCTTGTCCAAGTTTATAGCTCCAGTTACGTTTTTGCCATCGAGACCTACAGCGATGGCCTTTTCTTTTTTAAAAAACAACTTTTGTTTTCTGCTGCAGGATTGCTGGTTGTATTTGCAGTCACCCAAATTCCAATGAATTGGATTAAAAAATGGGGATGGCTTCTGTGGGTGGTATCTTGCTTTTTAGTCATCCTCACTTGGGTTCCACAAATTGGAGTCAAAGTGGGAGGAGCTCATCGCTGGCTTCAGCTTCCCTTTGGATTTCGTTTCGAGCCTGCAGAGATTTTGAAAATCGGTTTTGTGCTCTTGATGGCCAATCTCATTTCCAGATCTCACGAGCTGAATTCTAAAAGAATTTTGTCTTGGACACTATTTGTAATTTTGCCTCTTGCGATAGTTCTTAAGCAGCCTGATTTTGGAACCTTTGCTTTGCTCACAGCTGTTGGGTTCGGATTGCTCTTTGCTTTCGGACTTCCCTGGAGTGTGATGATTGGCGTTACAGCTGCAGCTGTTCCCATGTTTTATTTTTTAGTGATGAATGTGGCTTACCGGAAAGCCAGAGTTATGGCGTTTTTAGATCCCTGGTCTGAATCTCAGCAAAAAGGATTTCAAGCCATTCAAAGCATGTTGAGTTTTCACTCAGGTGGACTTTGGGGAGCTGGATTGGGACAGGGCCAAGGAAAGCTCTTTTTTCTTCCAGAGGCACACACTGATTTTACTTTGGCAGTTTTAGGTGAAGAAATGGGATTCATTGGAATCTTTATTGTTCTCAGTCTGTTCGGTTATGTGATTTATCGTGGGTTTCAATTGGCAATTAAGACTCAGGATCGTTTTCAAAGGGCAGCTTGTTTAGGATTGTCCATGGTCTTTGGAATGACTGTGGTGATCAATGCCGGTATGTCCATGGGGTTATTGCCCACCAAGGGGATGGCTTTACCATTTCTAAGTTACGGCGGCAGCTCATTGATTTCGACTTGTTTGCTTTTTGGATTGCTATTAAAGTTTGAAACTGAAATTTTATCTCAAGATAAAAGCCGTCAGCGAATCTCTAAAATCTTAGGATCTTAATGGCCACTCATAAAAAAACAGTTGTGCTAACAGGGGGCGGATCAGGTGGACATGTCTATCCTGGAATTTCTGTCATCAGAGCTTTAGAAAAAATGAATGATCAAGTTGAGTTTCATTGGATCGGCACCGCTGATGGAATGGAAGCCCAAATTGTTCCTAAAGAAAATATTCCTTTGCATCTGATTGAAGTGGGAAAGCTCAACATGTCCGGAGCCTCGTTTTTGAGCCGAATTAAAACGTTGTTGGGTTTGCCGGTTGCCATGTGGAATTGTTATAAAATTCTGAAGAAATTGAAACCTGTTTGTATTTTCGGAGTGGGTGGTTTTGTCTCTGGACCTGTTGTCTTGTGTGCTTCAATGATGGGAATTCCAACAGCGATTTGGGAGCCCAATGCACATCCTGGATTGTCCAATCGATGGCTGTCATTTTTTGTGAAAAAAATCTTTCTTGTTTTTGATGATGCAAAAAAGCATCTCAGCGGGCATCACAAAATTCAACGTGTGGGTCTTCCGATTCGAAGTGAAATCGAAGCGCTTTCTCATTCACAAAAAAACATAGAAAATAAAAAATTGAATGTTCTCATCTTTTGCGGCAGCCAAGGGGCCCGCACAGTGAACACACTTTTAAAAAAAGCATTTTTAGAAATGAAATCTGATTTCTCTCAGTTTCAAATTCGCCATCAAACAGGGGCCCATGACATTCAAGAATTTAAGCAAGCCTATGAAGGTTTAGATTTTATCGAACCCTATGAATACTTGCACAACATGTCGGAGCACCTCAATTGGGCTGATATTATTATTTGTCGTGCCGGCACGGGCTCGGTGTCCGAAGTGGCGGCTTGTCGTAAGCCTGCGATTTTTATTCCTCTGCCTTGGGCTGCCGATGATCATCAAACTAAAAATGCACAAGCTTTAGTCAATGAAGATGCAGCTTTCTTGATTCCACAAAAAGAATTGGATGGTCCTCGGTTGCTTTCAGTTTTAGAAAAAATTAAATTGAATCCACGAGCAGGAATGGTCATGGGGCAAAAGGCCCATCGATTCTATACGCCACGTGCAGCTGAATCCATGGCTGAAAGTCTAAACACCGAATTTATCAACTCGAGGACACAAAATGCGGTTTAAAAATTCTAAGTTTCATTTTGTTGGGGTTGGCGGAATCGGCATGTGCGGCTTAGCTGAACTTCTTCACCGAATGGGTGCCCAAGTCACTGGAAGTGATGCTTCAGAAAGTGCAAACACTTTGCGGCTTAAAAAATTAGGAGTTCAAGTTCATATAGGTCATGAGGCAAAACATGTGGGACTCGCTGACGTTTTAGTTTACTCAAGTGCCATATCAACTCAAAATCCTGAAATTCTTTTTGCAAGAGCCAACGGCATACCAATGATTCCCCGAGCAGAAGCTTTGGCTGAAATGATGAGACTCAAGCGTGGGATTGCAATCGCAGGAACCCATGGGAAAACGACGACCACAAGTTTAGTTTCTTCAATATTTATTGAAGCGGGTTCAGATCCGACGATTGCAGTGGGTGGGCGACTTGAAAACATTGGATCCACCGCAGTCCTTGGACAAGGTGAATGGTTTATTGCAGAAGCTGATGAGAGCGATGGAAGTTTTCATAAACTTTTGCCTGAAATCTCTGTGATCACAAATATTGATTCTGATCATTTGGATCACTACAGAACCTTTGAAAATTTAAAACAAGCCTTTCTCGATTTTGCTCTGAAGACACCCTTCTATGGCCAGGTGATTGTTTGTGGGGATGACCCCATGATTCGAGAAATCTTTCAAAATTATCCGAAAAAAATAGTGAGCTATGGATTTGGCAATCATAACGACTATCAATTGAAGGGCGAAAAGGGAGTCTATGAAGTTCTTTTTTCGGACGCAAAAAAATCCTTAGGAAAATTTGAAATTTCAATGCCTGGGCAACACAACGCTCTAAATGCCTTGGCCGCCATTATTGTGGCTCTCAGTGCTGGACTTAGTTTTGAAAAGTGTGTCACAGGTCTAAAAAAATTCAAAGGTGTGGACAGAAGATTTCAGCTCAAAGGGACAAAAAATAATATCCAAGTTTTTGATGATTATGGACATCACCCCACAGAAGTGAAAGCCACATTGTCAGCTTTCCGTGAAAAATTTCCGGATCAGAATGTCATCGTTTTATTTCAACCTCATCGTTACAGCCGAACTCAAAGTTGCTGGCATGAATTCACTCAATGCTTTTCTCAGTGCAATCAAATTTTAATTACTGATATCTATGCTGCCGGTGAACTGCCCATTGAAGGTATTAATTCAAAACGACTCGTTGAAGAAATTAAGCACTCAAATAAAGAGTACCTCGTCAAAGATGAGCAACTGGTTTCAAAAATTAAAAGTCGGCTGAAGTCTGGAGACATCTTTGTAACACTCGGAGCGGGAGACGGCTGGAAAGTCGGACAAAGCATCCTTGAATTGTTATGATTGAAATTAAAAAGCAAGTCAGCCTGGCTCCCTATACTTCTTGGCTGATTGGTGGGCCGGCCGATTTTTTGTGTTTTCCAACGAATGTTGAAGAATTGAAATGGGCATGGCTTTGGGCCTTGGAAAAAAAGCTTCCTGTCAGCTGGCTCGGTGGTGGTACAAACGTTCTCATTTCTGATTTAGGAATTCGAGGGCTGACCATTGGGCTCCGCAAATTTACTGATTTAACTGTGACGACAGAGCAGGATCAAATTCAGATTGAGTGCCTGAGTGGAACTGCAAAATCTGAAATTTTAAAAGTTTTTCTCAAACATCAACTTCCCCCAGCACTTTTTTTAGCAGGGTTACCGGGGGACGTGGGCGGTGGTATTGTGATGAACGCAGGAGTTGCAGAAAGTTTTTCACCAAAAGAGTTTGGTGAGATTGTGAAATCATTCACCGTTCTGAATCACGATGGAAATCAATTTGTTGAAAAAGTTTTTAAGCACCAAGATTTAAATTGGCAGTACAGACATTGTTTTGGTTGGCAGCCCGGGCTGATCACAAAGGTTCAACTTCATTGGCCCTTGATCAAAGATCCGCAAATTTTAGATAAAGTCCGCCTCGCGAATAAAACAAGACTCAGCCGTCAGCCCTTAGATAAGCCTTCCTGTGGATCCGTGTTTATCAACCCAGCTGGCCACAAGGCTGCACAATTGATTGATAGTTGTGGATTGAAGGGAACACGTATAGGAAACGCTGAAGTTTCGACCAAGCACGCAAATTTCATCGTCAACCTGGGTGATGCCACTGCCATTGATACTTGGAATTTGATGATGAAAGTTAAAAAAACCGTTTTGGATCAAAAATCAGTTGAGCTGACAACAGAGGTAGTCAGGCTCGGTGATTGGACATCACTTCTGAGCTAATGCTTTTTCAATCAGTTTTATGAACTGGTCAGAATCTGGTGAAACACTTGAGCTGAGTCTTTCGATCACCTCACCATTTCGTCCTACGATAAATTTTTCGAAATTCCAGTTCACTTCTTTAAAGAGTGCCGCTTTTTGATTTTTAGTTAGGTAAGCATACAGGGGTTGCTTCTGAGGTCCGGTCACAGCGTTCTTTTCAAAGAAGGGAAAGGAAACTTGATAGTTCTTTTGGGCATAGCTCAGAATTCCACTATTATCATCAGGATCTTGTTTAAAATCATTGCTTGGAAAAGCCATGACGACGAGTCCTTGAGACTTATACTTCTTATAAATGGTTTCAAGTCCCTTGAGCTGGGGTGTGTAGCCGCACTGGGAAGCCGTATTGACGACAACCATCACTTGGCCCTTATATTGTGAAAGTTTAACTTCCTTTCCCGAAATATCATTCAGTTTGATCTTATAAAGATCAGCTGATTCGGCGAAGGCAAAAAGGCTAAAAAAGGTCAGTGCTAGTATTGTTTTCATATGGTTGCATTCTTTCATAAACTCTTATTAAATTGAACTACAAATGAGTCGTGAACAAAAAGTATTTCAAACTATTCCACGCTCAGTCGAGAGAGATCTTTTACTGGCTGAATTTGCATCGCAAAATTGTGATGTTTATATCAAATTTTCTGACAGTAAAACTCTACTGACAAAAATCAAAAAATGGATTCCACCGTTTAAATTACAATTGAATTATCCTGCAGGCCTAAGGCCACTGGTCCAATCTCAGCTGTGCATTCAAATTAACGAACGTGGAGATCGATATTTTGCACAAGCCTTTGTGCAGGACACAGGGACAGAATTCTATTTAGTCATCGAAGGTCCCATTTACAAAGTCCAACGACGTCAAAGCTTTCGACTGCGGCTGCCCCAGGATTATCCAGCCAACAATACAGTCTTTGAAATGAACGGTCATCAGGTCAATGAAAAGGCCAAACTGATCGACATCAGTGAAGGGGGCTGTAGTGCCGAAGTCCCTCTACACCTTGGATGTGAGATGGGATCTCATATTGGACTAAAAATGAAAATTGGCAGTCGGGCAGAATTTATTGAGTACGGTCACATTACCTATTCAAAAATTGTGAAGGATAAGTTCCAGTTGGGGATTAAATTTACCAGAAATCAAAGCGCAAATTCTGAGCTCTTCAGTCTTGTTCGAGATCTATATGTTGAATTATTTTCGAAATGGTCAAGGCGGCGATAGTAATTTTTTAAGTGCCTCTTGATCCTGATCAACAACAGACTTAGCTAATTTCTGTTCAGCCCACAGGGATCGCATGGCTCGGTCTGCGACGGGTTCAAGCTCTGACTTCGCAACTATCTGATTGAGATACCGAATTTTTTGGTCAGGCTGCAGAGGAATTTCACTGAGCCCTTCCACTGCACTCATTCTCAGGATCTTTTCGAAATCACCTTTTTGATTGGGATTTAAGAGAGGATCAAAAGGAGAAGTCGCGATACCAACTAGAGTAGAAGCAACAGTTGGATTGTTAGACCAAGACAGTAAAGTTAAAGCAACAAAACGATCATCTTGATTCAAAGTCGAATCTAAAATCATTTTTTCTAAAAGTGCATAGTCATTTTCAAGCAATGCTTGGGCGTCAGCTCTCATTTTCAGTTCAGCTGCCACGGGATCATTTTGAATTTGACCAATTTCCTTTGAATACTGCTGAACCAATTGAATAGTTTCGCTCGTACTTTCTTTCGGGCTCTTAACGGGGATTGTTTCATTTGCCAGGCCAGGTTGAAGTTTCAAATACGGAACTTGTTCTTTTTTGTTCAAAAAAAGTACTGAAACAATCAAAGCACTGCATAAGACGATGGCGACTGTGGCTCTCAACGCATCACCTGAAATCCATCGTAAACAGGAACATTGATCATAGCTCGGTACCGACCCTGACCGCCGGGCCAGATGCTTTGTTGCGTGCTGTTTCTTTGATAAATGAGACCATTATTTTTTAAAACAAGGACGGTGTTTTCATACTGAGCCACCTGCAAAGTTGAAGCACTCCATTTGAAATTCAAAGCCGCACCCACAGTCTTGTTTTGTGGATTCACAGGATAAATTCTGGCATCTGTTCCGATCAAAAAGTACCCACTTTGATTGTTCTCGAGTCGCGTGGCGGTGCCTGCCAATTCAAAGTTCAAATTAACAGGTCTTGCCCATTGTCCTCGGGGAAAATCGAAAAATTCAATGGATTTTGTGGTTTGAACTCGAGTGACAAATCGTTTGGTTCCGATATCGAACTCTTCAAAATCCAAAAGATTTAAACGATTGTCTAAAAGAATTTTAAAATAAGAATAGGTGTCTTCGATGTTGGTATTTAATCTGTCGTTGCCATATAGCTCTATGCTTTGTGCAGACACACCATTGAAAATGACACCGCCAAACGAAGTTCTTTTTAAAATGCCTTCAGCTTGTGGAATTTCTCGAATGACCTTCTGTCCGTTCAAAATCAGTTCTGCCTGATTTCGATCAGCGGAAAGTGCAAGGAGGCCTTCCTTTTTTTGAAGCACCGGTTGATTGAAAAAGGCATTGCCCCTGGCAATTGCCATCAAACGGGCCATGGATTTGTAAACGGGATGAAAATTTTGTCCATGAACTGAAACTCGAGCATAATATTCCATTTCAATCGCATGGGAACCGCCCTGCTGGTAGGAAGTATCACAACCCGCAAGATTGGCACCTTCATAGGGACCTTGATCACAAGAGTAATGTCTGTAACCCGCTGTATGTCTGGCTTCATGAACGATGGTGCCGACTCGGCCTAAAGTTGAAAGGACAGCCCAACCATCTTGCATCGTGAAGTAACCACCACTGTTGTAGGCTGTTGCGTAGGGAATGTCTTGTCCTCGGTCCATTCCTCGAGTTTGACCTTTCATCCAAGCATAGTATTGATTCGAAGGGATAAAACCGCGAATGAAAACATTATTTCCATCGGCACTGAATCTTCCAAAGTCGATAATGGAAATATCATTCAGTAATTTCTTTGTGTCGATGTTCGCATTACAAAGTTCCAGACCACCAAAGGATCTGGTATCGATATTAAAATCTCGAACATATTTTTGAGCCAATGGGGAATCAATGCATCCGAACTGAGAGTCTTGCCAAGGAATGGTTTGTTGAGAAAAACCAATGGATGAAATGAGAACTGAAAGCAAGCTCGTAAGAAAAAACATAAATCCCCCTCAGCTCAAGCTAGCTCAGGGGGATTTTTATACAATGATAGAATTTAGTGATTGGAGCTTTGCATTACTTTTGAGCAGTTGCAGGAGCTTGGCTGGCTCGCTTACTCGCCTCAGCGTCGTATTCTGCTTTAGGTTTTTTGATCGCAATAACGTATTGATCTCCCACACGTTTAAAGAAACAAGGAAGATTTGAAGAAACCTTATCACCGGTATTTTTATAGAAACCGATAAACAGAATGTCACACTTTTCTCCGGCACAGGCTGCATGAAATTTGTAATCATTCGTTGCTTCAGTTTGAAGAAGCTTTCCATCCAATGTGAGGACCACATTCTGAACCATTGTTAACGGCTTGCCATCGTGAAGAATCGCAGCTGCCAGCTTTTCATAACTCCCCTTAACTGCAGGGGCTAACTTTTGGGTATCAACATCAGGATTTTGTTCAACATTGATAAATCCCTCAAGGATCACATTGATTTCTTCGGGAGCTGCAAAATTTTGTTTCAGTGCATTAGTAATCGCAACGTATTCGTCAAAGCTCAGTAGATGTGGTGTTTGTTTTTGAGCAGGAGCAGGGGCAGCAGCAGGAGCGCTTGCTACGGGAGCTGAGGCGGCAGGTGCAGCAGGCTTTGGAGCATCTGCAGTTACAGTGGCAGGTGCAGCTGCTTTCGGTTTATCATTCTTTACGACCGGAGCTGACGGAGATGCACTTTCAGCAGATTCGCTGCGATCGGGAATATCGGGAGTCGGTGTGGGTTCAGCAGTTTTTTGTTTTTGGCTCTGCACTCGAGATTGATCTTCATCTTTCGAGACCGTAGGCACATCCACCACTTCTTTTGGAGCAGCAGGCTTCGTGAGTTGAGAGGCATTTCTTTTCTGGTACTCAACATTGTTGTCATCAGCCAAGCGATTTTTAGACTGTGAACAGCCCGACAACAGCAAAAGTGCAGCAAAAGTATAAAGCATTGGTTTCATAGACAACTCCTCGAAATACTGAATGGGTGCATCTTTAGAGCCGATGCCAAAGGTGATGCAATTGTAGCTGAGGTCCTCAAAATGTAAAAAACTTCAACAGTTAACATTTTTGGTTACTCGATATCCAAAGATTCAGTGGCTTCAAAAACCAAGGTCTTTGTTTGGTTCAGTTTGAGGACCACAACTCGACGACCATTTTTTAAATTGGGTTGAGCCACAAGCCTTCCGAACTGCAATGTTGCAGAGTCGCTTTGATAGACAGCTTCGATGTCTTTTCCCATATCTTCTTTCGTGAAAACCACATCACCACGTTGAATCTTTTTTCGTCCTTTGGAATCAATTTTAAAAAGAGTAAAAGAGCGCTCTTCAAGAATTGAATTTTCAGGCGTGATAAGCACCTCGTAACGATCTGTTTTTTTTCTGACATCAAAACCATTCAAAACTTGAAGGGCCGCATGGGATTGACTGGCAAAGGCGAAGAGTATCGAGATCAAAAAAAACGTTTTCATAGGGCTCCTTAAAGTGTGACAATTCTTGGCTTTCGGGCGCAAATTTGCTAATTCCCAGGGGCTCGGTAGCTCTCTGGTACCCAATGGTCCAACTGACTCCTTTTAGGGGCAATCAAAGTGCCAATCCAAAGTGCTGAAATGAGACAATCCAGCTGGCGCAAACCTTGTATCATTTTTACCTGATGAAATGTAATTGGCTGAAGTTCCATTTAATGAGTTTGAAGACTGTTGGCTTGTTGAGCTTATTCACAGTGGTCGCCCTTTTCAGCCTAACAGCTCGAGCGCAGCTCTCGGTTCCCGTTCTCAGAAATCTTCATCAAGTTCAAGTGGTGTGGGTGGGTGGAATCATGAATGAAATCGTGAGAAGTCCCTACTTTGCGCCCAATATCGATGCCCTCGCTTCAAGTGGGTACCTCCATCAATCTGTCATCTTTCCTGCGACTGTGACCTCCATAGAAGAAAATCGAAAGATTTTGCGAGATCAATTTTTGAAGTTGTATGAAGCCAACGATCGTTTGCCTCTCGTTATTATTGCCCATAGCAAGGGTGGGCTCGAGTCATTGGCAACAGTGATTTGGGATTTAGATTTGATTCAAAAGGGTATCGTCCAAGATGTGATTGCAATTCAATCACCCCTCCGAGGTAATTCCTTAGTTGATGAAATGGCCAATCCATTTTTGAAATGTGTCGAATGTGCGGTGTCAAAATTTTATAAAGGTCCTCGGTCATTAAAATCAAAAAATATTCAAGAGTTGATTGAGGGTTCAATTGCTAAGCTCACTACCAAGCAAAGACAGTTGCTGAGTTCTCGAGTCCATTACGTGATTAGCTCTAAACCTCGTGATCAGATGTCACGAATACTTTACCAACTGTCTACGTTGACAGATTATGAGGGAAAGGAATTTGACGGGTTCGTTATGAAAAAAGACATGTGGATCCCAGGTTTTGGAAATGTGCTCATGGACTTGGTTGCTGATCACGTCGAACTTTTGTTTGAGTCAAACTGGGTCATCGGGGAAACATCGGTTGAGACTAGTCAAAAATTTACCTTAGATTTACTGACTCGTTGGTCTTCGTTGAAAAGTAAAAACAATTCCTGCCGCTCGCGTGTATCGAGATAACTAAGTCTTAATTGCATATCCCATGTAGGACAGCAGAAGACTTCGTGTCAGTTCAAATTTTAATCCTACAGGAACGATTCCAGTCCAAACATTTTTCAATGGTATGGTCGAAAACTGTGGCTTAATGCCGATCATTTCCTGAGGTTGAAGATTGGCAGACTTGCAATATTGAGCAAGCTCGGAGGGTTTAATAAAAAGCTCGATCACATGCATATTTTTAGGAGTATTTTTAACCAACCATTCGACAAGTTTAATGATGACCAAATGAGCTAAAAAATTTCGATTAAAAGTGTGAAAAATGAAAATTCCACCGGGCTTCAGAACTCGAGAAAATTCTTGAATGACTTTTGCGGGCTGATCCACATGCTCAAGAAAATCCATGGCGGTGAGGACATCAAAGCTTTGATCTGCAAAGGGAAGGTTGTAGGCATCAGCAGCTA
>CAZPBD010000075.1:0-11373 GCA_964584655.1 uncultured Pseudobdellovibrionaceae bacterium | reverse complement strand
GCACAGAATTCGTCAACGGCGGGAATTCTTTTGGCACAACGGCAAATGTTGGAACAAATGATAACTTTGCACTCAATTTAGAAACAAACGGCATGACAAGAATGACTGTGCTTCCCAATGGTAATGTGGGAATCGGAACTGCAAGCCCTGGAAGAATTGTTTCAGTTTATGGAGCAAACTCAGGTGATCACGCGATTGAGATCGTGAATCAAAGCCCAAGCCCCACCGCTTATTCCTCGTTCTATTTAGGAAATGATTTTAACGTCGGTGACGCTGGAATGTATTTAAATAGTTCCACGAATACTGCCGATGGGGGCACAAGATCCCTCAATCTATTTTCACTCGGTGGGAATATGACATTCAGCTCAAATGGCATTGAAAACATGCGAATCTTGGCGAGCACAGGAAATGTGGGTATCGGCACCACGACTCCCAACACAATTCTTGATATCAATGGTGCCCTTTCTCAACGGGGTATCGCGACTCCAGCGGTCGCGCCCGCAGGACAGGGACGTCTGTATTATGATTCGACGTTAAACAGATTTAGAGCCTCACAAAATGGTGGAGCTTACGCAGATTTATTAACTTCCATAAGCGGGTTCAATCCAAACCAAGCCATTATTGCCAATGGTTCAGGTGTTGCCACTTCTTTTACTTGCCCCGTTGGACAGGTTTTAGGTTTTGATTCTTCGGGATTTGCCGTGTGTACAAGTGTTCTGTCCAATGGATCAACTTTCTTAGCAGCAAATGGCACTGCCGCCGCTCCATCATATAGCTTTACTGGCGAAAGTAGCACAGGATGGTGGCGACCGGCAGCAGGCTCGATAGCAGCCAGTACCGCTGGGACTGAGCGCTTGCGCATCAATAACATCGGAAATGTGGGAATCGGAACAACAAGTCCGTCTTCCAAGTTAGATCTACGCGACATCAATATCAATCAACCTACAGTTCTTCATTCTTCCTTGAACACTTATAAAACCGTATCGCCATCAGCAACCCAAACAGCTGACTCGTATGCAGGGCTTTTTGCATTGGAATACTTAGGGTCTGCCAACGCCACCACTGGAAATATTGTAGGCCTTCGAGCTTATTCAAATAATGTGAGTGGGAGTTCAATTCAGAATATGTATGGGATCCAGTCAAGCTCTAGCAATCAGGCTTTTGCTGGCGCGGTGACCAATGCCTACGGAATTAGTAGTATGGCCTCTGCGAATGCATCATCGACTGTGACGAACGCCTACGGCGGACATTTTTCAATTTCAAATTTTGGCACGATCACAAATGGTTATGGCGTGTATGTTGGGCCCATGGCAGGAACAAATAGTTGGTCTTTTTATGCCTCTGATGCAACCTCGCCTTCTTATTTCGCAGGACATGTGGGCATCGGAACAATCAGCCCCTCAAACCCTTTGACTGTTGCAAATACAAATGCAGTCACATCAGGAAATGCTTCATCTTACCAATTCAGAATTAGTAATCCGTCTGTAGGTCGAAGTCTAAGTTTAGGTACAGCATCTGATTCTCCTCAGGCTGAGATCCAAACTGCACCAGTGACGATGCCTTTAATGATTAATCCCAATGGGCCTATCAATGGTGGAAACGTCGTGATCGGAGGCTTAGACGCGACTTACACAAATGCTAAACTAAGGGTCAATGGTCAAATCGTAAGCAACACAGCAACTGTCGGAGCTGGTGCGACTGCTGACTTCACAAATGGTAATATGATTACTTTAAACGCACCGGGTGGTTCTGCAATCACTCTAGCAAACATGTACCCAGGTGGTGAATATACATTAATTATCGCAGATACGACATCTCGAACCTATTCGTTTTTTGGTTGCACGACTGCCTACTTTTCTCCAACGAATGGCCCTACAACTGCACGATCAGTTTATAAAATTACGAAAACTGATACAAACTGCTACATCGATTGGAAAACTGGGTACAACTAACCCCCCAGAGCTCCTAAAAGCTTCTGGTAAATTCCATCAAATCCACCGTTACTCATGATCATGACAAGATCCCCTGACTTTGCGCTGCCAGAAATGTCAGCGACGATGTCATCCACTTTTGCGAAAACTTTAGCTTTGTGACCTGAGTTTTTAATATCTTCCACAAGCTCTGCGCTCGAGAATCTGTTTTCAGCATCCAGCTTTGTTTGATCAAAGGCTTCCGCAATGATGGTTTCATCTGCCAACTCAAAGGCCTTTGCGTAATCCTTTTGAAAGACTTTTCTTCGACTGGTGGCAGATCTGGGTTCAAACACCGCCCACAATTTTCGATTGGGGTATTTGGCTTTGATTCCCTTAATTGTTTCTTTCACAGCTGTGGGATGATGGGCGAAATCTTCGATCACCAAAATCCCGCGAGGCTCTCCTAGAATTTCCTGTCTGCGTTTGACACCTTTGAAAGATTCAAAAGCTTGCTTTACAAGCGCAATATCAATCTTTAATAACAAAGAAGTCCCGATCACAGAGAGTGCGTTCAGAACATTGTATTCACCACTCATGGGAAGACGAAATTCACCCAAGTCTTGATCCTTAAATTTCACAGTGAAGTTGGTGGTGGATTCTGTCGTTGAGATAATTTTAGCCTGCAAATCGCCGGCTTTCATTCCGTAACTCAACCCCGGTGCTTTTAAATTTGGTAAAATGGATTTAATATTTTGATCCTCGGCCCAATAAACCAAATGTCCATTTTGCGGAATGATCTTAAGAAGCATAATAAAAGCTTCTTTCACGTGATCTAAATCTCGGTAGATATCGGCATGATCAAACTCGATGCTCGTCAGAATTCCAATGGTAGGTTTGTAGTGCGTGAACTTGGGCACTTTATCAAAAAAGGCCGTGTCGTACTCGTCCCCTTCGATCACAAAAAGATCTGCCTTTGGATTTCTAAAACTTTTATCAAAGTTTTTAGCAATGCCACCGATCATAAAACCAGGCTTTTTTTGAGCCACTTCGGCCACCCAAGACATCAATGTGGTGGTGGTTGTCTTTCCATGGGTTCCCGATACACAGACGCAAGTGCGATCCTCAATCACCACTTCACCCATGGCCTTTGGCAATGATGTGTAGGGAATCCCAAGCCTTGCAAGCTCTTCAGCTTCGGGATTATTTTTTGAAATTACGTTTCCTACAATGACAAAATCAGGACGAGGATTTAAATTTTCAGCCTTGTAGCCTTTTTGAATTTGAATCCCCAAACTTTCCAGTTGCGTTGACATCGGTGGATAGGGATTTGAATCACTGCCCGTCACTTTAAAGTTTCGATCAAGTAGCAGCCCAGCAAGACTGGCCATGGCGGTACCACAAATTCCCATCAAATGAACATGAGCCCCAGACTTTAAGTTCTTCATCGTCATTTTCCCTTTAGGCTGATTTTCTTAAGCCTTCGACAAGCCAGTTATGAATCTTCGGACGCAAATCTTTGAACTTTGTATTTTCTCGGCCGTACACAAGACGGTTACTTAAGATACAAACAGCCAAATCAATTTTTGGATCATACCAAACACTTGTGCCAGTAAAACCTGTGTGTCCTATGGAGGATAAATCAAAATACTGACCGCAGCTGCTGGAGCCGGGTGTTGGCATCATGAAACCTAAAGCCCAATCGCCTTTGCCTTCTTCGACTCCACGTTTAGAGAACAAAAGAGCTGTCTTTTGGCGAATTTCATAGCGTGCGATTCCCATCATCTGGGATCTGATATGCAAAACATACCAACCTAAATCTTCGATTGTACCAAAGAGCCCTGCATGGGAACTGACACCACCCAAAGACCAAGTGTTTTCGTCGTGAACTTCCCCTTGTAAAAGTCTGTGCCGCCAAGGGCATTCCTCGGTGGGTGCATAATGTTCTTTTTTAAACAAAGGTTTATTATCAAGATGAAAATCCAAAGTTGTTCCTTGAAAAAACAACTCCTTAGTTGAAAGCCAAATGTCATGAAGTTTCTTTTGCTCTAATTCTTCTAAAACAAAACCCACCAACAAAAAATTAATGTCTGAGTACACAGACTTTTCAAAATTCTTCAAAGGAACAGCTTCCACGAGCATATTTTTTAAATATTCCCGCCTGACCTCCACTGTTGCTTGTAAATCCATACTTTTATAAAAGGGTTGCCAAGCTTGGAACCCAGTGAAGTGACACATCAAATCTTTGATTAAAATGTCGTGCTTGAACCACTTCAAAACTTCACTGACTTTTGTTTTCAGATTCCATTTACCTTTATCAAAGGCCAGCATCATGGCCTGAGTGGTAAAAATAATTTTAGTAAGGCTTGCAAGATCATAGTAAGGAAAAGTTTGCCCCAAGGCGATATCACAAACCTTTTTTCCATTTTGATAGGCGAGCACCTGCACACCGGGTGTGACATCTTTCAGTTCGGGTTCTATCAGATTTTTTAAATTTTTTTCCATGGTGGTTAATCGCAATGAGCAACTCCTGTGGGGCAAGTCAAAACCCCGATATTTCCTAATTCAAGTGTGGCAACTCCACCCAAGGGCAGAATTCTTTGCTCAGTATCATGTCCGCAAGGCAGCCCCGAGAACACGGCAAAGCTTTGTTGTTCTGCCCATTTTTCCAATAGCTCCGGTGTTTTTGAGAGTGTTGTTCCCGGTTCAAAATCTTGAATGAATTGCCCGAAAACAACAGCTTTGCATTTTTTAAAAGCTTTGGATTGTTCCAAATGAAAAAGCATCCGGTCCACGCGGTAAGCACGCTCTCCGATTTCTTCCAGCATGACGATTCGATTTTGAAATGACAAAGCATCAGGTGTCCCGATATGTCCTTCAATCACTTTTAAATTTCCACCCACAATTTGAGCTTTGATTTTGCCTTTTTTCAGAGCCAATTGATTCAGAGGCTTAAGACCTACAAATTCCACTTGAGGGATTTTTCCTCGTAATGCATCTAAAGTTTCACTTAAGACATGATCAGGCACAATTCCCTTACCGATTCGATCCAAATGGGATCCGTGAAAAACTGACCAACCCCATTTTTGAATGGCATAGCTGTGCAGTGAAGTAATATCACTTAAGCCCACAAGAATTTTAGGTGATGGTTTTTTCATTTTTGATAAATACGGCAACAATCGATTGGTTCCGTATCCACCCCGTAAAAACCAAATGGCAGTGGAATCTTTTTTTGAAAGAGCTTGAATCAGATGTTTTGCACGAATTTGATCCGTGTTTGAATGCAGCAGATCTTGCCCGAAAATATTTTGAGGCACTCGGACTTTGAAGCCCAAGGCTTCAAGCCATTGCACGCCATTTTGCAAATCTGTTTCGGAGCAACCAAAGCCGGGTGCTACGACATCAATAAGACTTGCGTGTTTGAGCGGTTGTAGAAGTTTTTTATTTTTATTCACAAGCTCAATTGTGACATGAAAAACGTCCCGCGATCAATCCTTCACTCGCGTGGGATACTTTTCATCAAAACAAGCGGCACAGAAGGAGTTCGGGTTTTCACCCAGACTTTCAAAGAGTCCCTCTAGACTTAAGTACGCAAGCGTATCAGCACCCACCATTTTTCTGATTTCCTCCACACTCATGTGACTGGCCACCAACTGAGATTTTTCTGGCGTATCCACTCCGTAAAAACATGGACTAATTGTCGCAGGACTTGCGATTCTTAAATGAACCTCTTTGGCTCCTGCTTCTCTCAGAAGCTGGATTAATTTTTGAGAAGTGGTTCCCCGGACTAAAGAATCATCAATCACAACCACTCTTTGATTTTTAAGCAAACTCATCTGGGGATTGAGCTTGATGCGAACCCCTTGATCCCTTGAGCCTTGCAAAGGCTGAATGAAAGTTCGACCAACATAATTATTCTTTGTAATCCCCCACTCAAAAGGAATTTTGCTTTTAGCGGAATACCCAATGGCAGCCGCCACACCAGAATCAGGAACAGGGATTACCATGTCGGCATCCACTGGGCTCTCAAGGCTCAGACGCTCGCCAAATTTTTTCCGGGCTTGATACACGCTGTGACCAAACACCAAAGAATCAGATCTGGAAAAGTAAATCATTTCAAACACACAGCGGGCTTTTTTCGAGTCAGCTTTGAAGCGAACGGATTCCATTCCCTTTTGCGAAAAGATCACCATTTCGCCGGGTTCCACTTCTCTTAAATACCTGGCACCGACTAAATCAAGTGCGCAGGTTTCTGAAGCCACCACATAACTGTGATCCCCGATTTGACCAATGACCAAAGGTCGAAAGCCCATGGGATCTCGAATGGCCACCATTTGATCTGTGCCGAGCCAAACAAGACTGTAAGCTCCTTGCACCCATTCTAAAGCTTGAGGCAAAGTTTTGGACCAATCAGATCCGCCTATTCTGGATAACAAATGCAAAAAGATCTCGGTGTCTGATGTGCCTTGAAAAAGCGCACCCTGCTTTTGCAAATTATCCCTGAGCTCTTTTGAATTCGTTAAATTTCCGTTGTGAGCCACGGCCAGTGGTTTACCTCGAACATCGGCCCTTAAGGGTTGTGCATTTACCAACAAATTCTGACCGGTTGTTGAGTACCTGACGTGGCCTATGGCCGCATGGCCCTTTAAAGTGGGCCAAGAAAAAGAATCAAAAACTTCACTGACTAAACCTAAGTTTTTATAACTTTTTAAATCCAAGCCATTTGTGGAAACAATACCGGCAGATTCTTGCCCTCGGTGTTGCATGGCAAAGAGTCCTAAGTGAGTGAGCTCAGCACTTTCAGGATGATTCCAGATACCAAAGACACCGCATTCATCACGAAAACTCAATTGAGCCCCCAGGTTTGATTAAATTGTTCAATCGCTGCTGATTTACGAATCGGATCTATCTTAGTTGTCGTTCCGATGACTTCATGGGGAACTTTTAAATTCTTCCAGAAATCAGGACCTGCTTCGACCACATATTGATACAAACAAGCCTCCAGTTGATTCTGATTTTTATTGATACCAAAACCAGACTCGCTCATTTTTAAGAGGCAATATCCCAGACCTTTCTCAGTCACAAGTCTTGCGCTTTTCACTTGTCCTTGAGGCAATTCTTTGAAAAATATTGAAGCGAATTCGAAAATCTTTTTTGCATCAAATGGGTCACTTAACTTTTGCAAATAAAGAACACCGACAGTCAGGCCCTCTGCAGAAAATGCAGAGCCAATTTGCAAATCACTTGAAGATTTCAACCCCACAACGGCCACAGCTGGTGTTGGGATGATGTTTCGATTTTCAGTTTCATTGTAAAAGCTCACATTGCCACTGATCACGGGCGCTTTCCAAATTTTAGAAACTTCACTGATGGCTTCAACCGCCGCCACAAACTGTGACATCACTTCCACTTTTTCTGGATTTCCAAAATTCAAACAATCTGTCATGGCTTGCGGATAAAACCCTTGAGCCATCAATTTTAAACAGGGCTCGATGGCAGCATCATAGGCCCCAAGTTTGGGATCCATTTTCAAAAGCCAAGGTCTTGCACCTACAACGATGCCTAAGTTTCGGTTCGATTTAAGTCTCAAGCTTGCCACAGGATTTCCTGCTCCAACCTCAGTTCTTAAACCCACTCGTTGATCATACTGCCGGTAAATCCATTTCGGATCTTTCCAATTTTTTTCTTCTTGAACTAAATGATTTTTCAATCCATTGAGGTCCTGAACTTGAAGTGGATTGTGAGGTCTTTGATAACGGGGTGAATGTTCGACGATCAGGTCTGGGTCAATTTCACAGATCACTTCATTTTGCCATTTCAATTGAATCCGACGATCCTTAACCACTTGGCCAATGACTTTAAATTCTAAACCCCAACGCTTATAAATAGTCTCAAGTTCTAAAAGCTTGCTAGGTTCACAAATCAAAAGCATTCTTTCTTGGCTTTCAGAAAGCAAAATCTCTTCAGGACCCATTCGAGAATCCCGCAAAGGCACTTCACTTAAATTCAAATCAAAACCCACACCGCCTCGAGCGGCCATCTCGAAGGATGACGAAGTCAGTCCGGCAGCTCCCATGTCCTGCATGGCCACAACGAGATCCTTCTGCAAAACTTCAAGGCAAGCTTCAATCAGCAGTTTTTCAAAATAAGCATCCCCAATTTGGATGGTAGGTTTTTTAGATTCAATCTGAGAGTCAAAACTTTCAGAGGCCATGGAAGCCCCATGCACACCGTCTGAACCGGTTTTTGCACCCACGTAAACCACAAGATTTCCAATGCCACGAGCTTTCGCAGAAATCATTTTCTGACCTTTTTCAAAAAGTCCTAAGGCAAAAGCATTTACAAGCACGTTCGAGTTATAATCAGATTCCGAGTGGGTCGCACCCGTGACTGTGGGAACCCCGACACAATTTCCATAATAGGAAATGCCTTTGGCCACACCTTTTAGAATGGATTTCATTCGGGGACTTTCAGAATCACCGAAACAAAGATAATTGGCTAAAGCGATGGGCCTGGCACCCATGGTAAAAATATCCCGTAAAATTCCACCCACACCGGTGGCTGCCCCGTGAAAGGGCTCAATGAAACTTGGATGATTGTGACTTTCCATTTTAAAAGCGATGCGCTCATCAAAACCTAAATCAAAAACCCCGGCGTTCTCACCTTCTTCAGTTAAAATCCTGGGGTCATCACTTTTAAAATTTTTGAGATAATTTTTAGAGCTTTTATAACTGCAATGCTCACTCCAAAGACTTGAAAACAAAGCCCACTCAACGCCTTCAGGTGGGCGATTCAAAAGCTTGCAAATCAGATCATACTCTTCAGGTTTAATTCTGTATTTTTTTAATTTTAAATTTAGATCCAAAATTGCCACCCGTCTAAGGATCCCATCCAATTTTGATAAGCTCTTTCTGGATGAGGCATCAGTCCCTTTACATTTCCGTTCACAGATTGCACACCCGCGATTTGATCCACAGACCCATTAAAATCCGCATCTGTGTAGCACCAATTCACCTGATTCTGATCCCAAAGCCTCTTCACTGTTTCAGCGTTTGCAAAAAAGCGACCGTCCCCGTGGGCCACAGGAAGACGAATTTTTTTGTTGGTCACTGGATTTTTTAACTCTGCCCAGTCATCAATGAAATTTCCCTTTTGATTTTGCATCAAAACACCGGGCAAAAGACCCGCTTCACATAGAATTTGAAAGCCGTTACAAATGCCAAGGATGGGCTTTCCGCTTTTTGCCATATCACTCACACTTTTCATGACTGAACTTCTGGCAGCTAGTGCACCTGACCGAAGGTAGTCTCCAAAACTAAAACCACCCGGAATCACACAGGCCTCAAAAGAATTAATATCGAATTGATCTTGATGCCAAAGAAAAGTGGGACTGTGTCCTTGATCCACCATCCACTGAAACACATCACGGTCACAGTTGGTGCCTGGAAATTGAACAACTCCTACTTTCATAGACCTTCCACTTCAGCCACCTCAACCAAAGGATTATAAAGTCCTTCGGCTGTGATCTTTTTCAAAACTTCTTTTGTGTCTGTGACGTTTTCGCTCAAGACAACTTCGATTAATTTTCCGACTCGAATCGAACTGACGGGATGTTTTTGAGCTTTTAACATTTGCATGACGGCTCGGCCTTGTACGTCTAAGACTTCATCTTTAGGCAAAACACGAACAAAATATTTTTTCATTCAAACAACTCCAATTTTTCTAGCAATTTCTAAATAGGCACTTTCAACACTCCCTAAGTCCCTGCGAAAAACGTCTTTATCAAGCTTTTGCTTCGTTTTTGCGTCCCAAAATCTGCAACTATCAGGAGAAATTTCATCAGCTAAATAAAACAAGCCTTCATTGTCTTGACCCACTTCAATTTTGAAATCGATCAGCTGCACGCCCACTTTTTCAAATAGAGGGCTTAAGACTTCATTAATTTTCAAAGCGAGCTCCGTGCATTTTTTAAGCTGCAACTCATTGAGAATCTCAAGAACCAGAATTTGATTTTCTGTCAGCATGGGATCATTCAAAGAATCATTTTTAAAGTAGAACTCAACGAGGGGTCTTTTTAAAGGCTCACCTTCGGTTCGACCAAGTCTTGTGGCCAAAGAACCCGCGATGAAGTTTCTGACCACCACTTCCACGGGTAGCATGGTCAGTTTTCTGACCACCACTTCGGTGTCGGACATCTTTTGAATAAAATGATGCCTCACCTGATGAGCTGAGAGAATCTCAAAGATCTTTAAAGAAAACTTAAGATTCAATGCACCCTTACCTTCGAAGGATCCTTTTTTTTGGGCATTGAAGGCCGTCAGGCTGTCTTTGAACTGCATCACAAGTTCATTTGATTTTTCACCTTGAAAGATCTTTTTCGCTTTTCCTTCGTAGATCAATTTCATTTTTTTGATCCTTTTAATTCGGGTAAACGAACAAGTCTGGCTTTTATGGTTTTCAAGTACCGCTTGGCTTGGAACAACTCTTCCACCTCTTTAGGCTTCAAGATTTTTTTGATTTCTAAATCTTTTAACAAAGACTTTTTTAAATGATCCCCAGATCCCAAGGAATGGCTCAGTCGTTGAACATGAAAGTAGGCCTCTTCACGGGTCAGACCTTTTTCAACAAGTTTCAGCAGTAAGTGTGAGCTATAAACAAGTCCTTGTGTGGCTTCTAAATTCTCTTTCATTCTTTTTTCATTCACGTGCAAGCCATCCAAAATGGATTTCATTCTACAGAGTGCGTAATCACACAAAATAAAAGCATCCGGAAATATCACCCGCTCCACACTGGAGTGACTGATATCCCTTTCGTGCCACAAAGCGATGTTTTCAAAACTGGCCACCATATAACCCCGAAGAAGACGGGCCAGGCCAGTCAGATTTTCCGAGCTAATGGGATTCTTCTTATGAGGCATCGCACTGGATCCCTTTTGACCCCGAGCAAAACCTTCAACAACTTCTGAAACTTCAGTTCTTTGCAGGTGTCGAAGCTCGACCGCCAGTCTTTCTAAAAAAGACTGCACAAAGGTCAACGCACTGATGGCCTCTGCGTGACGATCCCGCGGGATCACCTGAGTGGCAAAAGGTTCTTGCTTCAAATTTAAATTCTTTGCGACATTTTTTTCTAAGACTTCAGGCAGACTTGAAAACGTACCCACAGCCCCACTCAATTTACAAATCTGATTGGTGTCTTTCGCTTTTAGAACTCTTTCTTCGCATCTAATGAGTTCTGAATAAAATCCTGCAAGCTTATAACCAAAAGTCGTGGGCTCTGCAGCCATCCCGTGGGTTCTACCCAAACAAAGCGTTTCTGCATGGGCTTTGATCTTTTTCTTCAACGAAACTTTCAATTCTTGAATATCACTTAAAATCAAATCAAAGGCCTGTCCGGTTTGAAGACTGAGGGCTGTGTCGATCACATCAGAACTGGTCAGTCCAAAGTGAATGTACTTTCCATGTTC
>CAZPBD010000074.1:0-11526 GCA_964584655.1 uncultured Pseudobdellovibrionaceae bacterium | reverse complement strand
AAAGCCTGATTTCTTTCTTTCCAGGTGGCCACTTTGGCATCTTTAAATTGTGACAAAGTTTTCTTCACTTGATCTGCATCATCAGGACTTTTCAATTTTACTGAAGCCTGAAGCCTGCGGCTAGGTGAATTTTTAAGTCTGGTTAAACTTTTTCCGGCCACATACCAAATCAATTGTGAATCCAATTGCGAAAGCCTTGTGGAGATAATCTTTTTCACCTGCACACGCTCGAGAGTTGGAATTTCCCCTTGAGCGAGCAACAAAGCTTCCGGCGGAATGATCGTCAGCCAATCCCCTTCAAACACATTCAAAATTTGAGCGGTGTCGTAGCCTAAAATAATTTCGCCGTCACCGGGCATTTCATCCAGGCGCCATTCACTGGTTAAGTCCATGGGGTTAGGATTTGTTTTGTTATCCAAATCATTTAAATTTTGAGCGATGTCTTGCAAAGCTTTTTCAGATAATCCCCGGGCCACCAGGCCTCGGTAAAATCCATCCGCTGTTCTTAAAATCACATCGGAATTTTCGACGTAATCGACTTGATAGTTGTCTTCTAACAATCGGGAAATAATCGGTTGGATCTTAAACTGATCAATGGATTTAACTTCAGGCATTTCTACGATCAAGTCGGGTTCTAATGAGTTCACACGTTTTGCGATACTCAAATTCATGCCACTCATCACACTTAAGACCACCACAAAGGCAAAAAGACTGAGCACAATTTGCACGAGCGAAATGATCGAGAGTCTCTTAATTAAAGCTCCAGATCTGGAAGATAGAAAGAATCGTTTAAAAATCTCAAAGGAAATCATAATCGTGATTGAGGTTATCACGATCAATGAAAAGATCAAGACAGGCTATTTGTTTGGTTTTGAAGCTGGAAGTCTAAGAGCATCCCGTTCTTCTTGGCGCACTTCTTGGACATTGGACCTCAGCAGCAAACTTTTTTGCATGGCTTTAATCAAAATTGTCATCTCGTTCAGCGCTTCCACTGCCCTTTTCGCCGTGGCAGGCATCTCAGGCCCCACCTCGTTCATGGTGGCAGTTAACCTTGGTAAGGTTTTGTTCATCTCTTGGGTCAAAATGACCATGTTGTTCATCATCACTTCTAAATTATCAGAGCGAGTGGCTTGTTGAGATAATTTTGTGACTTCCAGTGACATTTTATTGATATTCACCATCAAAGGACTGAGTTGGTCAAAAATCTGAACCATTTTTGTGGTTCTATTTTCACTTAAAAAAGCCTCCATCAGAGTCTTAATATTTTTAAGCATGTCGCCGGTGTCTTTCATGTAATTTCCTAAATTTCGACCACCTAACACTTGCATCATATCCAAAGATTCAATGGACTGAACCAAATCTCCGTTTTTCAAAACTTCTTGATCAGGACTCCCCACTGTCAGATCCAAAGATCTCTCACCAATAACAAAGGGTCTGAGCAATTGAGCGACAGAATCTTTTCTGACTTTTTCTTTAAACTTTCCAAGCACATGAAACTGCACTTTGATTTTATTATCGGATTCCAATTCAATGTCATCCACAGAGCCTGCTTGTAATCCCGACATCTGAACCTTTGTTCCTTGATGCAGACCATCCGCATTTTCAAAATACGTCACAAAATGAACTTTTTCAGAGAACCAGCCTTGCTTAATGGCAGCAGAAAAGAAAGTGAGCAATCCACCGACAAAAGCAGTTAAAACAAAAAGCCCAGCCACTCTTTCAAAATAATTCATTTTGATTTTCATAGATTGGCCACACTTTTTTCAGTCGTTAGAACCGTTTGATAAATTTGGCCGCCATCGATGTTGAGAATTTCTGGGTTCAGCATCGACACCAACTTATCGTCGTAAGTGGACAAGAAAAGTGATTGTGCAATTCCATTTTGTCTGAGCTGTTGAATGTATTGAATGAGTTTGACTGAGGTCTCGTTGCCAAGACCAACAAAGGGATCATCTAAAATCAGAAGCTGAGGATCATGAATCATAGCCCGAAGTAAACAGGTTAGCTTTCGAAGTCTTCCCGGCACGTGAGCAGGTCGTTCGTTCGAAAATTTAACAAAATCAAACTTCTCGATGATACCTTCCACTTTTTGGAAGGCTTCCTTCCGAGGTAAAATCTTATGATACAGAAGTGGCAGAAGTAGATTCTCTTTCAAAGTCTGATTGCTGATCAGTCCACCGTAATCAAATGAATATCCAATTTTCAATCGAATGGGCAGAAACTCTTCAAAGGTCATTTCTTTCACAGATTGTTCATTGATATAGTAGTCCCCGATTCTTGGAAGCTCGAGCGCAGCAAGCAATTGCAACAATGTGGACTTACCTTCGCCTTCTTCTGATTTCACCCAACAAACCTGGTTGGTAGGAAACTCAAAATCCGCATTTTTTAAAATCGGATCCTGGCCTTCATGAAAAAAACAAACGTTTTCGAATTTGAGGCGGAACTGATCATCACTGGGCTTCATAAAACACCTAATTCTTTAAGTCGGCTCAAGTAAAAAAGGGCCGAGACTGCTAAATTAAAAATCGTCACATACAAAATGGATTTTACGACCGCCTGAGTGGTCACTTGCGGAACTTCGTGAGGACTTCGTTTAACGCTGAGTCCTTGAAAACAACTGATGATAAAAATAATCACACCGCTGGCTGTGTTTTTAATCAAAAAGACGAAGACGTCATCTTTAGCAAAGGCTTGTAACAAACTATCAAAGTAAAAATTCATGGGCATTTTGTGCAAAAATTGCGTTAAGAAAAAACCACCAATGAGCCCTACAAAAATAAAGTAAAACGATAAACACACCACACTAATGATCCCGCCCATCAGCCTTGGAAACACAATGTAACTTAAGGGATTAATCCCCATGCTTTCCAAAGCATCGATCTCGCGGTTGGCTCTCATATTGCCAATCTCTGAAGCCACAGCTGTTCCACTTCGTGCGATGACAACAAGAGCGGTTAACAGAGGGGCCACTTCTCGCACAAAAAGAGCGACTAAAAATGGACCAATGATTTGGCTGCCACCGAGCAATGACAAATTTCCCATGCCTTGCAAAATCAAAAGGCCACCGGTGGCCAGAGCTAAAATTGAAATTAATGGCAAAGCTTGAAAACCAGTGAAATAAACTTGAGATGAAAGCACGCCTATAATGGTTCGTAGTCCTTGAGCTTGATCTAAAATAGTGGCGCGAATACTCAAGTAAACCATGGAAATAATTTTCCATGTGTAAATCACTTGCATCACAAGCGTACGCCCTAAGCTATCAAGGGTTTGAACCACTCTTATCATTGGACATTGATCGGTATTTAGAGCCTATAGATCAATAAGCCCAAGGTCGATAAAACAAGGATTTCAAAACTTCTAAAAAACTATCCAGAAATGAAAAATATCCCCTGGGAGAAATCACAGGATGCTTATGAATCACAACCTCGCTGGGAAACACTGGACGAAAGGTTTGATAGCTTCGAAACATATGAAGTTCAGATGTGATGAGTGCGACGTCTCGGCATTTCAGGGCCTGAACATAGTGAGCACTCTGAACAGCGTTCCCGTAGGTGGTTTCAGATCTTTTTTCTAAAAAGACTTTCTCGGGAGTGGCCTTAGAATAATAAGGCCATATAGGAATTAAATCATGAAGAGTGTTTTGGTTGTGAACGCCTGAGATAATCAGATTTTGAATTTGACCTTGTTCAAGCAAATCAAAACCTTCCCGCACACGACCAATACTTCCCGTCAAGACGACTCCGCAATCAGCACTTAACAGAGTCTCAGGTAAGACCCCGATATCGGCATGAACCAGTTGCCACTCGCGAAAAAAACGAAAAGAAAGCCCCAGGATAAAAATCACCAAGGTCGTTCGAATTAAAAATTTACGAAACTGGAAAGGAACTTTCTCAGATTCGAGCTGCGGTAACTTCGATTTCGACATTCACACCCTTCGGAAGCGAAAGAACAGCCACGGTGGATCTTGCAGGATAAGGTTGAGCCAGGTAGCTGGCATAAACTTCATTCACAACTGCAAAGTCATTCATGTCAGTTAAAAAAATTGTGGTCTTCACGATGCTTGAAAAATCCAGACCAGCAGCACCTAATACGGCTTTGATATTTTTCATCACCTGGTGGGTTTGAGTTTTAAGATCAGCTTTTAAAACTTCATTTGTAGCGGGATCAATTGCGATTTGTCCCGAGCAGTAGACCATGGAGCCCAAATCCACAGCTTGAGAGTAAGGACCCACAGCTTTAGGAGCGAAATCAGTATGAATTATTTTTTTTTGCACAAATCACCTCTTGAGATTTAAGTTTTGTAGTCTTGGGTTCATCATTTTAAAATAAAGTGGAGGAACAAGAGCCAAGGCCACCATCACCGGATAACCAAAAGGCATCTTCATGGAATCAGAATGGGCTTCAAGCTCTTGATAAGTGAGTCGAGCTTTCATGTGATGATGGGCATGCAACCCCAGATTCACCAGGATAATATTGGTAAGAAAATGATTCGAATCCCAAGAGTGGTGAGGACGTACAGGTTCATACATTCCATTTTCACGAAGCTCCCTGTTGAGACCGTAATGTTCGATGTAATCCACTGACAGGAGTAAAAGAATTGAAACCACAGACACTATAAGCCAATAAACAACAGCCACCCAGGAAATTAAAAAACCCACAAGTCCTAAAGATATCACAGAAAAAATCCAATAATTCAGAACCCGATTTTTCAGCCACCTGTTGGATTCATTTTTAAGTCGATTGACTTCAAAGTTCCAAGCGTGAGCCAAACCACCAAAGTAGTCTTGAATCCAAAAAGAATACAAACCCTGATCTTTTCGAGCGGTGGCCGCATCCAAAGGTGTGGCCACATGCTTGTGGTGACCGAAAACGTGCTCGATACCCCAATGACCAAAATGAACCAACATCAAATTCCAAACGCCCAAAGCCCTTTGCCAAGCCTGCGGCCGGTGGACCAATTCATGGGCGATGGTGATTCCGAACCCACCAAGTAAAGAGGCCGAGGTCAAAACATAGCCCCATTTCTCTAAAGCACTATTTGAATTCAAAAAAAGCGAAGTGGAATAAATCAAAATGGCAGAGAGGTACACAGGACTTAAAAAAAGCCAAATATCGGTCCATTTTGATTTTGAAAGGGAAGCTTTGATTTGAAGTTGACTGAAAACCAATTCAAAGATGGAAACTAGACCAAAGAGAATCAAAAAACCCGTCCAAGTCCAAAATCCTCCGAAATAAAATCCCAATCCAGAGAGTGCTGCAATAAGTAAACTGATTCCGTAAAACAGGCTTTGCATGACATAAACCTATCAGCTAAGCTTTCAAAAATGAAATGGATTTCAACTTGGATACAAAAACTGCAACGCTTCGCGAATCGCTCGTGGTATCCACCATTAGTC
Source organism: uncultured Pseudobdellovibrionaceae bacterium (assembly GCA_964584655.1). Taxonomy (GTDB): domain Bacteria; phylum Bdellovibrionota; class Bdellovibrionia; order Bdellovibrionales; family Bdellovibrionaceae. The sequence continues at coordinate 6,130 of CAZPBD010000074.1, read as the reverse complement.
GGTGCGCTCGCAGCCATTGATAACTTAGTTCTTGTCATTCCTAACGATGGAATTTTGATTTCAAGTTCCATGCTCACACCCAAACGTTGGCTTTATCTTTCTTTTTGTACAGCCTTGGGTTCGACCATTGGGGCCTTGATGCTGGCCCTCATCGTTCAAGTGTACGGCCTCGATATTATTCTCAAATTTGCACCTAATATCCAAGAGTCAGAAAGTTGGATTTGGACTTTTAACTTCTTTAGCCAATACGGTCTTCTTTTGGTGTTCTTTGTTGCAGCCACTCCCCTTGTGCAACAACCCGCCGTGATTCTGGCAACATTAGCGGGCAATCCACTGTGGTCGCTGCTGCTTGTGATCTTTGTTGGCCGAGGTTTGAAATTTATGCTGATGTCTTGGGTGGCTTCCCATGCCCCCGGATTACTGAAAAAAATGTGGGGATTAAGATCCGAAATGAAAGAAGTGGGTATCGACGTTGATACCAAATAAGTTTTTATTTACATAAGTCCACACATTTAAAAATTAATTATTCAGGATCAAGACTTGATCCCAAATCGTTGCAGAGACCCACACAAAAGATATAAATTTTATTTAACCTTAATACCTTGTGTATTCGCATCCTCAAGCGCTTTGTACGGGCACAGACAACTTTCAATAGTTTGAAAGTTTACCAAACATTACCCAAGGAACAACGAATGATACAATGGAAACGGTCTCTTATTTCTCAACTGACAATTGCAAGCATCTTAAGCTTAACTGCTTTCACAGGATGCTCTTCAAGTGTCGAAATGGCTGACATTCCCAATACGGCTAATCCGCAGGCGGAAATCACCAAATTTGAAGAAATGATAAACCAAGCCGTCACACAAAACGTGGATGTGCTAGCTCCCAGTGATTTCAAAGAATCACGCGAACTTTTAAAAGAAGCAAAATCAGATTTAGCAAGTAACCAAAAACAAGAAGAAATTTTAAATGATGTGCGCAAAGGTCGCGGATATTTGAGCCGAGCTCAAGCCACTGCAGAACCTCGAAAAACATTGGCTCCTGGAATTTTTGAATCACGACAGATGGCTTTTCAAGCCGGTGCCATGGAAAAACCAGAGCTCAAATCCACTTTTCAAGAATTGGATTCTGACTTGAGTGACAAAGCAGACTCACTTCCTAAAATGAGTGCTTATGATCTCTCACAATTTCAAAAGAAGTATGTGGATCTCGAGCGACGTGCTGTAGTTCTGACTCAGCTCGGTCAATCACAAGCCATGCTCAATGGTGCAAAGAAAGACGATGCCACCGATAAAGCTCCCACGACTTATAAGAAGACTGAGATGGCTTTGAAAAATGCGGAAAGCATGATTTCTACTAACGTTCGTAATCCCATGGGCTTTCAAAAAAGCGTAACAGCTGCAAATGCTCAAGCCACACAATTGAATCAAGTGATGTTGATGATCAAACAAAATAAAAACTTGTCTGAGACCTCTGCACTTAAAATGGTCGCTCAAAATTCACAAATTAAAAATTTGAAAAATGAGTTGTCTGATTCTACAGATTCAAACGAGCAGCTCACATCAGATTTGAAGTCCTCAGTGACGAATTTGGATCAGGCGACAGCCAGTGTTGAAATTCAAAAAGCACTCGAGGAAGCCAGATCAAAGTTTTCAAGTGATGAAGCAGAAGCTTACCAACAGGGTGGAAAGCTTGTGATTCGTATGAAAAATATGAATTTCTCAAGTGGTCGATCTGAATTGCCTGCCAATTCTCTTGCAAGCCTTGCGAAAGTGATGACAGTCGCAAAATCTTTGACACCTCAATCCATTCAAGTGGAAGGTCACACAGATTCAACTGGAACTGAATCAGCGAACATGCAGATTTCAGAAGCGCGCGCTCAGGCTGTTGCCACTTACTTTAAGTCAAATGGCATGGACAATGTTGACATTCAATCCTCTGGATACGGATTTCAAAAACCCATTGCAACAAACAAGTCAAAAGAAGGTCGTACTCTCAATCGCCGAGTCGACATTGTGATCACACCTAAAACAACTGTAACTGAATAATCAACCCGGAGAATTTATTAAAACGATTTTACTTATTACTTTAGTCAGCTTCCTTTCAACTGCCAACGCAATCTCAGCTGCTGGTCTTTTTCTAGAGCCCTCAGTGACCTACGAAACAGGAACGACGGATGTGAACTATCCGTCTCCTTTGTCGAACTCATCCGGAGAACTGGATGGATTAGGTCTGGGACTCAGAGTCGGATTCCATGTTTCAGAAATTGTATTTCTTGGAGCAGATGTCCGGTACACAAAATCACAGTTCACTGATTCATCAGTGAGTTATGATTCAGAATCCACCGGCACCAATTGGGGACCTGTGGTTGGCGTACAAATGCCCATCGTTGGACTTCGAGTTTGGGGCTCCTACATTTTGGGTTCAGAATTAGATCCAGAAAAAGATGGCAGCTTTGACGTGAAATTCACAAAAGGAACTGGCTACCGACTAGGGGCCGGATTCAGACTGACTGCAATCAGTTTGAATTTGGAGTATCAGCAAATCAAATATGATTCTGCAACTTTGCAGCAGCTGGGACCTTTTTCATCAACAAACGGCTTCGACGGAGTTGATTTAGAATCTCAGCTATGGATCGCAAGTGTCTCTTTCCCTTTTGAATTTTAAAATAAGGATTAACAATGATTCAAGCAAGCATCAGTTTTTTTATTCTCGCAATTATCGCCTACATTTTAGGGGCGAATCAAATCGCAGGACTTTCGATGGAAATTGGAAAAATTCTCATCGTCGTCTTTTTAATCTTAGCAGTGATCTCGTTTCTATTTGGTCGAAAACGGTCCTCTTAAACACAAAGGAGAAATGCATATGAACAACGATACTATCAAAGGCAAATGGCTTGAAATTAAAGGTGATATCCAAAAAGCTTGGGGCAACCTCACAGATGACGAACTTGAAAAAACAAAGGGTGATATGACATCCATTCAAGGCTTGATCCAACAAAAGTATGGACAAGCTAAAGAAACCTATACTGAAAAGCTGTCTGATATTTTCGGAAAATACTCTGAGAAAAAAGACAGTGCTATGGATTCAGTGAAGTCGAATTTAAAAACGTAGTTCAATTTTTCACACACTGGAATTCGGGTATACGGGTTAACCGGCATACCTGAATTCCGGTATTGTGAAATTGGTGGACCTGACCCGGATTGAACGGGCGACCTCTTACATGCCATGCAAGCGCTCTCCCAGCTGAGCTACAGGCCCACATTTCTTTGGGACTCAAACTGTCACAAATCCTTGCTCTCTTTTCCATCATTAATGCACCGTAGATACAAAAATAAGAAAATCTGCTCATACTTGAGCCATAACTTCAAGGATGGGCAAAATGATTCGAATTCTGACTTCACTACTACTTCTTTCTTCTATGGCCTCTGCAAAAGATCTCTCGACCCGCCTGGGAGTGGGAATTAAAAATAACAACTCCGTAGACCTACCAGCTATCGCAGCGGTTTATTACCCCAATTCAGAAGTGGGATTGACTGCAAGCCTAGGTGTGGACACCGAAGAAGACAGCTCTAAATTTGCCTTCAATGCAGGTCTTCGAAGGATCTTGTTTAAAGAAAACAACATGAATTTCTACTACGGTGGCCAAGTGGGAATTTTGAATGTTGAAACACCCAATGGTGCCACTTCAGATAAAGAATCGGGCTTCGAGATGAACGTGGTTTTTGGCGCTGAGTTCTTTTTTGCAGGTCTTGATTCTTTGGGATTTAGCTTTGAAGGCGGAGTCGCTTTAAGCTCTTTGGATGAGACCCGGTTTCGCACCGTGGGTGATCATCCTTTAAAAGCAGGACTGATTTTTTACTTCTAAAAATTATAATTCAAATTCCATCCACAGCGGCGAGTGATCCGAAGGCTGCTGGGATTCCCTTTGTTTAAAATTCTTAGGTCTTGGCAGAGGTTGTCCTTTGGAATCTAAAAACGGCAAGATTTGTGCTTCGATTAATTTCCCAAGTCCCAAAGCTCTGATGTCATCCAGCTGTGAATACTTTGGCGCCCCACCTTTTGGGAAAAAGGAATGAGTCACACGCTCTTCCATGGGGATTTTTTTGGCGGGATCAATCAAATCATAAATACTTGGGATCAAGTTTTTTATCGCAGCAATTTCATTTGATGTCCTGACATCTGTGTTCATGTCACCAGCCAAAATGTAGGCTGCGTTGGGATACTTGGCTCGGTAGGATTTTATAATTTCAGCAATGCCTTTGTACTGATTTGTTCTCCAGCGTGAGCTATTGGGGTCCCCTTCTCGGTCTCGTTGTGATTTTGCGTGGTTTCCCATCAAAATCATGGACGGTTCAGTGGCTCCAGCTTTGTAAATTTTTAAAACCGGAAGATCTCTGGAAAACAGCGGACCTGTTTCCTCAACTGTTTGACCATTTTTTTGAAAGCGATCTGTCCATGTCATCTGTTTGTGGGTGTCCAATTTAAATTGAAAGCCCAATTCTTTTTTAACAATAAAAGCGATATCAATTCCTCTGACGTCATTTCCTTCTTTTAAAAAAATATGATACTTTCCTTGAAGCCTTGGATCTTCTTCCAACAGCCGCCTCAAGGAAAAAACATTTTCAATTTCAGTCAGTACCGCCATGTCAGGCATTTTACGAGCCAGAATATCTCTTGCAGCTTGAACTTCACGCATGGGTTTTGGTCGAATGGCACCCTCTGGTCCTTCCACTCTTCGCATATTATTCATGCCATCTTCACGCTCGAATTTACCCTGATAGGTAAAAACATTTTTTACATTCCAGGCCATGAAGGTCAGTTTTCGACCTTCTAATTTTACAGTTTGAAGATTACTTTTCAAAGCTTGTCGGCATTGAAGGTTCGAGCCAAAGACTGTCGAACTGTTAAACAATGACAAAATCGCAGCGATCGCCAGAAGCCAGCGAGCACACAGAGTTGAGTTTAAATCCATTTTGAGATCCTTTCACGTACCGCAAATCCAGATAAAGGATCAATCAGCAATGAAAGGGCCAAGGTTTTGAAATTATTTATCAAACACGATAAAATCTGGTGTTATCTTTTGCAACCTAAGGCCCGTCAGCTCAGCTACTTTTTCCAGGGATTTTTGATTCAAAAATCCCACATGGGTCGGATCTCGGTGGTAATGCCAGTTTGCAAAATCAGAAATCTGATCGGTCAAACTGGTCTTCACTATCAGCAACCCACCCACATCAACCAAATTAGCCACTTTTCTAAATTCAAGCCTGGGATTTTTGAAATGCTCAACAACCTCGGTACATACAATGTAATCGAAATGTTTTTTTAACAGATCATCATTGGGGTGAAAAAAGGGATCGTACTGGGCTATATCGTAACCTTTACCTTTGAGTAAATGCACGATGACGCTGCTGGGACCGCAGCCGTAATCCAGACCCTTCTGGAGAGGCGTGCAATTTTTGAGAACCTCATCGATCACGGGCATTAAGAAATTCTGGTAGCCCTGCGAATTCACGTCATTTTGATGCTGACGATACCGCTTCAATTCGTCTTCAAATTTAAGGAAGAATTGTCGATCACGAAAAATAAAGCCGCAATCTAAACAGGAATAAAACAAAGAACCATTTTGAGGGTCTTTATGGATTAATTTTGAATCTGGAGTGTCACAAAGTGAGCATTTCATTAAGACACTCTAACGCGAAATGAAAAGGATCAGGAACTCTTTTCTTTTATCAAAAGCTCAGGCTAAATTAAGAGCAGAGATTTTTAAGAGTTCGTGTTTTTACGGTATTCTTTAAAGATCTCAGTTAACTTAAATTAAGTTTCGCAGTGGAGCTTTTCACTCGAGATTGAAAAAAGGATGTTTTATGCAATCAACGACTCCCACATCGTCAGAGCGCTCTTTTGCCTTCAAATCAGCAGTCAACCCGTTGCCAGTGAAAAAAATTGAAAAATTAAAAAACTCGGCAGGCCTCGAAGCCCCTATCTCCGAATATTTTGGCTGTATGACTTTTGGACTGGCTCAGATGCGTGAAAAGCTTCCTAAAGACGCTTACACTTCCCTTCTCAAAACTCTCGAGCAAGGAAAAAAACTTCCCAAAGAAACAGCAGAAGCCATCGCAAGCTCCAT
>CAZPBD010000073.1:0-12108 GCA_964584655.1 uncultured Pseudobdellovibrionaceae bacterium | reverse complement strand
GACGACCTCTCAGATTAGGCAGTGGCTTGATGAGGGTGTTTCTGCTGATAACATCGCAGTGGTTGCGCCAGATTCGGAAGAAATTTGGCCCTGTTTAAAATTTCACTTTGAAAAGGAAGGAATTCCTTACTCTCGTGAAACTAAAATATCACTTCAAAGTCTTCCAGAAGTTCAAGCGTTCACCTCCAAGCTGCGAACTTTGGGGCGAAATCTTTCTCACAGGGATCTTGAGCTCAGTCTTTATTCACAGAACAAATTATCAAATCTGCAGTATGAAAAGTTTATTTCTTTGTTCACGCATCTTTATGAAGACTCGGATTATTCAAGACATTCAGCTGCACTTGAGATTCTAAAAGCTGACTTTGATCCGCAGCAGGCATTGAATTCTGACGAATTCCTGATCCGCCTGATCCAAGCTTGGGGGTCTCCTGAAGTGCCTGACTGGCTGGAATCTTTGATCCGTCCTATTTTAGCTCAGTTTCAAAATTCAATTTCGATTCCCTGGACCGAGTGGTCCCTGTTATGCGAATCCATTTTAGCTCATATCGAAAGAACGGAAAGTACCGGACATCCGTCGGGTGTCACAGTAACAAGCTTAGCCGCTACTCATTTTTTGAATTCACAGTATCTGATTTTAATTGAAATGAGTGATGAGAAACTAAAAGTCTCTCAAAAGCGTGGAATCTCGTCTCAGTCTGTGAACCTAATTGCACAAAATTTAGGATTTTGGTTACAGGATTCAGAAAAATCTCATCTTGAGTTTGAACTGGCCTGGCTTCTTCAAATGCCAACAAAAGCGAAGCAGTTTCATTTCTCTCAGGCATCACTTGCGGGCGATCTTCAAACACCGAGCACCCAGTGGATGGCTCTTGCTAATTCTCAGAAATATTTGTCTGAAGTAAAATCAACTGTTGTTGACGGTTGTATGATCAATTCCATGGATAAAATTTCCGAACGCCTAAAGCAAGATTTAGGATTCAGCGAGGTTTCGAAACTCAAACACTTTAAGCTTGAAAAACTTTCGCCCTCATCTTTCGAAGCTTTTATGAAGTGTCCTTTTATTTACTTTGCAAGACAAACCGTGGGACTCCAAATTTTTCCCGAGGTAGATCTCGAGCAAGACCCGCGTGACAAGGGTCAGTTGATACATAAGATTTTTGAAAAGCTGATGTCTGTGGATCGGTCGACTTGGTCTCAGATCAATCTCGAGAATTTGATCAAAGAAGTTATTTTGGAACTTCAATTTCAATTGGATGTTTTGCTGTTGCCCACATTTGTTAAAAAGTATGTTGCGCTGGCTGAAAGATTTATCCAGTTCGAAACTCAATGGGCCAAGCAATATCCTAGAACTAAAAAGCATCATTTAGAAGTGAAGTGGCAAGGTTCCTTTAATGAAGTGATCATGTCGGGGCAAATTGACCGTGTCGATGAATCACTTGATGGCCACCTCGTCGTTATCGACTATAAAAACTCCAGCAGCCAACTGAAGGGCGGCCATCTGTGGCTGGAAAACTCTCAGTATCAAATGTTTTTTTATATCTGGGCGATCAAGCAAGGGTGGGCTCAGGATTTATCAAAGGACGTGTTGGCAGCTTTGTACTATGTGGTGAAAAATTTTGATCGCACCATCGGTCTGGAAACCAGTGAGACCATTGATGGTTTCTTTCAGCCAAGTCCCAGAGAAAAGCAGCATCTGGAACAAAATCAAATCGAAGAAAAGTTAAGTGAATTTGAGCAAGTTTTGAATGAAAATCTGGAGCGAATGAAATCAGGCGAAATCAGCCCCGTTCCGATGGATGAGTCAACCTGTGCAAAGTGTGATTGGAGAAAAGTGTGTCGAGCTCCCCATCTGTAATCACATCTAAAATTATTCAGGCCGGCGCAGGGGCTGGAAAAACAACAAATCTGATTCAGACTTTTGTTAACTTTGTGGATCAGTTCAAAAAAAAGCACCAGCGCTACCCACGCATCGTGGTGACCACTTTCACGAAGAAGGCCACACAAGAATTAAAAGAGCGATTGCTTGCCAAGGCCTATCAGTTGGGCGATTTGGATCTAGCGCAGTATTTAGGATCCAGTTCTCAAGTTCATATTTCAACCATTCATGGAATTCTGGTGCCATTTCTGTCCAGGTACGGAAATAAATGTGGTTTAAACCCTGAAGTTCGAATCATGAGCCAACTCGAGCAACAGAAATCCTACCGTAAACTTTTGAAGAAGATTTTCTTAAACCATCCAGAAAGTTTAGAGCTTCTGGAATACCTCAGTTGGGATGAGCTGATCCAAGGTTTACATTTTTATTTTCATAAAAGAATTGAGCTTGGAACGTTTCAATTTGATCACTCAGGATTACTCAAAGAGTGGTCTGAATCTAATTTGCAAAATTGGAATCGTCAGCGAGCCTTTTTGCAGTCAAGGTTTGCATCAGAAAAGCTGAGTGATTCATGGAAAAACTATTCAGATGCTTTTTTTAGACAATTAGACAGTTGGGAACAGGCCAAAGATTGGATGAAGTCCTTAGGGCGCAAGCCCCCCTTTAAAGCTGATAAGCCTGCATTTTCTGCTGATTTGCATGATGAGCTAGTCAAGCTGAAGGATTTTGCAGAAGATATTTTAGGTAAACCACTGTTGTTTTCAAAATATTGGCCGGAATTTGATCTGATTCAAAAAAGATTTTCTTCTATAGCCGAGCTGTTTTACTCGGAGGCTTTAAAAAGTAAGCTTCAAACAGGACTGCTGTCTTTATCAGACTTAGAGAGTATCAGCCTACAAGTCATCCAAACCGATTCCACTTTAGCTCAAAATTTTTCCCAAGATTGGGATTTTTGGATGATTGATGAGTACCAAGATACATCTCCCATTCAGGTGCAACTTTTGGGCGCTTTTATCCAAGATTCACCGCATTTTGTAGTGGGTGATCCTCAGCAAAGTATTTATCTTTTTCGAGGAGCTCGTAAGGAAGTTTTTCAAGAAAAAATTCAATATATGCAAAACAATCATTTTGCATTTGATAAACTCAATAATAACTACAGATCATCTTTTTCATTGGTCCACTTTTTTAATCAACTTTTTAGCAGGCTTTCACCAGATTTTATGCAGATGGTCCCTTTCCAGAAAGCTGATGAAAATCAAAAAAGACCGGTGACGGTGACAATCGTTCCCGAGCCTCTGGAAGAAGAGCAGAGCACTGAAGACTCAGAAGTCCTAACAGTTCTGGCTCAAATTCAAAAATTAATTCAAGAGGGTGTTCAGCCCCAGCAAATTGCAATTCTAACACGGACAAATGCTAAAGTTGTGATGACCATGAAGATGGCTCAAAAATACGGACTTGCTCTGGAATCGCCCAGTTTGTCTGACTACTGGAAAAGGCGAGAGGTCCAAGATCTGATCTTGCTGACTCAATTTTTATTAAACCCTCATAATAATATTAATTTGGTTGGTCTGTTAAGGTCACCTTGGTTTTATGTCGAAGATTCCCAGATTCTAATTTTAAGAAGATCCAATTCCTTTTGGAAAACGGCATTAAGTCAAAAATCCTCAGAGTGGACCTCTGCTGTCCAATCTCTACAAACCTTGATCGATATCAGTCAGTCTTTGGGTGTGAGCTCAGCCCTTTTTCACTTTCTTCAAACTTCAGATTTTTTGTGGTCAAGTCGATTGGTGGATTCCAGCGGCAGGCGAGAGGCCAATATCTGGAAATTTGTCACCGAGCTTCGTCAAAAGGAAAAACAGCCAGGACTTAATTTGCTCGAATTTATGGATGAAATTCTGGTGGCAGAAAATAACAGTGTGGATCTTTCAACTCAAGAAGCTGCTCCTTTGTTGCAGCCCAATCGGGTTACATTAATGACAATTCATGCCTCTAAGGGTTTGGAATTTGATCATGTGTTTTTAATGGGAATGGGGCAGGAATCAAGCCTATCAAATAATCAAATCTTCAGCCTTGATCCTAAAAAATTACTTTTCAGTGTGGGATTACGAGATGATGACGGAAAGTGGATGTACTCGCCTGCGTCCGAAACTATCAGAAATCTAATGCGAGCACAAGAAACTGAGGAAAGCCTCAGGGTCCTTTATGTGGCGATGACCCGAGCTAAAAAGTCTCTTTTTTTGAGTTTGAAGAAGAAGGTTAAAAAGAATTCCTGGTGGGCGCAGTGGCCTTTGCCTCAAGAAGTAGGTCTTCATCAATTAGAAAATTTTGAACTTTTGATTCAAGAGGAACTTCTAATTCCCGTAACAGTTCAAAATTTAGATTCAATTATGGATAAAAAAATGAAGCCCATCAGCCTCGATTTACCAGAGGTCTTAATGCGAAAGTCAGTCACAGCCGTTTTAGAATCTCAAAAGTCTGAGCAGTCAGGTCCAAGAAAAAAGGTCAGTACCCAGCAGGTCGAAGCTTTGAAAAAAGCTCAGCTAGGGACTTTTTTGCATAGACTCTTTGAATCTTTAGCCCACGACATTGATTTGGATCAGATTGATCCTGAGTGGAAATCCAGTGTGGATTTTTTAATTCAACTTCAAGATCCACCGATGAGACAAATCCTAAAGTTAGGAAATCCCGAGTGGGGTTTTGCCGTTCAAATGGATGATTATGTTTTGCAAGGGGCCATCGATCTTTGGGCAGAGCTACCAGAGGCCGTTTACATTTTAGATTATAAAACGGGAAGTACCCAGTATGTGGATTCTGCCATGGAACAAATGAAAATTTACTCACAGGCTTTAAAAAAAATGAGGGCTGTTAGCCCTCATAAAGTTCATAAGCTTGTGGCCCTGTACCCTCTTGAAAAGAGGGTCATGATCCAAGAGCTTAACTAGAACGAAGAGATATTACCTGAAATGGCTTGCAACAGAATATCGGCTTTTGCATCTATTTCGGTTTTGTCTGCTTCGTAGGCTTCTTTATTTGCTTTAATTGCAGCAATTACTTTTTTAGCATTTTCGATCATCAATTTTCTCGTCATAGGTGTTGTGTACTCTTTTTCTAAACCTAGGTAGGTCACGAGGTCCTTTAACTTGATCTTTTTGATTTCCTCTAGTTTAGCTTCCACTTCTTTTTTGCTAATGTCTTCTTCTCTCAGTTTGTTGACTTTCTTAGCAACTCCACCAGTGACAATTTGAATCTCTTTTTCTAGAATTTGAGAAGCAACGGTTGCAACAAGGCCAGCCATTTCTTTGTTTTGCATTTTCTCGAGGCTCTCACTTAGATCAAAGAAGAATCGAGCTTCTAAGTCTTCAAAATTTTCAGGAATCAAAGCACTTAAGAAGTTCTCAAGTTCCGCATCGAAAGTATTCGAGATCATGCCAGAGAACTTCAATTGCTGAACCTGACTATAAGACTTCATCAGATTTGCTGCCATACCATTAGGTTCCACTGCACAAAATCGCATTCCGAAAATTTGTGTACAAGTGGGATCTTCTTGGTCAACAAAGTAATAGGGAACGATTCGTAATGAATTAATATTCTTTACAGTTTCGTTCTCTTTACCTGGGATAAAGAGTCCTTGTCTGACAAAGTCCATCATCATTGAAAGCAATGGTTTTTCTGCCTCAAAGCTAGGAACAGGAGCGCCTTGCACGCCGAAGTATGACATCAAAGCACCTTGATCAAGTCTTTGAGTTGTCAAACCCATCATGTAATCCTTGTAAGGCTTTTCATCCATAAAGTTGGGGTATAAACCTCTTGCACTGGTATTACGTAAAGTTTGAAATCGAGCTGTTAAAAGAATCATCGAAAAGATTCGATCTTGCGCGATGCCCACAACTTCGGGTCGCTGAGCTTCACGGTAAGCATTATCAGCCACTTCAAATCGAGAAAGATCGCTGTAGATATTATCAAACGAGTATCCACCTTCAGCGATGATTGACGCTTCATACTGAGTTTTCAAAAAGCTGTGAACTTGAGGATCTTGACAGTTTTTAGCTGTGTATCCATTTGTTGCACTGTGCAGACTATTTTGAATCTTAGAGAATGAGTACATGCGGATGGTCTCTTTGCCACCGACAGTTTTCTTTGCGATACAACTGTAGTCAGGAACAAAAGCCATATAAGTGTAGAACTCAAAAATTCGATCTGCTGCTTCTTTGTACTGAGCATTGATTGTGGCTTGCTCGGCACCGACAGCTTTAGGATCCAAAGCTTTTTGTACAAGAGCATTATACTTTTCTTCAGTATCAAACTTTTCTAAATATTCATTTCCACTTCCAGCCACGTTTCCTAGGTGTAATCTCCACTGGTCATAGATGAGTTTCATAGGTAATAGAAAGCGAGAAACCCGCTGCATAGCTAAAGATTGCATGTCTTTTTCTGCGTGCTTTCCCATTCGGTTGTTGTGGATAGCAACACTTGTTTCGAATCCACGAATATGATCTTCAACCACTTCTAAAATTCGATTGGGCTCTTTTGCACCTTTAGCAACTTCTTCTTGAGTCAAACCAGGCGACACGCCGCTGTCATGTCTTGCACACATAGGATCTGTTTGAAACACATCCACGTTTTCATCTGTGCAATATTTGTATTTACGAATGTTACCATTCATTTGCTCAACAGTGGATTGAGCTGTGTTGATTTTGACAACTTTCCCTGTGGCATCTTCTAGAGCATCTTGGTATCCCCAACGAATGGCCGCGATGTCATACAGACCAGGCTGAGTCATGTTCATGTAGTTGAACGAAAGGTAATCCATGACTGTGCTGGTTCTCCATTGGATTTCAACGTCTTGTTGACCCACTTTCATTTTTGTCTTTTGGAAGAAATTTTTATAATCAGTTGATCCATAAAAATTATGTCGAAGTCCAAAGTTGTGACCCATTTCGTGTAAAGTCACAGAAATTAAAATAGGTTTAGATAGTTCGATCGCACACTTTTTGATGAGGACCACATCGGTTGCTTCATCTTCAGCTCTCTGAGACTGAGCATAAAGTTCAGGACAAACTTCTTGGACTTGTTGTTTAATATTGCCATTGAGCATTTCAAATCGGTTCTCGAAAAGAACTTGATTCGACAATTTTACAGCTTGAGTTTTATTTTCAGCAGTAAACTTCATGTCCTTTACAATTTTACGACTTTGTTGGTCGTAATAAGGCAAAGATCCCTTAACAAAAGACTTGGTCTTAGGATCAAGAACATTCAACTGCATCACGTTTTTAATACCTAAAACATTTCCTACAAATGAAATAGTTTTAGCGGCTGTGTCTTGAACAGCTTGAAGTGAGGGCAAGGGAATTCCTAGGACATACTTTTGATCCAGTTGACCACGAGTCGCCAGTAAAAACTGGTTCAATGTGGCTTCCATACCATCTGTGTAGGTGATCACATTCATGTTCGAAGTGGCCATGATAATTTCACCAGTTTGAGAGTCCGCAAGGCTAGGTCCTAAGCCTCCCCAGTCTCCGGCTCCATCAACATCAGAGTACATGTTAATGAGGCTATAACGAAGATCTCCTGCATAACCGCGAAGAACTTTTTTCGTTTTGTCATCAAGTACACGAATTCGGATGGGTGAGCCTGCAGCTTTGAAAGTTGCGTTCCACGCAGCAGCTGATCGGATCACGATTTCTTCTGTCCACTCAGGAGCTGAGTGATTCAAACGGAATTCAATCACAGGTCGTGTGGGATTAAAACGATTCACAAAAACTAATTTTTCCTTTTGAGTCGTTTTAGAACGATCAAATGTGCTCAAGCTCTCTTGAGTGGTTTTGAAGAAACCAAAAAGCTCTTGGTCTCGTCCAAAGTAGACTTTTCTTTGGTAGGGCTTAGCACCTTCAGCAATCAGATTTTTTTGGTAGTGCTTGGCATTGAGTAAGCTAAATCGAACAAGACCACCGAATTTTTCAGATTGAACTAAAAATGAAAAATAGCCGTCATCAATTTGAACGTCTTTAATCTCACTGATTTCAAGATCTAAACCAGGCATCCGTGTGTCTTTCAATTTCAGCTCAACAAACTTTCTTTTGTCCCAAGCTTGTTCTTTATGAGATTCTTCTTTTACAGAAGAAGTTTTACCTGTTTCAGACATGCGGTAGTCAATAAAGTCGGCAGCCAACGTCAAAGCTGCTGATTGTAATTCTTGACGAGAATTTAAATTTTCAGTCAGTCGATCGTCGATACCTACGTTGTAAAAAATCACTTTATCTTCAACTTTACGTGCACGAACTTTCGTCGCTTCGCGGCCGTATTTATCCATTGAAACTAAATAGCCAAGCCAAGAGTTATTTTCTTCACGGTAATTTTGGCTGACAACTGTCATTGAATAATACCAATCACTGGAGTCTTCTTCAGTGAAGTAGTTGGCTGGCAATACAGTGGCTTTAGATAAAAACACCGCTCGAGTTTTTGAATTCAAATTCACTTTAAAGTGTGTTGAAGCACCACGTGATTGTTGCCCCACTAGCTCTAAGCGTGATGTTTTTTCGTTACGGTCGTTTCTTGCACTATCCATTGAATAGTAAGTCACAGAATAAGAAACGATGGGAACCATTCGTAAGCCTTTACCTGCATCCACGCTGCTTTCAACTTCATCAGTCGCAAGATCTTCAGACTTAGCCACTTTCATTACTTTTAATAGGTCACCATCAAAGACATATCGAACTTTATACTTATCAGTCGTGTTGGGGCGACCCAGCATCATCGTATTGTCTGTTAATTTCAAAGGGTCTTGAGCTTTGTAATCAACAAAGTCAAAATTTTTGACTCTGGATTTAGCATCGGCTCTTTGATCTTCGATTTTGTATTGGCTCGAAGTTTGAGATTTTTTATGCAAACCCTCAGTGACTAAAACATAGTCCTGGCCTTCATAGGAAGAAATGGCCAAAAGTTCGCGATCAGCGCCGTAGGGCAACTCTGAATCACGTTTCTTTTGACAACCCGCAAGGGCTATCGACACGCCTAATACAACACCCAACATTTGAACCACTGACGTGAACTTTTTCATTGCGATCCTCCTAAAATACCACTGACGTCGAAACGTAAATTTCGGAATCATTTTCATTAATTAATTTAAAATTTGAATCTTGTCCGTTGGGCGCAAGCCATGAACCACTGTTGGTGTGACCTAAAGTCACAGTCCACATGGGGCTCACGGCATAGGCGGCTTCCTGTGAGTGCTCAAATGATTGGCCAACGCTACCTTCGTAGTTCCAACCATGTCTAAAAATAAAATCACTGGATAAAGTCCATTTTTGAATGCTGTAGGAGGCTGATAAAATTTCACGCAATCCATACTGATTCAGAATGGCACCTGTTTTATCAGTTTCGAATTGGTGGAAGTTTCTTGATGCATTTAAGTTCAAAGATAATGAAGCTCCCTTGATGAGCACTTTCGGAGCTAATGAAAAAGTGTATCCGGCTTGCAAAGATCCTTGTGAGTTTTGAACTCGAGTGGAGTATTCAGAAACAGGAGCCACCACTGTAAAAGATTGATTTCCCATCAACCAATCACTCAATTCACTTGGTTTTTTTCCAGCGATAAACAACAAGTCAGAAAATCCGTCCTCGAGGGATTCAGAATTTCTGAGATCTTGGCTCAGGGCTGTTCGAGTGGCCAGTGACCACTGTTCGTTAATCTTTGTGGAAATAATCGCTAGAATTGTGCGAGAGCTTTTTAAATTTCCATCCACTCTGTCGACAAAGCTTTGAGAGTAGGAAACATTCACTGTGGCTGTGATCAGTTTTTCATCGTTGGGATTGTTTGTTGTAGAAGAAGCAGTTTGAGAGAGGGTTTCTGCACGCTTGTAATAGGCAAGCTTTTGACCTTTGAACTTGGATGGAGATTGTTTCATTGAGCTTGCTTTTACGGCAGCAGATCGAGCCAAGGTCGGGCTGATTGAGAACGTAATTAAAAGACTCATCAAAACAATTTTCAACATAGGTTAGCAAAGTCTCCTTCAATAGACTGGGGGCTCTAACTGTCTTAATTTGCAGGCCAGGTGCCAGAACGAATCTGTCCATATCTGGTTCAAAGCCAATGCAATGCAGGCCTTTGCAACGGCCTGTTTAAAATCATGACAGTGGGCCCGATTTGGGTCTGTAAGTCCTACTGTACAAAAATGAGACACTGGTGAAAGCCAGGCTTTCAAGCCATAAAGATGGGATCTTTCCGGGGGGAAAATGGGGCTGGTCTACAATCTTTTATTTTTAGTGATTTTTTCTCAAGCGGCAGCTGCACAAGATCTATCAACGCAATTGAATCAATGGAAAGTTCAATGCCTGGATGAAAAAAATTGTCCTGACAGTGTGGCTCAGCTTTTGGTGACTGATGGCAAAAATTTAAACCATTGCACAGCTACACTCATAGCGCCCGACATTGCACTTTCAAACAGCCACTGTTTTGATATGCGAAACCCACGGACTCAAAGGCTCATTGATCCCGATCAATTGTGTCAGGCAGGAAGCCGAATTGTTTTTGCCGAAAACAGCCCCTCGGGTAAGGCTCAATTCAAATGTAAAAAAGTTCTGAAAAAATCGTTTATAAGCGTGAATTATCAGTATCCAGACTATGTGGTTTTCCAGATCGAAAAACCAGCCAGTCGTAAGTTTGATGAAGTCACTCGATTGGGATTGCAAGATGAACTCAAACTTCAGATCAGAAAAGTGAATCCCATCAGACGGGGACTTGGACACCTTGAAGTTTCACAGTGTGAAATCTTACATCAAACACTGCTCGCACCTCGAGCCACTACGGATCACTACCATATTCATGCAGTCACGGGTTGTGCCATTGAAGGTGGAAACTCGGGAGCCTCACTTGTGGATGACAAGGGACTTATTCGTGGAATCATTTTTAAAGGAATCAGTGAAAATTCAAGAATACCAAGAACCGATTTTGAAATTGATTTCAGACAAAAAGCTCTCAAGCTGAAATCCTCACTGATGACGAATGCCACTTGTATCAATTATGATTTCGATCAAAATTCACAATATGATGCACCCAAGTGTCTCAGTTACCAAATGCTCGAAGACACAATCGTCGATGCTTTGAACATTGAAAAAATGATGCAGCAGCATTTTAATGATATCTTGGAGACTGCAAAATCCTATCCGAGTATTCAAAGCTTGGGTTACCAACTTAAGGTGGATCCAATTACAAAAGAATTTGTCTACGCCCCCTCTTGTGTTCAGCCCATTGAAGTGGATGAATTCAGCCCCTATATTCCCAACTCAATCACTCTTTCGTTTGATAATTTATTCTGGAAACCTCAAGTCAGTGTCACTCCACAGCTCAGAGCAGAGGCCAATGATTTTAAACTCAGCTCGAAAAAGTGCCAGATGACTTATTCACCAATTGAATTTAAAAATCGCCGTCAAGGGATCGTTCAATTCTCAGGTGCAGGGTGCAGGCGCATGGGCAATCAGTCAGACACACGTCATGAAATTTGGAGTGTTTGCCAAAAATAAATTTCTTGTGTTAGCTGAGAACTATGAAAACTAACGGCTCAATTCTTTACACAGATGGCGCGTGCTCAGGCAATCCTGGCCCCGGAGGTTGGGGAGCCGTTCTTTTTAATTTCGGCACTAAGCTTATTTATGAATTGGGTTCATTCGCTGCGGACACTACCAACAATCGCATGGAGATGACAGCGATCATCGAAGGTATCAAGCTCGCCAGCAGCCAAAAAATTTCGAATTTACTTGTTCTGACAGACTCGACCTATGTCATTCGTGGTTACACCCAATGGCGCCATGGTTGGAAAAAACGGGGATGGAAAACAGCTGAAGGTCAGCCAGTTTCCAATCAGGATCTCTGGCAGCAACTTGAAGTGGTCGGGTCACAATTGAAGCTCGAGTGGAAATACGTTCGCGGTCATCAAGGAACACCAGGTAACGAGCGAGTGGATGAAATTGCCGTGGCCTTTTCTAAACGAGATTCTATTCAGTTGGACTTTGGTCTAAGTCCTAAAAATTATCACTTCGATATTATGGACCTTCCCGAGGGCGAGCCTTTGCCAGAGATGAAAAGTCATAAAACTGAAACTCGACAATCCTTCTATGTCAGCCTTGTCAATGGCACTCTCACTCGACATACTGATTGGGGCTCTTGCGAGCGCGCAGTCAAAGGGCAATCCAAAGCTCAGTTTAAAAAAGTGAGCTCAGAAAACGAATTTCAAGAAACA
>CAZPBD010000072.1:0-12487 GCA_964584655.1 uncultured Pseudobdellovibrionaceae bacterium | reverse complement strand
ACGCCTTTTGTAATGCTCTTAGAACAGCTGTGCTTATCAGAAGAACCGATCCTTATTACGCACACCCATTGGTATCTAGTTGTCACACAAGCTGTCACGGAAGTTGTCACGGTTCTCGCGGCAGACGATAAATGTTCCATTTGTTCAACAAAGTTTACCTCGAGCATGAACAGCACATAAGCTCAAAATACTCTCAAGTCATTTTGTCAGAACTTGAAAAGCCACATCCGATTTCAAAACTTGTCGGGCGTGAGGTGGGCTTTATTCCTTGTTTTGAGGGTTATCTCTCTGAATATCATAACAATTCCATCGAGGTCTTTTGGGCCTTTTTGCTTCAGAAGGATGCAAATAAACGGTTCGTCGTTTATTCAGATGACTCTGTTTTCTTTAAGTTGATCATCCAATATTGGAAGAGTATTTTCAACGAGCCGAGCTCAGAATTTTTATTTAAGTTATATCAAAATTACCGACACAATCATCTCTTGAAATCGATCCTAGGCCGAGATTTTGCAGAAAATAATTTGGGACTGAATAAAGACGTATTCAAAAAAAATTCATTTGAAGAATTTAGTTCCAGGATAGCCGAAATAGCCCCAGTCTCAGCCATTCGAAATCACAACAAAGAAGTCATGAGTTACGAGTACCTTATCGCAGACTACACTTTAGATCCGAATACCATCAATGCAGCAGCCTTAAAAAAGAGGATCTTAAATCTTGCCTGGGCCAATTGGTGTAATGATATTCACGATATGCGTTCGCAGATCATCAATTGTCTACCAAGATTAAATTTTCTCGATTTGGATTTAAAGTACGAAGAACTTGATCAGCCAGAGGTGTTTTTTCAGTCACGTCCAGAGCTCAGTTGGGTGACTGATCAAAACATAAAGCCTGAAAATTCAAATTATATCATTCGAACCTATCAACCAGGGCTGTTTTCGAGAATTCAAAGCCTTTTGGACAAGTTTGACCTGATCGAAATTTTTAAAGACGGCGCTATAGCAGATGATTTTCATATCAATAATTATTTAGCTAAATCAGAGCATTTGTTTGCAGAAGATTTCCAAAGCCTATTGAACCATGACATATCCCGAGGGATAGGTTCAGCTTTCTTCAAAGGTGAATCCTACTTTGATGCAAATCATTATCTGATTAATCATATTTACTCGTGTATCAGGTCGGGCCAAACTGAAGCCCTGAAAGACTTTAAGCTATCTTAAAAGGAGTATTAAGTATGGAGCCTCAAGTTGAAATCCAAAGAGTTAAAAAAGTAACAGCTCCTTTAGCTATCGACGAAATCAAAGAATATTTTGTTAAAAAAGACATTTCCTTTTTAATCGACTTAAAAGCCAGTCAACTGAAAGGCAACATGCTGTTGACCTATATTTCAAACTTGGATTTACCAAGTGAAATTGATTTAGACGGTGAAACAAGTGAGCAACTTCATTTGCTCATGAAGGATTATTTTTTATCAAAAAGTATTGTGACCTCAAAAAATCTAAGTTACTTGGCTGCTCAGATTCTTTTGGATTCTGTTGGGTATGACAGCGAAACATTGTTCGAAGCGGGGCCTATGAGTCGCCTCGAGCGAAAAAAGTTTATTGATGAAAACTCTGAAATATTAGTCCGTTGGAACACGTTCATGGTATCTACAATGTTGTTCACGATCATGTCCTATACAGCTATCGAAGAGAAATTGAACCTGAAAGCCAGCCAACCTGAAATTAATGACCACGACTACGTGGGCTTTAATGTTGTAAACTTATTTACTGTGCCAGGCTTTATGGAAAGTTATTTTTCAGTGCCTCCTCAATTCCCGGTTTATTATTTTAAGCCACAATTTGAAGAGTATATCTTCAAGGGTAAGAATTTGTTTTTTTACTACCAAAAGGAAGGCAACTTGATCGCTATGTCATTGGAAATGGCTTTGACTGGAGAGCAGGGGCCCGAAGTCTTGCTGAACCTGCTTCCGAAGCCAATGTAGATGAGTATCCAGTCAGTTACACTTTCCATTAATCCCAGCTATCTTTGTAATTTTCGCTGTGATTTTTGTTATCTAACTGAAAAGCAACTTTCAGATCGAAAGCTTTTAGATCTAACAAAATTAGAATCCAAGCTGAATGAGCTAAGTTCAGCAGGCATAAAGATCAGACACATTGATCTTTATGGTGGTGAAATCGGTTTATTGCCTGAGTCTTATTTAAATGACCTCAGGCAAACGGTAAGAAAGCACTATTCAGGTCAGCTGAATGTAATAACTAACTTGTCTAAAGTGCACAAATTTTTCACTGAATCAGATGTTGACCTTACGGTGAGCTACGATTTTGAAGCCAGAGAAAAATCAGATTTAGTTTTTCAGAATTTGCTCAAACTTAATAAACCAGTCTCTGTCCTAATATTGGCTTCGCAAAAAGTGATCTCAATGAATGTGGACATGATGATCCAAATATTGAGCACGATAAAAAATGTGATCTCTGTGGAAATCAAACCGTATTCAACCAATCAATCCAATCAGCAAGCCGTCAGCTTCTTACAGTTCGAAGAGTTTGTTAAAAAGTGGATCACCTCTCAAGCCAGTAAAAATTTTGTTTTTGTGAACGAAGAAGAAATCCTGGATTCATTGACCGGGGTCCGAAATGCTTTTTCTGATGATCACGTTTATGTGACACCGGAAGGGGATTGGGCAGTCCTTGAGTTTGATTCTTTTGACCATGAATACTTTATGAAGCTGAATCACATCTCAGAGTATCAGGCCTGGGCTGCGTCAGAAAAAGTGGCAGTCGGTGCTAATCCAATCTGTCGTCAGTGCCAATATTTAGGCAAGTGTTTAACTGAGCACTACAGATATGTTAAGTCGTTGGATCAATCGTGCAATGGGTTTCAGAATCTTCTGAACTGGTCAAAAAATCACTACTCTGAAGTCCTCCGGGAACATAATAATGTTCATCCTGAAGAAATCCAAAACTTATCAAAGCTGATGGACCCACAGATTTAGCTCTGTGCAAAACTCCCTTGGGAATTCTCAAAGTATGACCCTCGTGAAGTAAGTATTTTTTTTGCACACCACTTTCAATCAATGTGAATTCTTTACTGCCATAGACCATCACAATTTGAACTTCCTTATCATCCGCATGGAAATCAAACGAAGATGCACTTGAGTCCTGTGTTAGATAGAGGTGAGCGTCCACATCAGCACCAAATTGAAGGCTGAAATTTTTGATTTTCAAATTAAAATTTTCAAGTCCTTTGACAACAATGGATTGATTGTTTTGAAAAGCTTGCTTTATGAATTTGGCATACTCGATAAAATTCGAAAACTTTTGATCTGTTTGATAGGTCTGAGTCACGGGATCAATGGCATAGATCAATTGATTCTGATAAAAATAGGACGAGGAAAAGAGATCTTCTAAATCTTTTTTATGAAGAAGAAACATTTTCCTCCAATAGAAATTCACTTTGGAAGTATTGTAAAGTCAGTCTCATATCATCCGACCAAACATTTTCAGATGCTAATATTTTAGGGAATTTTTCTAAAATGCGATCGTAAATCTGCGGGGCTTCCTGATAAATTTGAAAATAGGGATCATTTCCAAACAAAAGCTCTGGATCATTCAGCAATTCTCGAATTTCCTCTTTGAAGTGGGCTGCGATGAGCTGAGCGTAGATCACAGCGACTGCAAATGATTTTCCAGGGTAGGAAAGAGTTTCTGATTGAACAAAAGGATACTCTAGAGCCCTTTGAACGATGACCTCTGGGTCCCATTCTTCGACTAATTTTTGCTTCTTTAAATCGTCACCAATTTCATCGTAAGGATTGAGTTGGTGGTAGATTTTTTGTCGGACTTTCCAATCTTTCATATGATTAGATCTTTCACGAACTCCCGTTGATTTTGATCTTTCAAATATCTCATCAGCGACTTAGGTGCTGAGCACACATCCTGATCCCATTTGAGTTTGTAGCAGTCGCCATTGCAAAGATGACTGACATCACAGGTCATGCAAATGGGATTTCTCATTTTCTCTTTACAGATGGCGGCAACCCGCGGATTCGATGTGATAAAGGGTTCAACGCCTGAATCAATGTGTCCCCAAGTTTTTTCAGGAGCCGAGTTCGGACATCCTGCAAGGCTACCATCTGCATTGATGGTGACAATTTTAGTTTCGCAATTGCGACATCTGTTTGCAGTGTGAAGGCCATTTAAAACTGAGTTTGCGATTTCCTCGAGGAACATATTTCCAATTTTTTTCTGAAATCCATATTGCTGAGTTTGTAAATACATTCGCAAAATCCACTGATCAAGATCTCGATTTAATGGCAAAACACTATTTGAATTTGTCTGGGTATTTCCATCATCCGTGATTCTTTCAAACAAAATATATTTAAATCCCAGATCAATTGCATATTGAAGAATTTGATGAGGTTCAAATTTTTCTACGACGGTTTTGGATAGACAAACCATCAGTGTCAGTTGAAGGCCGCGAGAGGTCAGTGTTCTGACGTTTGTTTCCCATAGCTTAAGTTGGGTTTCAGCCATGCGCTCACTGTTCGAACCAAAGCGAATGTCGGGATCCCAAGATGTCCCGATGCCCACCTCTCCGATGACAGTTTCAAAAAAATTGATCTTTTCTTCGGTCAGTGGATAGACAAGGTTTGTTTGCAGCCCATATTCAACATTCAGAATGGAATCTTTTGTTCGATAATAAAAATCCCAAAGGTCCGCCAGTGGTGCCAGCATAGGTTCACCACCGTGATAAAGAAGTCTTGTATTTTGCACGTGGTGAGCACGGGTCATTTGAATCAAAAAATCAGCTGTCTTTTGAGAATCAAAAAAACGCTTTCGACCATTGGATCCACTGGTGTAGCAATGCTTGCAGTTGAGATTACATGAATCGTTGGCTTTGACATAAACTTGGATATCTTTAGCTAACATCATAGGGAAAGCTCGGAAGGCTTGTTGAGTTCTAAGATCGTAGGAGCTAAAGTCTTCATTCGAACGCAGTGGTCTTCAACCAAATCAAATCGCTTTAAATCTTTGATTGTTTTTTTGCAGCCATTGCAAATATCAAACATAGGGCAATTTAAGCATTCCTCTTTTAAGTACTGAATATTAAAATCATCTTTCAGTGGCCTTAGAGTTTCTGGTGATTTCATTTCTTGATTAAAATCGATGGCGTATTCTTTATCATCTCCGAAGGCCCCACAGCTGTAGTAATCACCACCCGGCTGCAAGCAGCGAATGCCAGAATCGCACGAACGATTTTGAGGACAAGTTGTGGCCTTCTTTTTCATCGTCTTTACCATCTGCTGGGTGTTGAACTCCCAATCAGTGAGACCTGCCTTATAAACTTGTAGGTAAAGAGCATAAATTTTTGAGAGAACGTAGGGCTTGGATTGGGCACCAGACGCCATTGCGTAATTCATCTTGCAATTGACGCCCATTCTTTTAGCGAGTCTCACGTTATCTAAGGCTGTGTTTTCATTGTCTTCATTGATAACAGAAATAAAATCAGGACGGTAACCCACCTCTTGTAAAAACAAATCAGACACTTGCCAGAAAAGTTCTTCCGTATAATTTTGGGTTTTTGAAACTCGCCGAGTTTCACCGTAGTTAAAAGAAGTGCAAACGTGAACCCGGGGATTCTTGAACAAAGGAGTCCAAAGAGATGGGTTTTTAAAGAAGGCCCATAAATTTGATGTAAAACTGAGCTCTGCTGGCATTTCATTTTGATCTAGGAATTCAATGAGCTTCCAGTAGTAATCAGGATGCACCATCAGTGGGTCACCACCGTTGATGATAATAGATTTCGTGGACGGGAATCGGTGCAAAAATTCAAATATCTTATCAAGTGATAATTGTTGAGTCTTGATTGACGAGATATCGGTGGAGCTGCAGAAAGTGCATTTGAAATTGCATAGCTCAGTTGGCTTTATGATCAGCTCCATAGACCCGTCCCTCTTGACTCAAACTTAGTACAAATGATATTTTTTTTATAGCGAAAACTTATAAAGAATATGGTTATTAAGGGGTTAGAAGAATGAATCTGAATGACGACTTTGATTTCCTGGGTTTTTGGTCTCAAGGTGGCTTTCAGATGGATATGGATTTTGGCCCCCTGATGCCAGAGCTACAAGATTACCTTCTGACAAAAGAAACCTTTATTCCAGAATATAACGGCAAAATTTATGTGGATGTGTGCTCATGGGAAACGCCGTGGACAGCTAAAGATGAAGCCCCTGAAATTTACGTTAAAATCAAAGATCAGTTGTTAAAAACGCCGTTCATGAAATCCTACATGCAGATTTACGGTGAATTTTCATTCACCAAAATCATGATGCACCGAACGCCACGCGGATATATTAATAATTATCATGCTCACTCTTTTGATGGGACTCACTTTCATGTGTTTTTGTACGTTTGTCCCGAGGAACGAAACGCGAATGACGGGGGACTGACAGAATTAGGCGAGGTCATAGATAAAGATTCGGTCAAATTCAATGCAGTGGATTTTTATCAAACACCGCCTAAGATGGTGGCCTCGCACCTCACCGTTGTGCCTAACACTGGAAAAGCGTTGGTGATAAATAATTTAAATCCTTATTTTAGACATCGAGTGACTGAAGTCCTCAGTGATAAGCCCAGATACACAGTCATGCTTGCCTTTGGTTATAACGACAACTGTTTGATCAATAAGGACATCGCACATCTTTAGTTTTTTGATTTAAGCCTGACTTTTTTATGAATAAAAGAAAGTCCAATGACTGCGTAAAACCAGCTCATGGATATGGCAAAACAAAAAAAGGACAAATAACCTAAAGACAATTTCCAAAAATGATATACTTTTTCATGTTCAAAAATCTCATAGAAAATTTCTGAGTTTTCAGTTTTTATTATTCTGTAAATACTGGGATTTGTATTTGTATCAGTGATTAAAGTATTCTGAGTGGATTGTTCCAAAAGAAGTTGAGTCGTTTGAAAATACGGTTTGAGCTTTTCATTATAAACTCCAGCAGAGAACACTTCTTGAATTTTAGAGCCCTGCTTCAGTCGACAGTTCCAATTATGAATCTGACAGATTTTTTTAAAATCAGCTTGATTTATACTTGCCACAGAATCCATCAACTTGACCTCACTGAATGCAAGTTCCTTTAAAAGACCTGAAGGCAGAACGACGTGATTAAGAAAAACCACAGCTAAGTTGACCAAAAGAAGCAGAAGGACAAACAATCGGGATATTGAACGAGTTCGTGGCACCAAAAGTAAAATTGCATAGGTCAAAACAAAGAAGCCATAGAACATCAATTTGCTATACTGAGAATTGCCAGCAGAGTTCGGCGCCCCCAAAGCTTCATAAAATCCCGATGAAATGAAAAAGCTGTGAACTGGTCCATCGAAAATAGAAAATTCATAAGCTAGCGTTGCAAGCACAAGAGAAATCAATCCTGAAATCGCCAAATTTATTTTCGATGCCCATGCCAATAGAGCCATAAACAAAGCAGCTGTATAAAAAACTTGATGCAGGCTCACCCAATCCTCGGCAGAGGCTGACATGGGTTCAATGTAGGCCAGATAAGCTTTCAAAAAGAAATATAGAAATGAAACAACGATTAAAAGTGGAGATAGCAGAGAGAGAATCTTTTCTTTAACCATGCATCTCAAAAAATAGTATGTGGGGGACCCATGTACAAGGCAAATCTGAGATTCAAAGTTTCTGAAGCAAAACAGCTCGAAGGCGCTCGACAAATTCTAATTTAGAAATCTTTTGATTTAATACTTTTTCTAAAGATGTCATCACCGAAGGCTCAAATCCACAGGGTTTAATTCCTTTGTGAGCTTTCGGATCGTGATCGAAATTCAAAGCAGCTCCATGATAGGTGATCCACTTTTTGACTGCGATACCAAGGCTTGCGATTTTCTGATTGCCGATCCAGACACCAGTTTCATCGGTTTCAGAGTCGGCCTGCTTTTTTTGAAGTGATTTGCCTTGGGCTTTAATTGCGTAAGCTTCTAAAACTTGAACTAACGAATTTTCAAAATCACGAAGAAAACCGACGACCTCGCGGGGCTTACGATTTTGGCGTTCCAATTTTAAGTTCACAATTGCATAAATGAGGATTTGTGAAGGTCCATGGTAAGTGGCGCGGCCCCCTCGGCTGACCTCAACGATAGGTCCATCAAAGCCAGTGAGATCATGGGATTGGGTGGCTCGACCTAAAGTCACCACCGGTGGATGACTACAAAAAATCAGATATCCAGGAGTTTGCTGTTCGTGAACAACTTCGAGAAGCTCGAGCTGCTTTTGAAGAGCCTGCTGATAATCAATCAGGCCCCAGTCTTGAAACTCAAGTTGATCAGCCATTAAAGGTGAGCAGACTTTCCATTGGTAAGCGGTTTTTGAATAATATGAATGGCGTGACCTAAAGTGGCTTCGGCAGCTTCCATCATTGTTTCACCCAAAGTTGGATGAGGATGGATCGTCAGCGCTACATCTTCCAGTCGGGCGCCCATTTCGATGGCCAGTGCTGCTTCAGAAATTAAATTTGAAGCTTCAGGTCCTACGATGTGAACACCCAGTAAAATGTGGTTTTTTTTATCAGCAATCATTTTCACAAAGCCTTCAGTTTCTTGCATCGAAACTGCGCGGCCATTGGCAGCAAAAGGGAATTTAGAAATCAACAGGTCGTTAAAACCTTTCGCTCGACATTCAGATTCCATCATTCCTGCCGATGCGATTTCTGGATCTGTGAAGACAACAGCTGGAACGGTTTTCGCATCGTAAACTCGGTTGTGGCCTTTGATCACTTCAGCCACCAACACACCTTCATGACTAGCCTTGTGAGCCAGCATGGGCTGTCCGCAAATATCACCGATTGCAAAAATATGTTTTTGACTGGTTCTTCTTTGAGCATCGACCACGACAAATCCGCGATCATCAACTTTGATGCCTGCCGCTTTTAAATTCATCTGATCACCGTTGGGTCTACGGCCCACAGTCACGATAATTTTGTCAGCTTTCAAGACTTGTTCTTTTCCGTCGATTTCAACAGTCACATCGTAACCATCTTTGGTTTTTTTCTGGCCCTTTGCTTTTGCATTCATCAAAAGTTTTGCGCCATTCTTTTCTAACTTTCGTGCGACCACTTGAGCACACTCGGGATCCACAACTCCAGCAAGCACAGTCCCTTGAGCTTCTACAACTGTGACTTCAGAGCCAAATTTTCGCAAATAACTAGAAATTTCGAGACCGATGTAGCCACCACCGATGGCAACAACACGCTTAGGAACATGATCCAAAGCAAGGGCGCCAGTGGACGATAGAATATCGACCTCATCAAAAGTAAAGCCAGGAATTTGAATGGGACGTGAGCCTGTGGCTACGATAAAGTTTGTACCTTGAATGGTTTCGGAACCCACAGTCAATTCAGTCGGCGATTTAAATTGGGCTTCACCTTTGATGACAGTGACTTGGTTACCTTTTAAAAGTTGAGCCACGCCGGAACTCATTTTTCCAGAGACAGAATTTTTCCATTCTAATAGTTTTTTAAAATCTAAATCTAAACCTTTAAGGATAAATCCCATGTTTTTAAAATCATGATGGGCTCTGTGCCAATGGTGACTGGCCGTGATCATGGCTTTAGAAGGAATGCAGCCCACATTCAGGCATACGCCTCCAAGAGCTTCTTTTTCGATGATGCCCACTTTAAAACCCAGTTGCGCAGCTCTGATGGCCGCCACATATCCACCGGGACCGCTACCAATGACCACCACATCAAATTTTTGCATAATCAAAATCCTTTTTTAAATGCTTAGTGCATGTCCAACATCAAAACACCGGGGTTTTGAATTCGATTAATAAATGCTTTCAAAAATCTGGCTGCCACTGCGCCATCAATCAAACGATGATCACAGGTCACTGTAAAATTCATGACTTTGCGAACAGAGACTTTTCCGTCAGCAGCAAGCACAAGTTTGTCAGAAATTTTATACATTCCAAAAATCGCAACTTCCGGATGATTGATGACTGGTGTTGCGTAAGTTCCACCGACAGATCCAATGTTTGTCACAGTGATGGTTGCGTGTTTCATTTCGTCCAGTTTTAATTTTCCGTCACGGGCACGAGTGCTGAGATCAATAATGTCTTTCGATAAATCCATAATCGTTTTTTGATCAGCCTGTTTAATCACGGGCACAAGCAATCCATTTGGCGTGTCCGCTGCAAAACCGATATTAAAATATTTTTTGTAAACGATTTCACCGGCCGCATCGTCGATGCTGGCATTGAACATTGGAAACTCACGAATGGTCGCAATTAAAGCCTTCATCACAAATGGCATGTAAGTGACTTTTGTTCCGGCTTTTTCAGCGGCTTCTTTCAATGATTCACGGAAGCCCACAAGTTGGGTCACATCAGCTTCATCCATCAATGTAAAATGCGGGATGATCTGCTTTGCTTTTTGTAAATTTTCAGCAATCTTTTTGCGTACTCCTAACAACGGCACTCGTTCTTCTTGAACACCAGCAGGCGAAACATAAGCAGGCTTAGGAAAGCTGGCAGGAGCAGAAGTACTTGTGGTTTGAGGTGCGGAAGTCTTTGGTCCTTTTGCAGACATCACATCATCACGAGTCACTCGCCCAGCAAGACCTGATCCAGGAACTCCGTTAAGATCGACGTTCAATTCGCGAGCCAGTCTTCGAGTGGAAGGTGTGGCTAAAACTTTAAAATCAGCTGGTGGCGGATATAAAATCGGGCCTGCTTGAGTCGCACCAGCTGGTGGAATTTTTGCTGGAGTTGGAGCCACGGCCGCAGCAGCTTGAGCCACTGGAGCCGAAGGTGCAGTTGCAGATGTTGCAGCGCCCGAGCCAGATAATTTGAGAATAACATTTTCAACTTTGATCACTTCGCCCACTTTGAACATGAGCTCGGAAACAGTACCCGCAACAGTCGACGGAACTTCCACAGTGGCTTTGTCGGTCATAATTTCTGCAACAGATTGATCCACTTTTACAGTGTCGCCAGGCTTAACAAGCCACTTAATCAATTCCCCTTCAGAAACGCCTTCACCAAGTTCTGGCAATTTCACACTTAAAGTTCCACCGGTTGCAGTGGGTGCTTTTGCAGCAGCAGGAGCTGCGGCTAGAGGAGCTGTCGCAGCTGCCGTTTTAGTTGCAGTAGGAGCAGAGGCTTGTTGTCCTCCGGCATCGAGAGTGATCATCACGCTTTCAACTTTTACGATTTCACCGACTTTGTATTTTAACTCTTTGACGACGCCATTCATTGGAGAAGGCACTTCCACAGTGGCTTTATCAGTCATAATTTCTGCAATGGCTTGATCGGTCTTAACAGTATCGCCAGGTTTTACGAGCCATTTTAAAAGTTCGCCTTCAGTGACGCCTTCACCAAGTTCGGGGAGTTTTACATCAGTTGCCATTACTTGACCTCGATTGTTGCGGATTGATTTTGTTGTCTTGATTTTTCGACGATGCCCTTCATGAAAAACTCACCTGCGCGGTAAGAGCTTCTGACCAAAGGACCCGATGCCACGTACAAAAATCCCATGGATTCAGAAACCGTCTGCCAGTGTTTGAATTTTTCAGGGGTTACGTATTCGATGACTTTTAAATGTCGTTTTGAAGGTTGTAAGTACTGACCAAAAGTCACCACATCACAACCCACAGCCCTTAAGTCTTTCAGAGCTTGCATAATTTCTTCATCAGTCTCACCAAGTCCCAGCATGATAGAAGACTTCGTGTACATTTTCGGATTTAATTTTTTCACTTCCAAAAGAACATCTAAACTTTGGCGGTACTTGGCGCGGGGATCACGAACGCTTGGTGATAATCTTTCGACAGTTTCAATGTTGTGAGCAAAAACATCAGGCATAGAATCTGCGACCACTTTGACCAAGTCCATGTCACCGCGAAAATCAGGAGTTAAAATTTCGACGATTAACTTTGGGTTTAATTTTTTAACTGCCGAAATCGCACGAGCGAAATGGCCAGCGCCTTGATCGGGTAGATCATCGCGGTCCACACTTGTGATCACGACGTAATCCAAAGAAAGTTGAGCAATCGAGTGAGCCACTTTTTCTGGCTCGAACTCGTCAATCTTGCCTTTTGGATTTCCAGTTTTCACATTACAAAAACGGCAACCCCTTGTGCAGACTTCACCCATCAGCATGAAAGTCGCAGTTCCCCCGGACCAACATTCACCGATGTTGGGGCATTTGGCTTCTTGGCAAACGGTGGCTAATTTTAGATTGCCCGCCATCTCTTTAATTTTTGCGTAGTTTTCACCGCTGGGTGCGCGAACTTTAAGCCAGTCAGGTTTTGGAATGTGGGGCTTAGTCATAAGTGATTCACCTTTGTCAAAAGAGCTTCAAGTTTTATCCAATTGTCGTTGGAAACATCACTACTTAACTCAACTTGTCATCAATCTCAAATGGTCATTTGGCAGCAAATCTTTGCATAATCATTTTATGCGATTTGAGACC
>CAZPBD010000071.1:1879-13461 GCA_964584655.1 uncultured Pseudobdellovibrionaceae bacterium | reverse complement strand
TCACAAGCTGTGCGATCTTTGGGGCTGCGACTATTTTTCTCTACGGATTTTCGACTCTCTATCACTCCATAAAAGGGATCCATAAAGTTTTTTTCCAAAAATTAGATTATGTCGCCATCTATTTGATGATCGCAGGCACCTACACCCCTTTTACTCTTGTGACTCTCAGGGATAAAATGGGTTGGTGGATTTTTTGTGCCGTATGGGGAATGGCCATTTTCGGAATTTTACAGGAGCTTCTCCGAGTTCCCACACCCAAGCGTAAACTCAGTTTATTTTTGTATTTGCTGATGGGATGGCTCATCGTTGGAGTTGCAAAAACACTTTTCACTTTGCTCAGTCTTCCTGCCATGATTTTACTGGTGACCGGTGGAATTCTTTATACGGGCGGCGTTCTTTTTTTCGTTAACGATCACAAGTGGAAACATGCCCACGGCATCTGGCATCTTTTTGTACTGGGTGGATCGACCTTACATTTTTTCTGTGTTTTGCTTTACGTGATTTAAGGAGCCTTGATGGATTCCATTTTAGACCCCACCATTTTATTCTTTTGTCTCGGTGTTTTGGCGGTTTGGTTTAAATCCAATATCGAAATTCCCGCACCCACAATGAAGTTTTTGTCTTACTACCTTTTGATGTCCATTGGATTCAAAGGGGGAATCGCTCTGGCGAAAGCTCAATACACTCCCGAGATGGGCTGGACTTTTTTAGCAGGCCTTGTGTGTGCTGTGATGATTCCCATTTGGCTGTTTTTCTGGCTCAGAACAAAACTCAATTCCACTCAAAGTGCAGCCATATCCGCCTGCTACGGCTCGGTCAGCGCCGTGACTTTTTTAACGGCCATCACTTGGATTGAAAATAACAATCAAAGTTTCAGCGGTCATTTTGTGGCGCTGATGGCATTGATGGAAGGCCCTGCCATTATTGTGGGAATCATGCTTTCAAAATTTGGTCAGAAATCAAGCACCTCTAGTTTTAATTTAAAGGCCACTCTTCATGATGCTTTTTTTAATGGTTCTATTTTTTTGATGATGGGGAGTCTTGCCATCGGATATTTCATGAACCCGACTCGAGCCGTCGATTACCAAACTTTTATCTACGATATCTTTAAAGGCTTTTTGTGTTTCTTCTTACTAGACTTAGGCATGACAGCTGCCAAACAAGTCAGAGATTTAAAAGCTCAAGCGGTTTTTCTAGGTTTCACGGCTTTGCTTGCACCACTTGTAAATGCAACTGTGGGACTTCTCATTGCTGTGTGGATTGGTTTAAAACCTTCAGACGGATTTTTGTTTATAATTCTTTTGGCCAGCGCCAGCTACATCGCAGTTCCTGCGGCCCTGAAAACAAGTCTTCCTGATGCGAACCCCAGTTTGTATCTTTCCATGAGCTTAGGTATTACTTTTCCGTTTAATTTATTGATCGGGATTCCGCTTTACTGGTCTTTTGCGCAAAAGTTTTTGAGTTAGTTTTTTAATGTCTGTTGCCAGCTTTGTATGGCTTGCAAACTTTCAAGTGGTGTTTTTTCTAGAATTGAATGCTGGCTAATTTGAAAAGCTAACAGTTTTAATTTTTCAAGCTCTGGGTCTGGTTGTTGTTGATTTAAAAAACTGAGCTGTTGGGGCTGCTGTTGAGTTGCGTGGCTGGTTCGTTTTTTTAAATTATCAAAAGCCATTTCAATCACTTTTGCAGGAAGTCCTGCAAGTTTTGCCACTTGAATTCCGTAGGATTGGCCTGCAGGCTTCAATACAAGTGAATGTAAAAACTCGATTTGGTTTTTATTTTCCACCACACTCATATGAGCATTAATTAAATTTTTAAACTTTGAGCTGAGCTCGGTGATTTCATGATAGTGGGTAGCAAAAAGGACCTGAGAAATTTTTTGTTGCACAAGAAATTCCAAAATGGCTTCTGCTAGACTTAAACCATCATAGGTGGAGGTTCCCCGACCAATCTCATCTAAAATCACCAAGGTTTTTTGATTGGCATTTTGTAAAAGCTCGGCTGTTTCAGTCATTTCCACCATGAAAGTCGAAAGTCCTTCAGACAATTGATCTTGGGCGCCAATGCGAGTGAAAATTTGATGATAAATAGGAAGCTCAGCTTTTTTGGCGGGAACAAAGGATCCCATTTGGGCTAAAATTGAAATCAAAGCCACTTGCCGCATCAGTGTACTTTTACCCGCCATATTGGGTCCGGTCAGAAGCAAACAATCTTGGTGATTTAAGCCTAAATCGTTTGCGACAAATCGAGAAACTGATTTTTCCACCACGGGATGACGGCTTGAAGTCAGCTTTAAATTTTGATCCTTTGAAAATTGCGGTCTTACAAAATTGGACTCGATGGCAAGCCAAGCCAGTGCCAAATACACGTCGAGCTCTGATGCTAGCTCTGCTAGCCATGAAATAGGAGCCGATAATTTGAGAGCTTCCGATTTTAATTCTTCAAAAATTTGAAACTCGAGCTCTCCGCGTTTGATATCACTGGAAAGAATTTTTTTCTCGAGCTCTAACAACTCATCTGTGTAAAAACGCTCAGCTGAAGTCAGTGTTTGTTTTCGTTTGTAGTGCTCAGGGATTTTTTCTTTATGGGTGTTTGTAACTTCGATGTAATAACCAAACACCTGGTTGTAGCGAATCTTCAACGAATTGATGCCCGTCTGAGTTTTTTCTTTATTTTCCAGATCACTGAGAATTTGATGAGTGTCTGTTGAAAGTGTGATCAACAGGTCCAGGTCGCTCCTGACACCTTTACGAATCAATCCCCCATTTTTTAAAGTCAGAGGTAGCTCTTCTTCCAATGTGTTTTGAATTTTCTCGGCCCAAGCACCTAATTTTGCAGATTCAGCAAAGGGAATGCGCGCCTGATCCAGTGCAGAGAGTGCGACAAGCACGCCTTGCGCGAGACTTTGTAAATCCCGGGCCGTGCCTTGGCTTTGTGAAATTTTAGCCAAGCGCCTCTCAAGATCACCTAACTTCATCAACAGCGATCTTAAATTTTTCAGTTTTAAAACATCGCTTTGGTACTTTTCAATTTCATCTAGACGCTTGTTGATCTCTAGCTCATGAACCAAAGGAAATTTGAGCCAATCGCGAAGCTTTCTGGAACCTGCAGAGGTTGAGCATTTATCAATCACCCCAATGAGTGAGCCTTGAACTTCATTTTTCGAATTGGCAAAAAGCTCAAGATGCCTTTGCGTGGTGGCAGACAATAACAGCCTGGCTGTCATTTTCTTTTCTTCAAAGGGTCTTAAATAGTTCAGGTTTTGCTGAGTGTTGTGGGCTTTGACGTATTCCAGAAGCCTTGCGGAACTGGGTCCGTTAAAATCATAGGAGCTTAAAGTGAGATTTGAAAACTCAAGCTTTGCCGAGTCCTCTTGAGCTGGGGACACGACTAGCTCGACTGCCGAGAATTGTGTGATGAGCTTTTTGATTTCACGCATTTCACCCGAATGGGAAACCCAGAAAGCCTCACCTGTGGTCATATCTAAAAACGAAACCATTCTCTCGTCGAAGCTTGCTAAATAAAAAGGCTTAGTTTGATCCAAGGATTCAACATCATAAACCATTCCCGGGGTCAGAACTCGAGTCACAGCTCGTTTGACGATGCCTTTTGCAAACTTGGGGTCTTCGATCTGATCACAAAGTGCCACCTTATGACCCAAAGACAAAAGTTTGTTGATATGGCCTGCCACCGAAAAATGGGGCATGCCGCACATCGGAGTTTCGTCCTGGGATTTTTTATTTCGTGAAGTCAGAGTGATGCCTAAAAGAGGAGCAGCTAGAACGGCATCTTCAAAGAAAAGTTCAAAAAAATCTCCCATCCGGAAGAAAAGAACTTTATCTGTGTGCTGGGCTTTAATTTCCCAATACTGCTTCATCAAAGGTGTCATAAGGAGTGCTTCCTAACATAAAACAGTCTGGGGTGCTTTTTGCTTCGCATTAATTGAGGCCCTCAGAAGAGCCTTCAGAAGAGCCCTTTGGTTGACCCTCAAGGTTTCGCAAAGTAGCGTGATCTTTGAATAAATTCGAAAACCAAAGGACATCAATCATGCTCGTGGGAATCCCGAAAGAAGTTTTCGCTGGTGAAAAAAGAGTGGCTGCCACTCCTGAGACTCTGGAAAAAATCATGAAGCTTGGCTTTCAAGTCCAAGTGGAAGCTGGCGCTGGAATGGATGCCAACATCACAGATGAAGCCTACACAAAAGTGGGCGCATCTGTGGTTCAAAATGTTTTTGGCACATCAAATGTGATTCTCAAAGTTCGGGCACCAAGCCTTGCTGAAATTGAAATGATGAAAAGTGGGACGACACTTTTGAGTTTTATTTGGCCAGCACAAAATCCTGAAATTTTAAAAGCTCTACAAATTAAAAAAATCACAACCTTGGCCATGGATTCTGTTCCGCGAATTTCCAGAGCACAAAAATTAGATGCCTTAAGTTCCATGGCTAACATTGCAGGCTACCGAGCTGTGATTGAAGCCGCTCACCATTTCGGAAGATTTTTTACCGGCCAAATCACCGCCGCTGGAAAAGTTCCACCGGCCCAGGTGTTTGTGATTGGTGCAGGTGTGGCAGGACTTTCTGCCATCGGAACAGCCTCATCCTTAGGTGCTATTGTTAAAGCCAACGACACCCGCCCCGAGGTTGCTGATCAAGTGAAATCCATGGGGGGAAGCTTTGTTGGTGTGAAAGTGGAAGAGTCCGGATCCAGCCAAACGGGTTACGCAAAAGTGATGAGTGAAGAGTATCAAAAAGCTCAAAGAATCGTTTTTGCAAAACAAATTATGGACGCAGACATTGTCATCACAACAGCACTCATTCCAGGTAAGCCCGCTCCAAAATTAATCACCACTGAAATGGTGAAGTCCATGAAGCCAGGCTCTGTGATTGTGGATCTTGCCAGCGAGCAAGGTGGAAACTGTGAGCTCACTGTTCCTGGTGAAGTGGTGAAAAAATTGGGTGTGACAATCATCGGCTACACCGATCTACCAAGTCGATTATCAAAACAATCCAGTCAACTTTATGGAACCAATTTGTTCAGATTTTTAGAAGAGCTTTGCCCTAAAAAAGACGGTGTGATTGTTCACAACATGAATGACGAAGTGATCCGCGGAGCCACTGTGACAAGTGCTGGTGAGATCACTTGGCCACCACCTGTTGTGGCTGTCAGTGCTCAACCAGTGGCAGCAGCACCCGCACAGGTGGCTAAATCTTCAGGACACAAAAAAACTGAAAATGAAAAGCCCAACATTTTTGTGTTCTTGGCTGCAGCTTTGGCGTTATTGCTGGTCGGCCTTTATGCACCAGCTGTTTTTGTCACCCAAACCACAGTTTTTATTTTGGCCTGTCTCATTGGCTACATGGTCGTGTGGAATGTGACAGCCTCACTGCACACACCTTTGATGAGTGTGACCAATGCCATTAGCAGCATCATCATTGTAGGGGCTCTGCTACAAATTTCTTCCGATGACGTTTGGATTCAGATTTTATCAACTGTGGCCGTGGTGCTGACCTCCATTAACTTATTCGGTGGATTTGCCGTCACTCAGCGCATGCTAAATATGTTTAAAAAGGGATCTTGATTATGACTCAAAATTTAATTTCCATGGTTTATTTAGGCTCAGCTGTTTTGTTTGTTTTAAGTCTTTTAGGTCTCAATCACCCCGAAACAGCTCGCAGAGGAAATCTTTACGGCATTGTGGGAATGAGTATCGCGCTTCTTGCCACGTTGTTTGCAGGTCACGTGACCAATTGGTGGATGATTCTAATTGCAGTGGTCATAGGTGCCATCATTGGTTTACTAGCGGCAAAAAAAGTGAAGACCACTCAACTGCCAGAACTTGTCGCTTTGATGCATTCCCTTGTGGGATTGGCAGCAGTCCTTGTGGGACTTTCGAGTTTTTTAGATCTAACAAAAGTTTTAACTGGCACTGAGAAAACCATTCATGATTTAGAAGTCTATATTGGGATCATGGTGGGTGCTGTGACGTTTTCGGGTTCACTTGTGGCTTACGGAAAGTTACTGGGCTCCATTTCTGGCTCTCCCCTTTTGCTGCCGGCCAGACATTGGTTGAACCTGATTGTTCTGATTGCCATTGGTGTTTTGGGTTATCAGTTTCTCAATGCGGATCACGATCAAGCTTTGATTTATTTATTTGCGATGACGGCCCTCTCGCTGCTTCTTGGAATTCATATGGTCATGGCCATTGGTGGAGCTGACATGCCCGTGGTCGTGTCCATGCTGAACAGCTATTCCGGCTGGGCCGCTTCGGCCACAGGATTTATGTTAAATAATCACTTGTTGATTATTGTCGGAGCTCTGGTGGGATCCAGCGGTGCTATTTTATCATCGATCATGTGTAAAGCCATGAATCGAAAATTTTTAAGCGTCATCGCCGGTGGATTTGGCACGGACACTCAAAAATCAACTGTGGCCGCGTCCACTGGACCCGTTGGTGAAACCACTCCAATATCAGCACTTGATACCGCGGAGCTTTTATCCGAATCCAAATCTGTGATGATTATCCCAGGTTACGGTATGGCGGTCGCGCAAGCTCAGCACACAGTGTTTGAAATCAGTCAGATTTTATCTGGCCATGGCGTGCAAGTCAGATACGCCATTCATCCCGTCGCAGGGCGAATGCCTGGGCATATGAATGTCTTACTGGCGGAAGCAAAAGTTCCCTATGATCAGGTTTTTGAGATGGAAGAAATCAACGAGGATTTCAAAAACGTGGATGTGGCGATCATCATCGGTGCAAACGACATCGTGAACCCCGCAGCTCTTGATGATCCTAACAGTCCCATTGCAGGAATGCCGGTTTTAGAAGTTTGGAAAGCGAAAACATCCATTGTGATGAAGCGTGGTATGGCCTCTGGCTATGCGGGCGTTGATAATCCTTTGTTTTATAAAGACAACAACAGAATGCTGTTTGGTGATGCAAAAAAAATGCTGGATGAAGTTTTACAGGCTTTGAAAGCAAAGATTTAAAAGTGATTCACAATAGGACATCTTGAATTGTTTTAATGTGAAACGATTCCTTGCAAACACCTGAAGACTTGAATTTGATCTACAGAATTATCCATAAATTCCGATATTTAATCTAGTTATGGACGTTTGTAGGGCCTCACTTTTCTTGCTTTCTATTTCTATCGTTGGTTGCACCGCTGCAACGCCAACTGTCTCTGCCATCGGAAGTAATTTTTTACCTTTTGCAATTTCACAATCTGAAATCGCAATTGATGAACTCAACGATCTCAACACTGTTGTTGTCACGGCTCAATGCTACATGGGACAAACCCAGTTTTATTTAGAATCACCCGATGTCACACCTACCATGACCTCTCTTGCTTTCAGCGATTCAACATTCTCGGCACCCATCACTGCCGTGGTGAATAACTGCAGCACGACACAAACCCTCCAAGTCACACTTAACTTAAACGGAGTCGCTGATTTCAACACCATCGTTGGTACCAACGGAGCCTATCGAACACTCAGATTTCACGACCAAAATATGACGGGCCTTTCTTTTTCGGATGAACTCAGAATTGTTTACTCCACTTTCAATTCTCTTCAAGAACGATTTATTTTTGGCCAAGGCAATAACAACACTGTTTGCCAAGGTCCCTTTTGTTTAAAGGGTCGAGTTGTCAATATCACCCAATCTGAAGAGATCATAAATGCCCCCTTCACTCTTAAGGGTCGGGTGGTTTACCAATGAAATACTTAATTCTTTTATCACTGCTCGCCTTTTCAACTGTGACTTTCGCACAATCTCAATTTCGTTATGAAGGTTATATTGAAAATGGCGGCACTCCTGTGACAGCGGCAGCTCAGCGGTTCACTGTGACTTTGAGAAAACCCGGGTGCGCGAGCACTCTGGGACTGACCACTTGGGACAGTGGAGCTACGATTGCAATTACAAACGGTGAATTTAATTTAGTTCCCTCTTTCAATGAAGCCTTGCTGAGTGTTGCAATGGACCCTAACCAAATCTTTGGTTGTACTGCGGGTTCAGCTCGAGATCTTGAAATCACTTGGGTAGATCAAGCCAGAACTTTTGTGGTGGCCCTTCAAGATGCTCCCCGCTCAAGCTTTTCAAATTTAGCAGGCAATTCGAACACTCTGAGTTCAAGAACTCAGGATCAGTTCCTCAAGATTGATTCTTATGTGGGTCAAACTCCTCTTTCAAATTCTCAGGTAAATTCATTGATCACTTTAGTGAATGGCACATCATCTTTATACTCAAATTCAACAACAGCAGCCGGCGGTGATGCTGCTGGAACTCTCGGTGCACTTACTGTGACAGGTCTTCGCGGCCGAACTATCGGTGCGGCTGTTCCTGCCGCTGGTCAGGTTTTAAAATATGATGGTACAAGCTGGATGCCGTCAGCTGATGATGCGGGTGTCGCTCCAGGAGATGCAAGCTATGCAGCCAGTGGTGTTGTGCGCTTTGATACTTCTGCAGCTGTGAGTGGAATTTTGGTGAACACGGGTATCGCTCGACTTGCAAACTCGGGCGTTACTATTGGAACTTACGGAAACAATTCCACTGTGCCATCAATCACTGTGGATATTTTTGGTCGATTAACTAACGTCGTGAATACCCCGATTGGAATTGATGCAGCTCAAGTGACGGCTGGAACTTTGCCGGTGGCTCGCGGTGGTACAGGTTTGAATACTTTTGTGTCCAATAGTCTTGTGATGGCCAATGCAACGGGAACAGCTTTAACTTCTGCAACCTGTGCAATCGGCGAGATTTTAAAATGGAGTGGTACGGCCTGGGCTTGCGTAGAAGATGAAGACGGCAGCGATTCAGCTTACCCAGCAGGCGCTCCTGTCTATGGCTTAACAACAAATAGTTTCAAAGCGGCCCTGTGGCCTCAATCCTTTGCAAGTCCAAAAGGTGTTGGAATGTCAGGTCTTCTTTTTAGACCGGATGATACTCCCGTCGTCAGTGCAACCACCCAATTCAGAATTCAAATTCGAACGCCGGGAACAGAAAATTGTTTACTCTGGGAAGAATTTCAAACAAAAGATTTAACTTCATCCGGTGGTAGCTTTACGTTCTCACTTGATGATTCCTCAGAGCCTTCGCTGGTGGTCAACACACTGCCTTACGATCTTCAGCGCGTGTTTTCAAATCGACTTAATTTTTCTGCTCTTACAGGTTGTTCAATTGGCACAAGTTACAATCCAACCTCCACTGATCCACGAGTGCTTCAG
Organism: uncultured Pseudobdellovibrionaceae bacterium; assembly: GCA_964584655.1. Lineage (GTDB taxonomy): Bacteria > Bdellovibrionota > Bdellovibrionia > Bdellovibrionales > Bdellovibrionaceae. Next base: position 4,237 of record CAZPBD010000071.1, on the reverse strand, counting down.
GTCGCCTTTCGTCAGCTCGCCATTGATCCGTGGGAAATACTCCCATCGGCTCGAATTGCCAGTGGAAGCGTTAACTCGCTTCAGTTGGGTGGCTACCGCGCGGATGAATTTTTAAAAATCGAACCTTATGCCAATCAAACTCCTTTAACAAATACAGGTGTGAATACACTTTTGTCTCTCATTGGTGGCTCATCAACACTTTATGCAAGACCCACAGATCCACTCACCAACGATCTCTCTGGCACATTCACAAATCCCATTGTTTCTGGAATTCGTGGGCGCCCCGTAGTCGCTGCAGCCGCTACTCCTGCTGCAGGACAAATTTTAAAGTATGACGGAACAAATTGGAATTTGGCTGCAGATGATACAGGTGGTGCGCCCGGAAATGCTTCTTACGCTGCTTCAGGTTTGGTGCGATTTGATACTTCTGCGGCAGTCAGCGGAATTAACATCGCAGGTGGGGTTGCAAGACTTTCTGATTCTGGCGTGACAGCTGGAACCTTTGGATCAGCTTCTCAAGTTCCAATTTTGACCATTGATTCGTTTGGAAGAACGACAGTTGCGACAACAGTTCCCTTGGATGATGCAACCAAATTACCTTTGGCCGGTGGAACAATGACAGGTGCACTGGACATGGGAACGTCAAGTATTACGAGCCTTGGAAATATAAATTTAGGCGGAACTACAAGCGCTATTAACATGAGTGGTGTGACAGCCAATATCAATCTCACGGGCATCTCGAGTTATGTTTCTGCACCTCAACTCAGATCACGTGATCTTCGTCTTGGTAACGCAACCGCCTCTCAGTGGGCATCATTAAAAGTACCGGATTCTTTGGGTGTGACTTACGAACTTGTGTTTCCTTCAACAGCTCCTGTCAACGGACACTTGCTTTCCACAAATGCTGCGGGACAAATGAGCTGGGTGGCCCCGCCTTCAGATCCAAATGCTTTTACAAATGGTGGCAATGCTTTCGGAACTTTCGGTGTAATAGGAACAAATGACAACTTTGATTTGCGGATTGAAACAAATAATACGCCTCGAATGACAATCACCAATGGTGGAGGAGTGGGTGTCGGAACGACCACGCCTGCAACACTGCTTGATATTGCCGGTGAAATTAAGATTGGCTCAACGGCCACCGGATGTATTTCTGGAACTGCAGGAGCTTTGAGATTTAATGCTGGAGATGTGCAATATTGTAATGGATCAGTTTGGCAATCATTTGGAATTGCGGGCGCTGGTGGTGATATTACTTCCGTGAACGCAGGTATAGGTTTGGTCAATGGCGGAGTGAGTGGCGATGTGACTCTTGATGTAAACACAGGTCTCTTGGCAAACAGAATTCCGCAAGTGGGTGGCACAGCCTTAGGAGCGAATGGAGTCGTTGTTGCTAACGGAACAGCATCAGCACTGACTTCTTTGAATTGTGCACTCAATCAGGTCATTAAATTTGATGCCTCTGGTTTTGCAACCTGTGCAGCTGATGCTTTGGGTGGTCCACCTTTTAGCGTAGGTGGAACGGCAAATATTTTCCTAGGCCAAAACTCTGGTGGTACCACACCATCAGGTACTACAAACGTAGGCGTTGGAGTTGAAACCTTATTTGACATCGTAGCTGGCTCTGACAACACGGCCGTTGGTTATCAATCAGGAAGATCCATCGCTTCTGGTGTTCGAAATACTTTGGTAGGCTCGATCAGTGGTATAGGACTGACTGACGGATCAGGAAATACATTTATTGGAGCTAATGCTGGATCAAGCGTAACGACTGGGAATAATAATACTTTTATTGGTACAGATTCAGGTCAATTTTTTAATTCAGGAAATAATAACATCATCATAGGTAACAATAACGGTAACGACATTGTAGGCCAAAGCAATCGAATTCTTATTTCTGATGGCTCAGGAAACATTCGAATGTCTGCTGATGGAGCAGGTCAAATTGGTATTGGGACTACGAATCCCATTGGTGCAATCCACTTAAGCCGCGATACCCAAAACACTTTCCTGATGGACAGTTATTTTAACACTGGCAGTACAGATTCGAGCTTACTCATCAGAAGAGCTCGTGGAACCCGTATCGCTCCCTCAGCCGTTCTTGGTGGCGATATCCTTGGCGGTTGGGGTGTCGTTGGTCATGATAGCGTGGCATTGGATAATCAAACGTCAGCGGGTGTGTATGCAGTTGCTGCAGAAAATTTCAGTTCTCTGAACAATGGAACTCAACTTTCTTTTTACACAACTAGTTTGGCCGCCAACGTTAAACAAGAACGGGTGAGAATTTCCGCCAATGGAAACGTGGGCATCGGGACGACAACACCGACTGCGACTTTGGATGTGAATGGCTCGTTTAGA
>CAZPBD010000071.1:0-1779 GCA_964584655.1 uncultured Pseudobdellovibrionaceae bacterium | reverse complement strand
CTAATCCCCGAGATTTCTCGAGAAAATGCTCGATGAAGCTTGATACGCTTTGAAAGCAAAAAGTGCGAACTGATTCACAATAAGACAGCTTGATTTGTTTTAGTGTGAAACGAAAAGTTGAAATCTCCTGACAGTTTGAACTTTATCTTCAGAATTACCCATGAATTCCGATATTTAATCTAGATATGGACGTTTGTAGAGCCTTCCGAATTCATCTTCAATGCTTGATATTGCAACCCCCGATGGGTGACACGGCAGCCACACCGACAGTTTCGGCTATCGTTCGGGTGGCTAACCAATGAAATATTTAATTTCTTTTTTGTTGATCCATATTTCGAGCGTTACTTTTGCTCAATCTCAATTTCGTTATGAAGGTTATATTGAAAACGGTGGCACTCCTGTGACGGCAGCTGCTCAGCGGTTCACTGTGACTTTGAGAAAACCCAGTTGCCCAAGTAACCTTGGACTGACCACTTGGGACAGTGGAGCTACGATTGCAATTGTCAACGGCGAATTTAATTTAGTCCCTAGCTTTAGTGAAGCCTTGCTGAGTGTTGCGATGGACCCGAACCAAATTTTTGGTTGTACTGCAGGTTCAGCACGTGATCTTGAAATCACATGGGTGGACCAATCCCGAACTTTTGTGGTGGCCCTTCAAGATGCTCCCCGATCAAGCTTTTCAAATTTAGCAGGCAATTCGAACACTCTGAGCTCAAGAACTCAGGATCAGTTCCTAAAAATTGATTCTTATGTGGGTCAAACTCCACTTTCCAATGCACAAGTGAATTCACTTTTGAACTTAGTCAATGGGACATCCACGCTTTATTCAAATTCAACAACTGCAGCCGGTGGTGATACCACTGGAACTCTAGGTGCAATGACGGTAACAGGTCTTCGCGGCCGAGCAATCGGTGCAGCTGTTCCTGCCGCTGGTCAGGTTTTAAAATATGATGGTACAAGCTGGGTGCCATCAGCTGATGATGCAGGGACTCTTCCAGGAGATGCAGGTTATGCCGCTAAAGGAGTTGTGCAGTTCGATACGAGCGCTGCTGTGAGTGGTGTTCAAGTAACTGCGGGGGTCGCAAGCCTAGCGAACACAATCACTGCCGGTGGTCCCATAGGCAATGCTTCGACTGTTCCAGTTATCACTTACGATTCTAAAGGACGATTAACAAACGTGGCGACAGCAGCTGTCAATGATTCTACGAAGCTTCCATTGGCCGGTGGAACAATGACAGGCCCTGTGAATATGGGGCTGCAGAATATTACAAATGCGACTTCAATAGCTGCGACAAATTTTTCCGGTCGAAATCTTTTAATAAATGACGGCGATACAAACATTGCCACACTCAGAGCACCGGTCAATCTTCCCGCAGACTACACTCTGACTTTACCGACAACTGCACCAACAAACGGATTTGTATTATCGACAGATGCCTCGGGTCAGCTGTCTTGGATTTCAGCATCATCGGGAACAGTCACAGCTGTGAATGCAACCGCACCCATTATCTCGAGTGGTGGCGCAACGCCTCTTATTTCTTTAGATACAGGCTTAGGTGCGAACCGAGTTCCTCAGGTGGGAGGCACCGCCCTTGGTGCTAACGGTGTGGTTGTGGCTAACAATCTAGGTACTGCCCTCACATCTTTGAACTGCGCATTGAACCAAGTGATCAAATTTGATGCTTCAGGTTTTGCTGTGTGTGGAACTGACTCTGGTGCTGCGGGCACAGAATTCGTCAACGGCGGGAATTCTTTTGGCACAACGGCAAATGTTGGAAC
>CAZPBD010000070.1:0-13510 GCA_964584655.1 uncultured Pseudobdellovibrionaceae bacterium | reverse complement strand
ATAGTTGTAAATTTTGACTTCGTCAAGGGATCCATTTAGAAAAAAATTTGAATCTAGAGTCCGCACGCGGGCATAAAGTTGAAGTTTACAGCGCCCACCAAGAAAGTGAGTTGTGGTCCGAATTCAAACCAGATTTGGTCGTGAGCAACAATGATTTTTCAGAGTCCTTCGAAGCTTGGGCCGAAAATTTTCAGTATCCTATTAATCCACCTCGGGAAATGGGCTGGTATCAAAGAAAAAAATCCAGATACTTCAAGCACTACAATGCCATCGTAAACGAGTTCTGTCAGGTGGCCACACTGGATCCCTTTACAATGCGAGTAGAAACAGAACTTTTTGAAAACTTTGATATCAATGATGAAAAGAGTCGATCTGATTTAGCCGACAAGACGAGTGATTTTATGAATCGATTGACCAGCCTTTACAAAGAAAAGGATATCAAACAGAAGCCTTTCATGTTTGTTAAGAATAATTCAGGTACCTACGGACTCGCAGTCATCAAAGTCAGTGACCCTGCAGATATTAAACAATGGAGTTATAAATCTCGAAAGAAAATGAAGGCGGCTAAAGGTGGTCGTGAAGTCGAAGAAGTAATTATTCAAGAAGGCATTCCGTCTCAGGTTCAATCTGAAAGTGTGACCGCAGAGCCCGTGATCTACATGGTAGGAAGTCATTTGGCGGGTGGTTTTTTAAGAACTCATGCTGAAAAAGACTCAACGGAAAGTTTGAATAGTCCAGGTGCTATATACAAAAAACTTTGTATGTCAGATTTATTGGTAAAACCCGAGGATTGTCCTATGGAAAATGTGTACGGTTGGTCTGCAAAGTTGGGACTATTAGCCATAGGTCGTGAAGCTCAAGAGATGAACGTCAATTATAAATCTTTTATCCAGCGAAGCTAGACTTGGGGATCATCCCCGAATTCGCTATTATAGAAGAATGAAAACATATTTCTCTGCTGCGCTTCTTTTGTCAGGAGTCATTCTTGGCTTCTCTTTTTTTTCTTATCACTTCGAAAACCAAATGCAAAAAAGAGGTTTGGCTTCAGTGCAAAACAGCTATGATTTGTCTTGCTTGCAAGGTGAAGAGTTTGAAAAGGCTTACAAGAAAAAAATTGTCAGTGGTATTAAAAGCTTTCGTAAAGAGGGCCTACTGGGTCTTGAAATTGGACATTTTATTTTCTCTACTGCAGACAAAAAAAATAGCCTGGATTGTCTTTCAAAAAAAGATCGAAGCATCAGCTCAGCTGCACTTAATGAATCCAGTTCATTGAAGCTGGCCTGCAGAGATTATCCGAAGATCACATTTTCTTTTTCTGCTGAAGATCAAGCGACCAGCGGAGAAAAAAGACAATTCGAAGTTCAAGCTGAGTGCCAAGTAAAAACAGATCTTTCAAAAACTGAAACAATTTGGATTCCGTGGCAAAAAATTTCCCAAGAGACACCCTTTGATGGTGAGGCCCAGTACACAGTGCCATCGAAATTGTCTGTAAAAACGACGAACGTGAGCCAACAATGGCCTTTAAAATGGGTTCTGGATTCCATCGAGCTTAAAGGCGAAAAGGGTACTTTAAAAGTGGATCAAGCAGAAATCAGATCCATTGCGGGTCGACCACTGGTCTTTGATTTCCCATAAAAAAAGCCTGCAAATTTTAAGCTTGCAGGCCTTCTAAAAAATCTATTTCAGAAAAATATTATTCTAAAGACCACTTTTCAGCTTCATTGGTTTCATAAGATAAATGACCAGAGAGCCGATAGTTTTTTAAATTCTTAGGCACAACTGCAATTTCTGTTCTGTAGTACAGTGGAATCACAGGAGCGTCTTCGGTGTAAGATTTTAAAATCTTGTGAGCAATGCCTTTTCTTTTATCAGCATCGAATTCCCGATCCAAACTTTCGATCAATTGATCTACAGTTGTGTTGACCCATCCTGGTTGATTTTGTCCCGACCAAGAATTTTTAGCAGAAGGAATCATTTCAGAGTGATGTGTTGACCGGGGGCTAGCTTCGGGTTGAGAAACCCACGCATACATTGCTAAGCCTCCAAATTGTCGTTTCTTTGTCGTCTCAGAAAAGAAGACACGAGCTGGCTCATTTTTAATTGTGACTTCAGCACCAACCGCGCGCCACTGATTTTGCAAAATAGCTTGTACAGTTTCTCGAGTTTTATTTCCAGCTGTTGTCATGAAGTTGAAGCTCAAACGTTTGCCGTCTTTTGTACGGATTCCGTCAGCTCCCGCTTTCCAACCGGCCTCGTCGAGAAGTTTTGCAGCGGTTCTTTTAGAATAGCTGTAAACTTTGATTTTCGTAGGATCAGTCGTGTACCAGGGATCGTTGGGTGAAAGATTATGAAGGGCTGGCTTTTGTTTGCCTTCAAATAAGGCCTTAGTCAGCTCTTCACGGTTGATAGCATAGATCAACGCTTGTCGGACTTTTAAGTCTTTAAGAACGGGATGATCCATATCAAAATCAATATGTTCGTAAGTGGTTCCTTCTTTGAACTTCACTTGAAAAGGTAAAGATTCAGAAGTGGACTTCTGATCAAATAGAACAGCCTGGTCAAATGAAAGACCCAATGGAGAGATCATATCGATCGTTCCAGAGCGAAGGTTAGCTTCCAAAGTTCCAGTGTTAGGGATCAATTTGAAAAGAATTTTTTTAACTGCAGGGGCTTGACCGTAAAACTTAGGATTCGGCTCGAAAGCAACGTGGCTTCCTAGTTTTAACTCTTTTAACAGGTAGGGGCCATTGTAAAGGCCAGGGTTTGTTGGATTTTTAGTATAGTTTGAATTTTTGTCGTAGCCTTCTTTTTGCTTCCCGTATTTGTCCATCACAGGCTGTTCAATGTGCTTCGGTAGCGGTGTAGGCAAATTTCGGAAAAAATCCCATTTTGCATTCTTATAAGTCACAGTGCACTTTTTAGGAGTCGTTTTCTCCCAGGTAATGCTTTCAATATCTTCGTAAGGTTCGCGACTTCCAATTGAAACATTTTGATTCAAGCCAACTTTCCACGAGAACTCAAGATCTTCACAAACGATTGGAGCACCATCTCCCCAAGTTGCTTTCTCGATAATTTCCCAAGTTGCGATCATTCCTTTTTTGCCATCTGCACGATCAACAATTTTAGCCTGTCCGTTTTTAAGTGAAGGAATTGATTTGGCTAAGTGGGTTTCCCATTTGAGATCAGGAGTTAAGTAAACAAAACCTCGATTTACAAGAGAAGACATGTAAGTTGTCGCAGCCATGGTTGAAATAAGTGGATTCAAATTTTCAAACTCTTGAGAAATTCCAACTTTGAGTTCTGCGTTTGTAGGCTTTGCGACAGCAAGACTGAGAGCGGTGATTCCTGCTAAGAGGCCCGCAAGAAACATTGAAAAAGATCGGTTCATTTTTTCTCCTTAACTTTCAAGTTGAGTTCTATCACTCGCGACTTTGTATTGCCGCGTTAATAAAATCTTGTTTACTGGAGCCAAAAATGCTCCAGGGGGAATAGAAGCACATCGTGTGCCAAAATTTAAGCTAAACTTTTTGCCAATTCCACGAAGGTGCGAATCATAACGCCGCTAGCCCCTTTTTTAGGGCAATAGTTCAGACGATTTCCAACCGCCCAACCTGTGCCAGCGATGTCAAAATGCGCCCATGGAATTCCTTCTCCTACAAATTGCTCTAAGAATGCAGCAGCAGTTGCTGAGCCAGCACCCTTACCGGAAGATATGTTTGATAGGTCAGCAAAAGTTCCTTTCATGTCAGACACATGATAATCCGTTAAAGGCATCTGCCATGTGAGTTCACCTGACACTTGAGCCGCTGAATTTACTTTTTTAACTAAGTCTTGAGATCGAGTGAAGTAACCTGTGTGGATATTACCGAGAGCCATCACCATGGCACCAGTTAAAGTAGCGGCATCGATGATTGCTTTAGGCTCGAGCTCAGTTGCATAGCTAAGCGCATCTGCTAAAATTAGGCGGCCTTCGGCATCCGTGTTGTTCACTTCAAAAGTTTTACCATTTCTAGCGGTATGAACATCACCAGGCTTTGTTGCAGAACCATTCACTAGATTTTCTGTCGCAGGAACAAGGCCCACCACATTCATTTTTAACTTGAGTTTTGCAATGGCGAGCATTGTGCCAATCACATTGGCACCGCCGCACATGTCGTATTTCATTTCTTCCATGGCAGCGCTTGGCTTGATGCTGATACCGCCGCAATCAAACGTCAGACCTTTTCCGACGAAGACAACTGGTTTTTCAGAAGCTTTAGCTCCTTTGTATTCCATAATGATAAATCGCGGTTCTTGATCGGATCCGTTTGAAACCCCAAGCAGTCCACCCATTTTTTCTTTTTTGAGTCGTGCTTTATCCCAGACTTGAACTTTGACTGACGTGCCTTTGAAAGCCGCCTGAGTTTTTTCAGCTAAGATTTTTGGAGTCATTAAATTTCCAGGCAAGTCCCCTAGGTTTCTAGAGAAGTTCACACACTGTGATAAGATCAAACCCTGCTCGAAAGATTCTTTGACCTTTTTGTCGCTGGCGTGTGCGCTGCTAATATGAATTGTTGCAGAGTAAGGTTTATCTGCTTTTTTGCTTTTCAGTTCATCAAAAGAATAAGCCGCGAGTTGCAAGCCCTCGACGACAGCTTTCATATACAAAGCGGCAGTTGTCACTGAACTGGAAAGACCATCAAAATGAATCACAGCTTCGTTTGACTTAGATGATTTCAAACCGTCGTAGGCTGCTGCGCTGGCTTGACGAACTTTTTCGTGATCGATGTCTGAAGATTTACCTAGACCCACGACAATGACATTCTTGTAACCAAGAAAATTCAGTTCACGAAACAAAACAGTTTCGTTAGCTGAACCTGTGATCACTTTATCTGAAATTGAAGTCGCAAGAATTTTGCTGAGCTCTTTCATCAAAACTTCTGCAGGCTTCTCTTTTTGAGATGATGATTTTGAGAAAGTGATCAGTGTGGGACCATTTAAATTCTGTACAGACTTCTGAATCAAATTAATTATCATAAATTTCCTCTTGGAATTAATTGTCTAAGTTATGAATATAACCAGGGAATTAGAATTATCACAGATCTTAGTCCATGCAAGGTCTTTTTTTAAAGAACCTCATCGCAGACTCCGATAAATTCAAAACATAAAACACCAGGAGTCACCAGTGTCATCTCTCATTCCGTACGTCATCGAACAAACTTCTCGCGGGGAAAGATCCTATGATATTTACTCTCGCTTACTTAAGGATCGAATTATCATTTTAGGGACACCTGTCACAGACGATGTGGCCAACAATATTATCGCTCAGATCCTATTTCTCGAGAGCGACAACCCTGAAAAAGACATCCATTTTTATATCAATTCTCCAGGAGGCAGCGTATCAGCGGGCCTTGCAATCTACGACATGATGCAATTCGTGAAGTGTGATGTGGCCACTTTTTGTATGGGCACAGCTGCCAGCATGGGTTCTTTATTGTTGCAGTCAGGCACAAAAGGGAAACGATACAGCATGCCGAACACGCGCATCATGATTCATCAACCTCACTTGTCAGGTGGAGGAATTGGTGGTCAGGTCACGGATATCGAAATTCAAGCTAAAGAACTTGTGAAAACAAAAGAGAAGCTCGTTAAGATTTACGAAAGACACGCGGGCCTGTCCTACGATAAACTCTACCAGATGATGGAGAGAGATTATTTTATGGCTCCTGATGAAGCCAAGTCCTTGGGTTTAATTGATCATGTTGTAGAATCTCGTAAGCTGTCGAAATAAAAAGGATCAAAAAGAATGAGCACTTTGAATAGCAACTTAAGATGTAGTTTTTGTGGAAAAAGCCAAAAAGAAGTTAAAAAATTAATCGCAGGACCTGGAGTCTACATTTGTGATGAATGTATCGATCTTTGTACTGACATTATTGTTGAAGAAAAAGAAAAAGAGACCACGGTCAAAGGAGCATTGAAAGTTCCAAGACCTGCGGAAATTAAAGCTCATCTTGATGAGTACGTGATTGGCCAAACAGATGCTAAGAAAGCTTTAGCGGTTGCGGTTCATAACCATTACAAACGAATCAATGCAGCGGCCAGCAATAAAAAAGGCCAAGACATTGAACTCCAAAAATCAAATATTCTTCTGATCGGTCCCACAGGTTCTGGTAAAACATTACTTGCACAAACCATTGCGAAAATTTTAAATGTTCCATTCGCCATGGCTGATGCCACCACATTAACGGAAGCTGGTTATGTGGGTGAGGATGTGGAAAACGTCGTGTTGAACCTGTTACAGTCAGCAGACTGGGATGTGGAAAAAGCTCAACGGGGTGTCATCTACATCGATGAGATCGATAAAATTTCTAGAAAATCAGAAAACCCTTCGATCACTCGAGATGTCAGTGGTGAGGGTGTTCAGCAAGCTCTACTCAAAATTTTAGAGGGAACAGTTGCCAATCTTCCTCCAAAAGGTGGACGTAAGCATCCCCAACAGGAATTCATTCAGGTCGATACGACAAACATTTTGTTTATCGTGGGTGGAGCTTTCGTTGGTTTGGATAAAGTCATCGAAAACCGAACCACTCAAAAATCCCTTGGAATCGGTGCCGAAATTAAAACGACAAAAGAAAAAGCCGAGACCAACAATCCTTACAGAAACGTCGAGCCCGATGATCTCGTCAAGTTTGGTTTGATTCCAGAGTTCATCGGTCGTCTTCCAACATTAGCTGTACTTGATCAACTTGATGAAGCGGCTTTGATTGATATTTTGATTCGTCCTAAAAACGCGATCACAAAGCAGTATCAAAAGCTTTTCAGCTATGAGGGTGTTGACCTAAAGTTCACTGATAAAGCTTTGAAAGCCATTGCTGAAACTGCGATCCGAAGAAAAACCGGAGCCCGTGGTCTTCGTGGTGTGATCGAAACTTCGATGCTTGATATCATGTTTGATATTCCTTCGCGCACAAACGTAAAAGAAGTCGTGATCGACGAGAATGTCATTTTGCAAAAGGCGCAACCAGCACTCGTATTTAAAGCCGAGGGTGAAGTGGCCGCAGCTGCAACAACAAAAACAGGGCGCCTTCCTGGAGATCCAGCAGAAAGTGCATAGTTGATTTATGAGCTCACTGAAAACCGCTGAAAATCAAGATCGAGTTTACAACATCTTGCTCGTCGATGACGATGCAAGTGTTCGTGAGATCATCGAGATGCGGCTGACCTCTTTGGGCTTTAACGTATTGACTGCAGTCAATGGGATGCATGCCATGCAAAGGCTCAAAGGAGCGGCAGAAAATCCAGTGGATTTAGTCATTACAGATTTATCTATGCCGGGGCAGGGTGGTCTTGATTTGATCTCAAATATTAAAGCTGCCAGCTCAGAATTTAAGCATGTTCCCGTTATAACGCTGACGGGTAACATAGATGTTGAAATATTAAAATCGGCTAAACTCAAAGGTGCTGATGAAGTCTTGGTTAAACCTGTCTCATTTCAGTCCCTACTCGAGCGTATTCAGGCTCACATTTAGGTTCATAAATAATTCTTATGTAAGCATCCCACCACTTTTTGGGGTCCAGTTTCAAATTGGTACTTTTTCCTACCGAACCGGAGCATTTCATCCCTATACTTGAATGATCAGGTCAAGATGACTTGGTAAATTCACTTCGGGAGGGATTATGTCAGATTCCAAAACACAAACACTACCCCTGTTACCACTGCGGGATTTAATTATCTTCCCGCATATGATGATGCCTCTCTTTGTCGGACGCGAAAAATCGATCAATGCTTTAGAGGAAGCCATGAGCAAGCAGATCGATATCGTTCTTGCAGCACAAAAAGATGCAAAGACAAATAATCCTGAGCCTAAAGATATCTATGTCGTTGGAACTGTAGGAACGATCATCCAACTTCTTAGACTTCCCGATGGAACAGTCAAAGTTTTAGTTGAAGGTAAACGCCGAGTTCGAATTAAAAACTTCATTAACAATGATTCCTACTTCAGCGTCCAAGTGGATGACATCGAAGAAGACGTTGATAATTTAGTCGAGGCCCAAGCACTTATTCGATCAGTGAAAAATACTTTTGAAACCTATGTGAAGCTCAACAAAAGAATTCCACCTGAAATTCTGATGCGTGTTTCATCCATTGATAATCCCGGAGAGCTTGCAGACATCATCGTGGCACAACTGAACCTAAAATTAGAGGAAAAACAAAAAGTTCTCGAGATTTTAGATCCTGCGAAACGTTTAGAACATTTACTGAACACAATGACAGGTGAAATTGAAATCCTCGAAGTAGAAAAGAAAATTCGTACCCGTGTGAAGAAGCAAATGGAGCGTTCTCAGAAAGAATACTATTTGAATGAGCAAATGCAGGCCATTCAAAAAGAGCTGGGTGAAAAAGATGATTACCAAGCAGAGCTTCAGGATCTTGAAGTGAAGGCGAAAGCCAAGAAACTCACTAAAGATGGTTTTGAAAAAATCATGAAAGAAATTAAAAAGCTCAAGATGATGTCACCGATGTCAGCTGAGGCGACAGTTGTTAGAAATTATATCGATTGGGTTCTTTCATTGCCATGGGCAGACTATTCAGAGGAAAGCCATGACATCAAACGTGCCCAAAAAGTTTTGGACGATGATCACTGGGGTTTAGAAAAAGTAAAAGATCGTATTTTAGAATACCTTGCGGTGTTGAAAATTTCCAAATCCATGAAGGGTCCTATTTTATGCCTCGTCGGCCCCCCTGGTGTTGGTAAAACATCACTTGCAAGATCCATTGCCACATCACTGAACAGACAATTCGCAAGAATTTCTTTGGGTGGAGTGCGGGATGAAGCTGAAATCCGCGGACACAGAAAAACTTACGTGGGTGCGATGCCTGGTAAAATTTTGCAAGCTCTACGAAAAGTTGATAAAGGAAACCCAGTCGTTCTTTTGGATGAGATTGATAAAATGGCCAATGACTTCAGAGGTGATCCTTCGGCAGCGATGCTTGAAGTTTTAGACCCTGAACAAAACCATAACTTTCAAGATCACTACCTAGAACTGGATTACGATCTTTCAAAAGTGATGTTCATCGCAACTGCGAATTCGCTGCACACTGTGCCTCGTCCACTTTTAGATCGTATGGAAATTATTTCTCTCGAAGGTTATATCGAGCAGGAAAAATTCCATATTGCTAAAAATTACCTCGTGCCTAAGCAGATCGAAGCTCACGGTTTGAATGAGTACAAGGTTTCGATGCCTGAAACCACAGTCAGAAATATTATTCGCTACTACACAAAAGAAGCTGGGGTCCGAAACCTCGAGCGACAAGTGGCCAATGTCTGCAGAAAAATGGCAAAAGAGATTGTCATGGAAGAAGCAGTGACTGAAATGAAAGGCAAAAAGGCGAAAAAGACCAAAGAGGCCACAAGCCATGTGATCACGCCTAAAAAGTTAGTCGAGCTTCTGGGCCCTGAAAAATACAAGTATGGAAAGATCGAAGAGAAAAACGAAATCGGTCTGACCAACGGTATGGCTTGGACAGAAGTGGGTGGAGATCTTTTAGCAGTGGAAGTCACTGTGGTTCCTGGTAAAGGAAAATTCACAGTCACAGGTCAGTTGGGTGATGTGATGAAAGAGTCCTGCTCTGCAGCTCTCAGTTATGTCAGATCTCGCGGGCCGTTGTTTGGTTTGGATAAAGAGTATTTTGCTGAAACAGATGTTCATATCCATTTACCAGAGGGTGCTGTTCCTAAAGATGGACCGTCTGCAGGTATAGCGCTGACAACATCCATTGTTTCTTCGATCATGAGAATCCCTGTTAAGCGCACAGTTGCGATGACAGGCGAGATCTCACTTCGCGGAAAAGTCATGGCCATCGGCGGACTCAAAGAAAAGATCTTAGCAGCCCACAGAGGTGGCATTAAGATGATCATTTGTCCGAAAGAAAATGAAAAGGATCTGAAAGACATTCCAAAGGAAGTCATGAAGGATTTGAAAATCATTTTGGTGGATCATGTGGATCAAGTTCTAATCAACGCATTGGATATCAAAACTCCAAAAGAGTTGTTTAAGAATGAACGTCACCGTGATGCGGGAATCAAGGCTCAGTACACGGGCCAAGCGACTCACGCTTCGACTCACTAAATTAAAGTTTAAAAAATTCGAAACTGAAAAGGGGCTTCCGCAAGAGGCCCCTTTTCTTTTGCTCAAAAAGAAAGCAAATGCTTGTCTTAAGTGCTAACAATTTGGGCAAAAAGAAAGATTTTTAAATGAAGTTGACCGCCAGGACAGATTCTGTCATTTTCGTCACCTCTCTGACAGACAATGAAATTGAGGTCCATCTTAAATGACGCCAACGACTCTGCTCGAACTCGGTAAATTACAATGTGAACGCGGTGATTTTCACCAAGCAGAACCTAAACTGAATGAAGCGGCTGGCCTGTTCTTTTCCATGCGTGAATTCGACTCCTTTTTAGAAACTCAAAATTTACTTCTTCGTATTTATGCTGAGCGGGAACAGTTTGAACAAATTCAGGCCCTAAAAGAAAAGCTTCAAGACCTTGTTCTTAAAGAAGGTTTTCAGCTGAACTCTAGAACTTATTACACTTTGGGTTTAGCGGCTCTTTACCGCAATCAAACAGATCTTGCCCTTGATTACGGTCAAAAGGCTTTGGCCCTTGCTCTTCAGGCCGATAACAAGCGTGACATCTGCTATGCTATTTTTCACATCGCTCATACCTACAGCATGGAGCCCTTCAATCGATATCAAGATGCTCTGAAGGAAATTTATAATCTTCAGGTTTTTTTCCAAGTTTTAGATTTGCCAGATTTAAAAGCCAGCACCTTGATGCTGAATGCACGTATTCATTGCCAACTTAAAAAGTACGATGAAGCCTTAGAAGTGGCTTGGCGCGCATACGATTTACTTAAAGTCACAAAAAATGCCTCAACCAGCCATGGATTGTTAGGCCTTATTGGATGGATTTATTCCGAATCTGGCGACAAAGAAATGGCTCGATTTTACATCTCACTTCTCAATCGAAGCCTAGATCCAATGAACTTTGTCAGAACCACAAAAATGGCAAAAGCTTTATCTGAAAGACTCGGAGCCGATGGCCAAAGCCAATTTGATTTGATTTTTGATGAAGCAAAAAACGCAGTTTTAGAGAAAAAGTTAGGTAAGATTGATTTCAAAAACCAATTCATCCTACTCGATTTGTTAAAACTTTTTGTGCAAAATCCAGGCACTGTTTTTTCAAAAGAATACTTGGTCGAAAACGTATGGCGACAGCCCTACGATCCCAGTATTCATGACAATAAGATTTACGTGACAATTAAAAGATTGCGCAAAATGATTGAGCCGGACTTCGAAAAGCCAAAGTATATCTTTCGCGCGAAGAATGGTTACTTCATGAATAAATCCGCAAGGATTCATATGGAGCAGTACACTTAGTTTGTTTTTTAAAGGGGGGGGCTATGTTCAGTAAAGTTGTTTTGTCCTTACTAGTAGGATTAGTTTCATTAACGGTCGATGCGGCCAACAGACGAGGTGGTGCTTACGCAGAACCTACAAGTTGGGTGCCTTATCCTTGGGCCACAGAGCTTCAGCTGAACGCTGGAACTGCACAGGGTGTGTGGAAGGTCGGACAAGCTCCAAATTCCAGCCTGTTTTATGTTCGAGTCACTCGAGATTCAAACTCTCCGAATATTAACTATCTCACGATCACTGAAAAGGATTCTGAGACTTGTCAGACTCTTTCCACTGGTTTTGGCCGCGAAGAGCGCAGAACTCGTGTCATGGTTGAAATGCGGGATCTTCAAGGTAAGCGCTACCAGATGATGATTCGAGTCTACGATAAGGCTCAGTTGCCATCAGGGGAATACCTTTACAGTATTAAGGGAAAAGTGACCGTTCTTACGATTATGCTCACTGGGGTCAATAAGACTTACAGTTATCCTATGACTAAGCTCTCGGATCGCACTGAATTTCCTTGTGTTCCAAGTAAATAAATATTGCCAATGCGGGGGATTTCGATTTATTAAATCCCTCTATTCTTTCGAATAGGGAGTTAGCTCAGTTGGTAGAGCGCCACCCTTACAAGGTGGATGTCGCAGGTTCGAATCCTGTACTCCCTACCAATTAAACCCGCGTAAATGCGGGTTTTTTCGTTCTAGCTTGTTATGATCAGCTCAAAATATCACTTATCTTATGGCAAACCAGTAAACCAAAAATAGACTAAGTGCAGATAAAACAAACCCGACCGCTAAACCTAGAAATGAAAAAATCGGTGCGGGTGGTGCGAGCAAGTACGCTATAGACCAAGGCATATAGGTTTCGGAAAAGAATGTTTGAGAACCTGCCTTCATAGGTGTGAACAACAGTAATTGAATACAAAATAAGATAATCGCTTCTTTCATCCCAAAAACCAAAAAGCTTTTGGCAGCAAAGTAAGTCAGTGTCATCAAAACAGGAAATCCCCAAATGATGTAGAGTGTAAAAAATATGTATAGCAAAGCCATATGTTCCTTAAGGTTGATCTAAACAAATAAATGAATCGACAATTATTTCACCCGATTGACTGATTTTGAAATTGAGTGTCCTAGATCCACATTCAGAGGATTTCCATGTCGTGCAATTAGAAAATCCAATAGAACAACTCAAATTTACCGATTCACACGAAGCATTCAGTTTGTTCATTTGATATTGGCTATTTGATATTAACAGAGACGCTAGAACTGCTGCGACTGATCGATTTGTAATTTCTGATCCGCAATGCCAATTCGTTTCAGAAACTGTTTGTTGGGAAAGTGTCAGAAGCTCAAACATTGGAAAATTTGAGATTGGGTCAGTCGAACTTTTCAATAAACTGTATTGGTTGAAATAGATCCAACTGGCGAATACGCCGGTCACAAGCCCTAATATTATGCCACTCTTCTTCATTGTATTAGCCTAAATGGATCAAGACACATAAGTCATTGGTTAAGAGGCAGAAACATTTCATTTAATCTTTATTATCCTTAAAAACTCCGTCTGCCGATGCAACCAACGCAGTTTTCTCAAGGACACAAGCGCAATTGGTCGCAGCGAGACGTATCGTAAACCTCAAGCCGCCCGTCTTTGGGACATAACTTATGGACAATTGAATTTGCTCTGAATACTCTAATTCCCAATGAACTCTAATCATTCTTTGGATCAATTCTATATTTTAGATTGTGACATTCCTGAATCCTCTAACGGCGGCGCATTGATGGAAATTCATAACGCTTTTCGAGTTGGTAGTATTCGAAGGTGGTCCTCAGGCCAGCGACATGTAAATCATGTACCGGTGCCGATTGAAATTGAATACGAAACCTATCATGGTTACCAAGGCCCACCCGTTGACCTTTTGGATGTCGGCATACCCATCATGTCTGATGAATTGGCAGCCTCAATTATCAGTTTTGGAGTTAGCAATGTCGATTTCTATGAAGCCTATTTAACTCATAAGATGACCAAGACAAAATATGCATTTAAAGCATTCAATGTGATTGGCTTGGTCGCATT
>CAZPBD010000069.1:0-13954 GCA_964584655.1 uncultured Pseudobdellovibrionaceae bacterium | reverse complement strand
TCTAACCAATTCTCAACACAAATAATGCACAGTGTCTGATGTCTTGAGCTATTGGATAAATAAAACAAGCTCTGAGGAATTCAATTCAAGTAAAAATCCCGCTGGTGATTTAAAATTTGCGAGTATTTTATAGAAAGGCCTGGCCTGTTGCCTAACGTAGCAGCCCAGATCAGATAGCCCTGTCTTCAGATCTCGGGATTCAGAACAGGGAAGTAAGTAGTCAGCCTCTTCATCGCGGGACTTCGGATAAGTTAAGAAGGTCAAAGCCCCATTTTCTGGCGCAATTTTTTGAAACATGACTGAGTTCCTGACGGACTCAGAAATAATCTGAGTGGAAAGAACATTAGGGCTAATCAGGAGTATCTTTTGCTTCGGAAATTTTTGCTGCAAAAGCGGAAGAAATGATGACTGAGACTGTAGAAGGCTGAGCTCCAAGTCACCCGTGTAGCCTGTGGCTTTTGAAAAATAAGAATCAACCACAATGGTCCACTTCTTATCCTGGTTCACCTTTTCGATTAAAAGCATCACCAGTTTCCAGTGCAAATCGTTTTCAGGTTGAGGCGCTAGAAATATCCATTGATATTTTTCGCTCATTTTTTGAAATTCAGGCATGAGGGCTTCAACAGCTTGGCTTTCATTTTCAAATTGCTGAGGAGCCAATTTCACCGTGTTTTCATTTTGATTGGCCACGTACCAAGCCACCGAAAGCCCGGTAACAACAACGAATGCGACAACTGACCAATAGATTTTTCCCATATGTAATCAATTATCATTGGTTCCATTAGAGGGCTAGCTTTTGATCGACTGAGTGCATCTTTCTTAAGCATCTGCTAAGAGATACAAGAGTAACTTATAGGACTTGATCTGAAGGGACAGGTACCAATGGTAAATCAGGATAGCGCTCGTAAAAAACAGCCACTTCTCATCGGCTCAGGTCGATTAGCCACCCATTTAAGTTATTATTTTAAATCAATTCAGTTAGAACACTTCACCTGGTCTCGTCATGAATCTGTAGAAGTTTTAAATCAGCTTATTTCAAAATCAAGTTTTGTTATGCTCGCCATTCGTGATGACGCCATCGAAAAATTCTACCTCGATCATTTCTCTAAATCTGACCTCACTGTTGTTCATTTTTCTGGAGCCTACTTTCATCCCAGCATAATTGGTTTTCATCCCTTAATGACTTTCACTCAAGATCTTTACCCTTCGGAATTCTATAAAAAAATTCACTTTGCAGTATCAGATCTAAATCAGTTCCAAAATCTTCTTCCACAACTTTCAAATCCTTGCTTTGTTCTACCAGATAATAAAAAGGGACTTTATCACGCATGGGCCGTGATGATGGCCTCAGGAACCCAAAGTTTGTGGAAGCAGGCCATACAGCAAATGAAGAAACTGGGAGTTCCCGAGCAAGCAAGTGAACTTTATTTAAAACAAATAACTGAGCAATTTTTTTTAGACCCAAAAAATTCTATGACGGGTCCATGGGTTCGAAACGATCAAAAGACAATTGAGACAAACAAAATTTCATTCGCTGATCCTCAAGATCGAAAACTATATGAACTGCTTCAATCACTTGCAGAAAAGGATTTAAATTAAAATGATGAAAATTCAAGATTTCCAACTGATGAAACAAAAAAACAAAAAAATTTCCATGCTGACTTGTTATGACTCGACATTTGCAAAAATCTTAAATGAAACGGCTGTCGATGCTCTTCTTGTCGGGGATTCGGCCGCCATGGTCATGCATGGTGAAAAATCCACGCTGAATATTTCCACACAAATGATAGCTCATCATGTAAAAGCTGTCACAACAGCAGCTCCCAAAAAAATTGTCATCGCAGACATGCCATTTTTAAGTTACAGAAAAGGCCTAAAGACAGCGATGGATTCAGTTGAAAAATTAATGAAAGCTGGGGCTCACGCCATTAAGCTTGAAGGAGCTTCGGGCCACCTTTCGATAGTAAAACATATTGTTGAATCTGGAGTTCCCGTCATGGGCCATTTAGGTTTAACACCGCAATCTATACACACGTTGGGTGGGTACAAAGTTCAGGGGCGAAAGCCCGAGGAATTTAAAAAAATCGCCCAGGATGCAAAACTTTTGCAAGAAGCTGGATGCTTTTCATTGGTCTTAGAGTGTGTACCAACTGAGTTGGGAAAGCAAATCACTGAATCTCTGTCCATTCCTACAATTGGAATTGGTGCTGGAGTTCATGTGGACGGTCAGGTTTTAGTTCTTCAAGACATGCTCGGTATGAACAATGAATTTCAACCTCAATTTTTGAGAAAATACTTAAATGGTTTTCAACTCATTACAGATGCTATTCACACTTTTCATTCGGATGTTCAGAACAGTCAGTTTCCTTCAAGTAAGGAAAGTTATTCTTGATGGAACAAATTCAATCTGTTCAAGAAATGATAAAGCTTAGAAAAACTCTGGATGGCCAATCCGTTGGGTTTGTTCCTACGATGGGAGCTCTCCATCAAGGGCACTTGCAACTTTTAAAAGCAGCTCGTCAAGAGAACGAAAAAGTAGTTTTAAGTATTTTTGTCAATCCCACACAATTTAATAACCCCTCAGACTTTAACAATTATCCAATCACCTTAGCTGAAGATCTTCGTTTAGCCAAAGAAGCAGGTGTGGATTATGTTTTAACACCTCAGTATCAAGATCTTTACCAAGATAATTACCGCTTCAAAATGACTGAAGTTGAGTTTTCAAAAAAGTTATGTGGCCAACACAGACCAGGGCACTTCGACGGAGTTCTAAGCGTAGTTCTGAAGCTTCTTAATATCGTCAGACCCGATGCTGCTTACTTCGGGGAAAAAGACTTCCAACAATTTAAGCTCATAAAAGAGATGGCAGACACTTTTTTTATTTCATCACAAATTAAAATGGTTCCCACCGTCCGAGAAGCTACGGGACTGGCGATGAGCTCCCGCAATCTAAGACTCACTTCTGAGCAAAAAACCCTGGCACCCAAAATGTATCAAATTATTTCACAAAAAATTTCAACGGATCAGGCGATTAAGGAATTACAAAAATTAGGTTTTCAAGTGGATTACGTCGAAGACCACGGGGACCGAAGATTTGCGGCCGCTTTTTTAGGAGATGTGAGGCTCATTGATAATGTCAAAATCTGAAAATAAAACTAAAATTTTAATTCTGATGTCAGGCTCCATCGCCTGCTACAAAATTTGCTATCTGATTTCACTTTTAAAAAAGAATAATTATGATGTGAAAGTGGCAGCCAGCCAGTCGGCACTTAAATTTGTGGGCGAAGCCACCCTCGAAGGACTTTCTGGAAATCCAGTGGCCACCGATCTTTGGCAAAAAGGTTCCGCCATGGAGCATATCTATCTCGAAAGGTGGGCTGATTTAATCTTAGCAGCCCCCGCGACAAGTCATCTGATCAATCGATTGGCGAATGGAATTGGTGATGATTTATTGACCAGTTTATTTTTAGCCCATGAGTTTAAAAAACCTTTTTTATTAGCCCCAGCCATGAATACGGCCATGTATTTGAATCCTGCCACTCAGAAATCCATTTCTGAGCTTAAAAACTGGGGACTCACAATTCTCGAGGCCGCCTCTGGGGTTCTTGCTTGTGGCGAAACTGGCTACGGTAAACTTCTAGATCCAGAATTACTTTTTCAAGAAATTTCTTCTGCTTTAAAACAACCGTCTTCAAAAAATGGAGTGCAATCCACCTCGTCAAACAAAACAGGGCTACCAAAAATTTTAGTGACTGCCGGTGGAGCTGAAGAGCCCATAGATGATGTTAGACGACTGACAAATTCAAGCACAGGACTATCCGGCGAATCCTTGGCCACTTATTTTGCTGAACTTGGATTTGATGTGACATTGCTTCTATCACGCACCTCAACTGTGAAGTTGAAAGACATTTATCAAACTTTTAGATTCTCTACATCTGATTCATTGGCTCAACTGTTAAAGCAGCAACTACAGGACAATTTTTATCATTTTGTTTTTCATGCGGCAGCGGTCAGTGACTTCACTGTTGAAAAGTCTGTGGGAAAATTGGGTTCTGATCAGGACTTAGTTCTGAATTTAAAAAGAGCTCCAAAGCTTATCAATTCAATCAAACAATGGTCTAAAAATTCGAACCTGAAACTGGTAGGCTTTAAACTCACCTCTGATTTGAAAGAGCCAGAGATTCTCGCTAAAATCGAAAAATTAAAAAGCCAATCCCATGCAGATTTCATTATTCAAAATGATATTCATCAACTTCAAGATAGAACCAATCATGAATTCCAAATCTTTTCGAATGCGGTTGGCTCTGAAAAAGTCAGAGGTATTGAAAACTTAGCTCAGTATTTTTCTTTAAAGATCGGAGAGTCTTTATGATTTTAGCTTTGGACGTGGGTAATAGCCAAATTTACGGTGGTGTCTACCAGCAGCAAAAAATGAAATTGAGCTTTAGACGAAACTCCAAACAAGGCTCTTCTTCAGATGAAGTTGGACTTTTTCTGAGATCAGTTTTGCGAGAAAATGGGATTGAACCTAACGAAATCAATCAAATTGCTTTTTGTTCAGTGGTACCCGATGTGATCTATTCCCTTAAAGGGGCTTGTACGAAGTACTTCAAATTGAATCCCTTTGTCCTCCAAGCGGGGGTCAAAACAGGTCTTAATATCAAGTATAAAAATCCGACTGAAGTGGGTGCTGATCGCATCGCAAATTCCATTGCAGTTTCTAAACTTTATCCAAAGAAGAACGCAATTATTGTAGATCTTGGAACAGCAACAACCTTTGACGTCCTCACCGCGGAAAAAGACTATCTAGGTGGATCAATCATCGCTGGACTTAAAATCTCAATGGAGTCACTGGAAAGTCGAACAGCCAAACTTCCAACGGTCGAAATTGTGACTCCCAAAGAGGTTCTAGGAAAAACTACGATTGAAAGCATTCAATCAGGTCTGTATTACAGCCACCTGGGCGCCATCAAAGAAATCTGTGATCGCCTAACGAAAGAATGCTTCAAAGGAGAAAAACCTCTGATTATCGGAACAGGTGGCTTCTCATCGCTATTTGAAATTGACCGTGTTTTCGATCACACCATTCCAGACTTAGTTTTGAAGGGTCTGCTTCACTCAGTTTTACTTAACCAGGAAAGCAAATAGATTATGCAAATTGAAATGATGAAATCAAAAATCCACAGAGCCACAGTCACTGATGCTGACTTAAACTACGAAGGCTCAATATCCATTGGTCCGGAATTGATTAAAGCTGCAGGTTTTTTCGTCAATGAGAAAGTCGATATTTACAACTGCAATAATGGCCAAAGATTTTCTACCTATGTCATCAAAGGTAAGAATAAAGAAATCACTTTAAATGGCGCAGCTGCGAGACTTGTCCAAAAGGGCGACTTGGTTATTATAGTCTCGTATTGCCTGGTGGATTTAAAAAAGGCAGAACAACATTTACCCCAAGTGGTTTTTGTAGATGCAAAAAATAAAATCACAGAAAAAAGACAAGAAAAAGCTCATCGAGCTTAATTTTCAAGAACTCGAAAGGACTCAATAGAATCCACGACTGATTGGGTTCTAAAAATATTGAGCGCCTGATCGTGATCGACGGATTGCCAACCAAGACTTGTCAGGAATTCAGAATGATGACCTCGATTTAACATGAGGTCGAAAATCTTAATTTCTGCATGAATGACTTCTTTTTTTGATCGCAAAGAGGGCAAATCAAATAATACAAAGTTTGCCTTTGAGGCTCGAGCAGCAAAACCTTTAATTCCTCGGCTGACGTAGGAAGAGT
Organism: uncultured Pseudobdellovibrionaceae bacterium; assembly: GCA_964584655.1. Classification (GTDB taxonomy): domain Bacteria; phylum Bdellovibrionota; class Bdellovibrionia; order Bdellovibrionales; family Bdellovibrionaceae. The sequence continues at coordinate 8,163 of CAZPBD010000069.1, read as the reverse complement.
AAATCTCGGCTTGGTTCAGATCACAATTTTTAACAATTAAAACTTTTCTAACATCTGCTGCAATTTTAAATAAGGACTGCATTTGAATATCATCACAGATTTCCCAAATATAATGGTGAGCCGAAATTTCCTTTAACGCCGATGCAGAAATATAACTTCTGGATGGCACATGATAAACATTCTGGCTGTCCCACAAACCGAAGGACTTATCAGGATAGGCTTTCTGTAGCAAATTGAGTTGAGCCACTGATTGAGAATTAATCTGAGAATTCATAATCAGGTAATCGAATTTAGCTTTTAAATGGTAGGGCTGCAGTCCACCTATTTTATTTAAGTTTTGATGAAATCTCTTAAAAACAGGATTTCGATCTGCTGCCAACCGAATCAGCTTGTCAATTTCAACGACTTGATCAAATGGCGATTGGGGCTGTCCACTGTAAAGCTCTTGGCTGTGAGACAGTAGCGTCAAAAATTGAAGTTGATCCGAAATTGTTAATTCCTGAAATGCGGACCACCAACGAAATGAAAGGAAGGAGCTTAGATTTCCATAACCTCTTTGCATATTCTGGTTCCACACTCGGACATAAAAATCAGACACAAAATTTCTGAGAATTGAATTGGAAATCTGAGGCTTCAGATTTTCATCCAAAAGATTTCTTTGAAGTTCCCAAGAAGATCTGAAATTTTGATTCCAAATTTGAATTTGGCCATTGGTGACCTTGGTGACGATGGGCTTATCAGAAATATGGACTTTGTATTTGGGGCCTCCGAGCTTCCAATAGCGAGACAACCACTGCTCGAAGGATTGCATTTCTGACTCTAATTCACGCCCTGCCCTTGAATAGTCTTTCGAAAAAGGCACTGTGATCAGTAGTTCACAATTGAATATGTAGGATTGATCTGAAAAAGTGATTTTTTCAATGAGCTTAGAATTAATACACTGAGGTTTTTGTGATAACGTTGCCAGGACCAATACAACGATAGCAAAGCTAAATAAAAAGATGTTTCGAAACAAAGTCATTGGCATTCCTTATCAGTAGCAATAATCGGACCCTAATATCCGGCCGTTAGCACTGTCAATTGAATCTAAACGTGACAACTTTGTTATTCTATTCAATCGTTAGAACTGTGAAAATATTGTTCGGCTTGGTCATTCTTATCAGCTCTTTTGCAATCGGAAGCGAAGACTTATTTCAACAATTACTTACAGAGAAAAAAATCCTCCTAAAGTCCCCGAAAGTACCTACTCAGCACCAATACCAATACTTCGAGTCCGAGCAGCCAAATCGTGGCAAACTGATTTGCAAACCCTTTTTCATCAGCATGAATTCCAGCGAACCTTATAGTGGAATTTTTAAATCTAAAGAATCCCAATTTTATGCATTGATAAACCGTGGAAATACACCTGAGGTCATTTCCTCTTCCTATTCTTTCTTAAATGTTGATTTAAAAGTTCAAAAGATTCCTCGCACGTTATTCAAGTTCTATCCCTATCTTTCGGGACCATTTAAAACGCAAGAAGAAGCTGCACAGAATTCATGTGATTCGTACTACAAATCCAAACTTGGACTTATAAAAAATCATTTCGTTAAAAACATTAAAACGAAGAATCAGAAGTTCGATTTAAAAATGAACGTGGGACATTCTGCTGAAATTCTTGATCGCAGTTTTAATCAAGATGTTGACTGCAATTTTTCAAAAGTAAACGCCGTTCATGGGCAATTTTCACCCTTCCTCACCAAAGCTCTTGTGTTTGGTTTGAATTCACAATTCTATGCGTATATTCAACCTGTCAAATTAGAACCAACACCAGAGCCACAAACTGTTTTCTTTTCGGGCCCTTTCTCAAAATTGGAAAAAGCCGCTCAAAAATCCTGTCAAATTCAGTTTGATGAAACCAAAAGACAACAAATTAATTTTGAAAAAACAGCCGAGCTTGTCGATTTGAAGAAGGATTGCCAGTTACAAGATTCAGCAACAAAGAAGATTGAAGACAAGTTTCCCTTTCTCGTAAAGCTAGGTTTGTTATCCCAGCCTCAGCACCTTTCACTGTCTTTTCAGGAATTTTTGAAATTTGCTGAGTTTTCACAGGAATATTCCACATTAAGCTCAAAGCAGAGATCTGAAAAAACCAGAGGCTTTGAATTGCTCGCAAAAGCCGAGGACTATCTGCTTTCCCATGAAAAACCCGAAACCATGCAGGCCAAATTGGCTCAACTGAAAGAGGTTGTTAAAACAAAGTTGTCCAAAGAAAATGAAACAGAACAGAGAGTCCTTTTGCAGTTTCCTAGGAAAGTTTGGAAAGTCATTTACTACCCTAAAAAAAACCTGGATGAGATGACTAAAGTTCACTCAAAATTGAATGTAAACGAAATTGATTATATAAAATTTGATGAAGAGCGGAAAGTGACCCTTCATAACAAAGAGAGTGTGATCAAAATGATTTGTGACTCTGCCAAAGATCTATTTTAGTTGCGGAATTCCAGCTCGAGAAACCTTTGAAGGTAAACTTTTAGACATCCACTGTCCGATTTGATGATTGAGTCCAATCAGCGGTTGAATCTGAACTCCAGTTTTCACTGACATGCCATTCATCATGAACAAAACATCTTCAGTGGCTACGTTTCCAGTAGAACCTGGAGCATAGGGACATCCACCCAATCCCCCCACGCTTGAATCAAAAATTTTAACTCCTAAATCATAGGCGGCTAAAATATTGGCTAGTGCCTGCCCGCGAGTGTCATGAAAATGACCTGCGACTTTCTTTAGTGGGTGCTTGCTTTTAATTTTCTTAAATAAGCTTTTGATTTGCCCCACATGAGCAATACCAATGGTGTCGCCCACTGAAACTTCATCCACTTTCATTTTAAACATGCGATCAATCAGCCGAAGAACTTGTTTTTCTGGAACTTCGCCCTCGAAAGGACATCCAAAACAGACGGATAAGTATCCTCGAATTTTAATTTTCTTCTTTTTTGCACGAGCGACCACCGGCTCAAATCTTTCAAAGCTTTCATCAATCGAACAATTGATGTTTTTCTGTGAAAAGGATTCGGTGGAGGAGGCAAATAGAGCCACTTCATCTGGTTTCAAGGACTCGGCCTCTTCCCAGCCTTTTAGATTTGGTATCAAAACTGAAAACTGAACATCCTTAAACTTTTTGTTTTCTGCTTTGTACTTTTGAGCAAGTTCAAGAAGCTCGGCGGTCCCTGCCATCTGTGGAACTTTATCGGATCTCACAAAAGCTCCGACTTCGATCCTTTTTAAACCTGATTGCATCAAAACTTTTAAAATTTGAAATCTTTGATCCACTGATAAGTGAACTGATTCATTTTGCAAACCGTCTCGAAGTCCGACTTCTACAATCGTAAGCTGGCTCACTTGCTCTCCTGTTTGAGCTCGACCAGCAATTGACCGAGTTTAACTTGGCTTCCGACTTCAGCCTTTAAAGAAAGTACAGTTGACTGAATTTCGGATTTTAAAGTGTATTCCATTTTCATGGCCTCCATGACAATCACCGAATCCCCGACATTTATATTTTGCCCCACTTGGACAAGAATTTTTGTGATCTTCCCGGGCATGGGAGCATGAAGTAGGTTTTGGCTTTTGCTGACTGAAGACTTTCTTGATCGGCTTCCTTGCGAAAGATCCACTTGAATGGTTTTACCGTTGACGTAAATCCACTGGGTTTGTCCGATTCTTTCTTCCAAGTAAGCAATTTTCTTTTTATTGAAATCAAAAAGCTTTTTCATGAATTCCTCCATGCGCCCAAAAATGGAGAATCATTTTGAAGATCTTGGGTCATGGTCGTTGCCGATTTCTTCTGAGTTAAAAATTGAACAAGAGCTTTTTCTTCATCGTTCAGTTCAATAGGTTTTAAGGGTTCACTAAAATAAGTTTCAATAAATTTAGTGGTCATTTTCCCAGAGACAAATTCGGGGTGTGATAAAATCGCAATGAGGTAAGGAATATTTGTTTGAACTCCAAAAACTACAGAGTCCTTTAAAACTTGTTTCATTTTTTCAATGGCACGCGGTCGGCTTTCATCCCAAACGATGACCTTTGCGATCATAGGATCATAGTAACTTGTAATCGTATCACCCTGCTCAAAACCAAATTCAAATCGTCGGCCTGGGCCTTCCGGCCAATGCACTTGACCTAATAATCCTGTGCTGGGAATTCCACCTTTGAAGGGATCCTCTGCATAAATTCGACATTCTATGGAATGTCCATGGGGTTGCCTCATGGATTCCTGAGAAATCACAAATTGTCCTTGAGCTGTTAAAATTTGAGCTTTGACTAAATCCACACCCATCACCATTTCGGTGACAGGATGTTCAACTTGCAAACGAGTGTTGACCTCGAGCAAATAAAATTGATTTCCCTCGAGCAAAAATTCAACAGTGCCTGCACCTTGGTAACCCACGGCTTGGCCCAGCATACAGGCGGCTTCCGCCATTTTGCGACGAAGCTCATCTGTTAATGAAGGCGATAGGGATTCTTCGATAATTTTTTGGTGTCTTCTTTGGACTGAGCATTCTCTCTCGTGAAAATGAGTCACTTGTCCCGTGCTGTCCCCAAAGATTTGAAATTCAATGTGTTTTGCTTTTTCCAAATACTTTTCTAAAAACAATGTGGGATTACCAAAAGCAGATTCCGCTTCTCGTCTGGCGGATTCGAGCATTTCCTGACACTCTTCACTGTTTCGAATCACTTTCATTCCGCGACCACCGCCACCCGCTGCAGCTTTCGCAAGAACGGGATAACCCATCTTATCTGCTTCTTTCATCAGAACAGAGATGGATTGATCTTCACCTTGATAACCTGGAATTAAAGGCAATCCCAATTTTTGAGCGAGCTTCTTGCAATTCACTTTATCACCCACAGACTTCATCGCCTGTGCACTTGGACCCACAAAAATGAGACCCGCTTTTTCAACTGCTAATACAAAATCAGAGTTCTCTGAAAGAAATCCAAAACCTGGATGCACAGCCTCTGCTTGAGCCGCCAGTGCCCCTTGAATATTAGCTTCAATATTTAAATAACTTTCAGCAGTGGCAGGTCCACCGATACAAATGGTTTTATCAGCCATGCGGTAAGCCCGGGACTGAATATCAGCTTCTGAGTGCAAAAGGACTGATTCGATTCCCATTTCACGGCAAGCGTGAATAATACGAACCGCAACTTCTCCACGATTGGCAATGGCCAGACGTTTGAACTTTTTCATCATTGTCATTTTTGAATCCAACTTGGCTTTCGTTTTTCTAAGAAACTTTTAAGGCCCTCTTGTCCTTCAGCGCCCACACGAAGTCTTGCAATCAAACCTGTTGTGAGAGCTCGAACATTTTGAGGATCAGTGACCTCTAGATCTCGGACTAATTTTTTTGTGGCTCTGACAGCTTCAGGCCCAGAGTCACAAACTGATTTAATAAATTTTTGAACAAATGAATCAAGATCATTTGTCGAGCTTACTTTGTGAACAAGGCCTGAATGAAACGCTTCATGGGCTGTGAACATCATACCAGACATCATCCAAGTTGAAACAAGACTGGGTAAATTCTTTTTCAACACAAATTCTGAAATCACAGAGGGTGCAATTCCTAATTTGACTTCACTGAAGGACATCTGAATGTTTTCATCCACAACCACATAGTCACTACAAGCCATCAATCCTAAAGCTCCGCCAAAGGCTGCACCGTGAACCTTACAAACCACGGGCACTGGACAATCCCAAATTGTTTTAAAAAGTGTATGCAATTTTTCAGCATCCTGTTGGTTCTTTTGAAAATCTGCATCCTTCAAAGACTGCATCCAATTCAAATCCGCTCCAGCACAAAAAACAGACCCTGCCCCTTCCAAAATGATAGCTCTGACACTTTGATCTTTTGATACTGACAAGAAAGCTTGCGTGATGGCTTCGATCAATTCGGGGTGAAAAGCATTCTTAACTTCGGGCCTGTTCAACCGGAAGGTCCATACTTTATCAGTTTTAATTTGCTCTAACATGAAGGCCTCTTTTTTTCTAATTACATTCTAAATACACCCTGGCGCTTGGTGCCCCAGGATTTATAAAGGCTCGATGCAATTCCCATCGCAACCACTCGTCGAGTATCCACAGGATCAATAATTCCATCGTCCCATAGTCTTGCAGTTGAAAAGTAAGCTGAGCTTTCTTTTTCATATTTTTCTAAAATTGGTTTCTTAAATTCTGCTTGCTCGGCCTCGGACATTTTAATTCCTTTAGCTGCCAGCTGCTCCATTTTCACAGTCAGCAACACATTGGCCGCTTGCTCTCCACCCATCACAGAAATTTTAGCATTGGGCCACATCCACAATTGGCGAGGCTGATAAGCCCGACCGCACATCCCGTAGTTACCTGCGCCGTAGGATCCACCAATAATCACAGTGAATTTTGGAACATGGGCGTTGGATACGGCCATGACCATCTTTGCACCATGTTTTGCAATGCCTTCGTTTTCATATTTTTTTCCGACCATGAAGCCCGTGATATTTTGTAAAAATAAAAGTGGAATTTCTCGCTGCTCACACAGCTCGATGAAGTGAGCCCCTTTTTGTGCACTTTCAGAAAACAGAACTCCGTTGTTGGCAATAATTCCGACAGGGTATCCCCAAATGTGCGCAAAGCCTGTGACTAGAGTTGAACCATAGAGAGGCTTAAATTCATGGAATTCACTTCCATCGACGATTCGTGAAATGACTTCTCGAATATCAAATGGAATTCGAGGGTCTTTAGAGATAATTCCGTAAAGGTCTTCTGCTGGGTAAAGTGGTTCCACCCTTGGTTTTACTTTTAACTGGACCACTTTTTTCCGATTCAAATGGGAAACAATACTTCGTGTGATTTCAATTGCGTGATCATCATCTTCAGCAAAATGATCTGTCACCCCGCTGGTTTCACAGTGGACTTGAGCTCCACCGAGTTCTTGAGCTGTCACTTCTTCGCCAGTGGCGGCTTTTACAAGTGGAGGTCCACCTAAAAAAATAGTTCCCGTGTCTTTGACTATCACATTCTCATCACTCATCGCAGGCACGTATGCCCCACCAGCGGTACAAGAACCCATAACCACTGCAATTTGTGGAATACCTTCAGCTGACATTCGAGCTTGATTGTAAAAGACTCGACCGAAATGATCCCGATCAGGAAAAACTTCAGATTGCATCGGTAAAAATGCTCCACCTGAATCCACAATGTAAATGCAAGGTAAACCATTTTCCATTGCCACCTCTTGGGCACGTAGATGTTTTTTTGCTGTCATTGGATAATAGGTGCCACCTTTAACTGTGGCATCATTAGAAATGATCACGCATTCTTGATTTTCAATGGTACCAATACCAGTCACGATGCCTGCGCCTGAAGCTTGTCCGTCGTAAAGTTCATAGGCGGCAAGACTAGAAAACTCTAAAAAAGCCGTACCAGAATCAATCATGGCCTCGATTCTCTCACGAGCTGTTTTTTTACCTCGGGCTTTATGTTTTTTGATGGCCTCTTCTCCGCCACCTTTTCGACTTTGATTTTGTCGATCAGTAAAAACTCGAACTGTTTCCATCAGAGCTGTTTTGTTTTCTTTAAACTGAACTGATTGTGTATCGATGTTGGATTCTAGGATTGGCATTTTTAAGAATCCTTTCTGGGCTTTTTTTTCTGTCCACTGCTTTCAATTTGATGAGGGACAGAAATTTGCACTTGAATTTCGATCTCTGCACCAATTTTTTCAGACTCATCTTTAATCTGCCAAATAAAAGTCGAGTTCATCACTTGTTTTTGCTGAGTTTCTCGAAGAAAAATTTCGATGTCTTCGGATTCAAAGGAAAAGCTCGCACGAGCACTTGAAAAAATCGGATGGTGAATTTTAAAAGAGTAAGATTGAATTTGGTAACTGACCTTCGAGCCTAAAAGTCTTTGGAGCCACAAACGTTGACCCTCTTTCACTGCGGTTAGAAATGTGGCCTCGTGAAGTGGACCTTCATCCTGATTTCTGAGCCAGTGAGGGATCACGATTTCAACTTGTTGAGGACTGAGGTGAGAAACTCGAAGTCCCATGCCCGCAGAAAACGGACGTAAAGCATTGATCACAAAGCTCCACATCGCATTGAATCCTGGTTTAGAATAATCTTCTACAAAATCGATGACTTGCTTGATTT